>NZ_JAAEDW010000004.1:0-222038 GCF_013346885.1 Gilliamella sp. ESL0232 | reverse complement strand
ATGTCTGGCGGTAATAGCGCGGTGGTCCCACCTGACCCCATGCCGAACTCAGAAGTGAAACGCCGTAGTGCCGATGGTAGTGTGGGTATTACCCATGTGAGAGTAGGGTGCCGCCAGACTTTTAAATATAGAGAGCCCAGCAGTCATGCTGGGCTTTTTGCTTTTTGGAATATTTATTAAATATCATTTTGATTATTGAAAATTAATTAATGCAGTAACAAATATTAATTAGTATAAAAAACAGTCAAAAAAAGAAGGTATTTGTCACTTTGTAATTATTTTCTATTTATTTCTTGCTGTATGTATGAAACAATTCAGCTATACAAGGAAAATTTTTTTGAGGTAGTCAGTGATCGATAATGATGGCTACCGTCCGAATGTAGGAATAGTTATTTGTAACAGGTATGGTCAAGTACTTTGGGCTCGTCGGTATGGGCAAAATTCTTGGCAATTTCCTCAGGGCGGAATAAAACAAAGCGAAACGCCTGAGCAGGCAATGTTTCGCGAATTAAACGAAGAAGTTGGTTTATCATCAAAAGATGTGAAGATTTTATCCGTTACTAATGGTTGGTTACGATATAAGTTACCCAAAAGGATGATCCGTTGGGAAAATCAGCCAGTTTGTATTGGGCAAAAACAAAAATGGTTTTTATTAGAATTAATATCTGATGTATCAGTCATTAATCTCAATACATCCTCAGCACCTGAATTTGATGATTGGAAATGGGTTAGTTATTGGTATCCCATTCGACAGGTGATTGCATTTAAACGAGATGTCTATAGAAAGGCAATGAAGGAATTTTCTTTATCTGTGTTTGCTATACAGTCTGAAATAGAGACATCAGTAACTAATATTTCTAAAAAGAAACGATTTAATTTCTTTGCTAATAAACGGAAAAACAAAAAGCGTAATAAAAAATGAATCAATATTTACAATTCCCTAATTTCGATCCAATAGCCTTTTCCATTGGTCCGGTATCACTTCATTGGTATGGTGCAATGTATTTATTTGGAGTGCTGGGTGCACTTTATTTGGCTAAGCGCCGTGCAAATAAGCCAAATAGTCAATGGACGTCACAGCAGGTTGAAAATTTATTATTTTGGGGGTTTTTAGGTCTTTTTATTGGAGGCCGTTTAGGCTATGTCTTCTTCTATAATTTAGAAGCTTTTATCAAAGATCCTATAATTTTATTTAAAGTCTGGGAAGGCGGTATGTCTTTTCATGGTGGTTTAATTGGTGCGATTTGCGTTATTGCCCTTTTTGCAAAGGGAACAAAGAAAACTTTTATGCAAGTCGGTGATTTTGTTGCCCCTCTTGTCCCGATTGGTTTGATGTTTGGGCGATTTGGTAATTTTATTAATGGAGAACTTTGGGGGAGAGTAACTGATTCATCGATTGGTATGTTATTTCCAACATCATCACATGCCGATTTTATGTTTGTTCAGTCTCATCCAGAGTGGTTTTCACTTTATTCCCAATTAAATGGTATTTTACCAAGGCATCCTTCACAGCTTTATGAAATGGTGTTTGAGGGAATAGTACTGTTTATTATTTTAAATATTTTTATTCGAAAACCAAGACCTACAGGCTCTGTATCTGGCTTATTTTTATTTTGCTATGGTTTATTTAGATTTGTTATAGAATTTTTTAGACAACCAGATGAGCAGTTAGGCTTATTTTTAAATATTATCAGTATGGGACAAATATTATGTTTACCAATGATTATTGGTGGTATTTTTATTCTTTTATTTGCATATAGATTTAATAATAAGGCAAAAACACAATGAAACAATATTTAACGTTAATGCAAAAAATTTTAGATGAAGGTACACCTAAATCAGATCGAACAGGTATTGGAACACTATCTATTTTTGGGCATCAAATGCGGTTTAATTTACAAGAAGGTTTTCCTCTTGTTACGACTAAAAAGTGTCATTTACGTTCAATTATTCATGAATTGCTTTGGTTTTTGAAGGGGGATACAAATGTTAAGTATCTTCAGGACAATAAGGTAACTATTTGGAATGAATGGGCTGATGAAAATGGTGACTTAGGTCCTGTTTATGGTAAACAATGGCGAGCATGGGAAGCGGCTGATGGTCGCAAGGTAGATCAGATTTCACAACTAATTGATCAAATTAAAAATGATCCTGACTCTAGACGTATGATTGTTTCTGCTTGGAATGTTGGAGAATTAGATCAAATGGCATTAGCACCATGTCATGCTTTTTTCCAATTTTATGTCGCAAATGGCAAACTATCTTGTCAACTTTATCAACGTTCTTGTGATGTATTTTTAGGATTACCATTTAATATAGCCAGCTATTCTTTGTTGGTACACATGATTGCACAGCAATGCGAATTACAAGTAGGTGATTTTGTGTGGACTGGTGGTGATACACATCTTTATTCTAATCATATAGAACAAGCTCATTTGCAACTATGTCGTGAACCAAGAATATTGCCAAAATTAGTTATTAAACGTAAACCTCCAACAATTTTTGATTATGAATTTGAGGATTTTGAAATTGTTGGTTATGAACCGTATCCAGCAATCAAAGCGCCTGTTGCTGTTTAATTTTTGTTAAAAAGTTTCAGGTAACTATGTGTTTCAGTATAAAAATAGATAATTTTAAGAATAGCTAATAGTTTTAACTGTGAGCTACTTAAATATAAACTGATAACAAATTTAGTCACAGAATAATGATATAACGTCCTTAGACTTTGTTTATTTTATGCTCCCGAAAAATAAGATATAATAAGCAACTGTATTATTAATAATAATTTGATCTTAATATGAGTCAAAATCAAGAAATTCGCCCTATTTTTACTAAAAGTTTATTACATCCTCGTTATTGGTTAACGTGGCTTGGTATTGGTATTTTATATTTAATCGTTTTATTGCCATATCCAATCATTTATCAATTGGGAAAAGGGTTAGGATTGCTTTCGATGAAATTAATCGGCAAACGTAAAGAAACGGCTAGGCAAAATCTTAAACTCTGTTTTCCTGAAAAAACACAATCTGAACGTGATCAGATGTTGCGTGAGAATTTTATTTCAACAGGTTTAGCCATTTTTGAAACTGGTATGGCATGGTTTTGGTCTGATAAACGGCTTGCTAAAAAAGTTTCTATTGTAGACGATTTTCATATCACAAAAGTTCAACAATCAGGTCAAGGTGTTTTACTCATTGGTATTCATTTTTTAACATTAGAGTTAGGCGCACGTATCTTAGGAATGAACCATCCTGGAGTCGGAGTGTACCGTCCAAATGATAATCCTGTGATGGATTATGTTCAGCTTAAAGGAAGACTCAAATCAAATAAATATATGCTGGATCGGCATAATACTAAGGGAATGATCCGCGCACTAAAAAATGGTGAATTACTTTGGTATGCACCAGATCATGATTATGGTCCTAAAAATAGTGTATTTGCGCCTCTATTTTCAGTAAAAAAAGCTGCAACAACTGTAGGCACGCGTATATTAGTGAAATTAGCTCAGCCAGCTATTATACCATTTACTCCTAAGCGTGAGAAAGATGGTCGTTACACTGTTTATGTAACATCAGAGCTTGAAGATTATCCAATTGATGATGATGTACTTGCTGCTACTTTTATGAACAAAGCGATTGAACAAGAAATTCTAAAAGCACCTGAGCAATATATGTGGTTACATCGAAGATTTAAAACTCGTCCAAAAGGTGATGCACCTTTATATACTGATAATGTTCAATCTGATTAATATGAATATTTTTTATAGCTTCTGTTGAAAGAGCAAAAAATTACAATATGCAAAAACTAAACAAAATTATTCTCTATTGCCGTTGTGGATTTGAAAAAGAGTGTGCTAACGAAATTACAGATAAAGCTGCTCAGAAAGAAGTATATGGCTTTGCTAAAGTTAAAGAAAACAGTGGTTATGTTGTTTTTGAATGCTATCAATATGATGATGCACAATTATTAATAAAAAATTTAGATTTTCGAACACTAATTTTTGCAAGGCAAATGTTTGTAGCAGGTGATCTATTAGTTGATTTACCTACAGATAACCGTATTTCTCCAATCATTGATGCATTATCTGGATGTATTGACAAAGCTGGAGATCTACGTGTTGAAGTTGCTGATACAAATGAAGGTAAAGCGCTTTCTGGCTTTTGTCGTAAATTTACCGTGCCCTTTCGTCAAGCATTAAGAAGTAAACGTATTTTATTAAAAATTGAGAATCCATCAAGACCCGTTGTCCACTTATTTTTTATCAGTAATACCAGTTGTTATGTTGGTTATTCACTAAGTCAAAATAATTCGCCTTTTTATATGGGAATTCCAAGATTAAAATTTCCCTCTGATGCGCCAAGCCGTTCTACATTAAAATTAGAAGAAGCCTTCCATATTTTTATTCCTTATGATGAGTGGGAGGAGCGATTAAAAGGTGGTTTAAACGCTGTTGATTTGGGTGCTTGTCCTGGAGGTTGGACTTATCAACTGGTTAAAAGAAGTATGATGGTTTATGCCATTGATAATGGACCTATGGATGAAAAATTGATGGAAACTGGACAAGTTAAACATTATCGGGAAGATGGCTTTAAATTTATACCTAAAAAGCATAATATTTATTGGTTGGTTTGTGATATGGTTGAGAAACCAGCTAAAGTAACAGAATTAATAGCCAAATGGTTAATTAATGGTTGGTGTAGAGAGGCTATTTTTAACCTCAAATTACCAATGAAAAAACGTTATGAAGAAGTAAAACAAAATCTATATTCGTTAAATAAAGAGTTAAATAATAAAAAAATCAACGTACAAATTCAAGCAAAACAGCTTTATCATGATCGAGAAGAAATTACGGTTCATGTACAACGAATTTGGGGATAACAAAATTATAAGAGAGTAGGTATGAACTTGAAACGTTACTTTTATGCTATATTGATAATACCATTATTTACATTTTTGGTATGTTGTACTTTAGGAAATTCAGAGAAATCTCTTAACTTTGATGATAACAAAAATTCTAGTTATTATCTTTCACAAGCAGATAATAGTTCTGGAATAGATAAAGTTAATTGGCAATTATTAGCTATTCGTGCACTAATAAAAGAAAATAAATTTTCACAAGCAACTACATTATTATCAAATTTACCACCCAAACTTAATGATGAGCAACAAAAAGAAAAGTTATTATCAGAGGGGCAAATTGCTGTAAAAAAAAGGAAATCATTTGATCTGAATCAATTCACTATTGAAAATTTGTCTAATTCACAACTGTATCGTTATTACATTATTAAATTGGGTTTAGATATAAATGGTAAAGATATTAATGCTCAAGCCCACGATTATCTTCAATTAGAAAAATATGTATCAGAAACAGAAAAAAGGCAATTATTAAATAATACATGGAATTTTTTCCGTAAATTAAAATCTGGTAAAATCCGCAAAATTTTAGTTGATGAAAATGAAACTATATTACAAGGTTGGGTTGATTTAGCTTATGCTTACCAAAATGCGAGTAAAGCATCCACTCCACAAGATGATGATACACCAGAAATTATTGCCACAAAATCCGAAAATCAAAAACAGCTATTAAAACAAGCTATTAACAATTGGGCTATACAATATCCAGATCATCCCGCAAAAGAGATTATCTCGATATTAACTGGAGAACAAACACTTGCTGTTGATGCTAATGCAAAAAAAGTTGCATTATTGTTACCATTAAATAGCTCTTCACGTATATTTGGTGAAACAATTCGTCAAGGTTACATGGATGGAATTAAGTTTTTTCCTCAAGAACCACAACAAAATGTGATTATACTTGATACAACTAGTGCGCCAATGAATACTTTAATCCAGCAAGCACAGGAACAAAATGTTGAGTTAATTGTAGGTCCTTTATTAAAGAAAGAAGTTATTGAATTAAAATCACTAGAGCCAGCTATTCCTGTCTTAGCCTTGAATAAGGTTGATAACACTACTGCGTCTGCAAATAAAATTTGTTATTTTGCTTTATCTCCTGAAGATGAAGCAAAAGATGCGGCAGACCATATTTATTCTCAAAATAAAATAAAACCATTACTGTTAGTCCCTCAAAATGATTTGGGTAAACGTGTTGCACAAAGTTTTGCTGCACAGTGGTCACAATTGTCAGCAAATAGTTCACAAGCTTACGTACAATATTTTGGTAACACTCAAACACTAAGCGCCAATATGAATCGTAACATAGGGATTAGTCTTGCTGGCAATCCTATTTTGATAGATGAAACGCTATCAGGGGGAATGGTATCTGCTGGATTTGATGCTATTTATGTTTATTCTTCATATGATGAATTGACGTTGATAAAGCCAATGCTTGATATGGGTGCAAATAAAACTATTGGAAATTCATCTGCGGTTACACTTTATTCAAGTTCTAAAAGTCATGTAGCTAATGCTTCTAATGACTTTAATTATGATATGAATAAAACTGAATATGCAGATATCCCTATGGTTATAAATCAAATGGATAAGGTAAATACAAATATACCTAGCAACATTCAGAAAGATTATTCATTAATTCGCCTGTATGCAATGGGCATTGATGCGTGGAGACTAACAAATCGTTTTAATCAACTTAATTCATATCAACCTAATTTTTTAGATGGTATGACAGGTAAATTATCAACAAGTGATCAATGCGAAGTGACACGTGCACTCTCCTGGCAGCAATATATTTATGGTGAAGATAAATCTGATTCAAAAAGCGAATAAAAAACAAATTGGCGAGCATTATGAAAATATAGCTTGCAAATATTTACTTAAGCAAGGGCTTATACTTCTTGCACATAATAGCCAATTTCGCTTTGGAGAGCTGGATTTAATTATGCTTGATAATAAATGTCTTGTTTTTATTGAAGTACGTTATCGAAAAAATGCTAACTTTGGTGATGCGGAGATGACAGTTACACTAAATAAACAAAATAAAATCAGGCAGGCTGCCCAACAATGGATGATGGCGCAAAATTTAAATATTGAAGATACAGAATTTAGGTTTGATATTTTTGCTATTACAGGTAACAGCAAAAAATGGATTATTAATGCATTTTAATTTTAGGTGAAAAGTGTGCAAGATTTAATTAAAAATTACTTCACTGAAAGTATTCAAACTCAAATCGTGATGGCAGAATCACTTGGCTATTCTATTGAAAAGGCAGCGAATATTATTGTCGATAGTTTACTTAATGGCAACAAAATTATGAGTTGTGGTAATGGTTCATCAGCAGCTAATGTACAAAGCTTTACTTCACGTTTAATCACCAGTATTAATATTGAAAGACCAAGTATTCCTGCAATGGCTTTAGTATCAGACAATGTTTTATTAAGTGCTATAGCTAATCATGAGGAGATTTATGCTCGTCAAATTCAAGCATTAGGGCAACAAAGTGATGTTTTAATAATAGCAACTTGCCAAGGGAATAGCAGATCTATCATTCGTGCAGTTCAAGAAGCGGTAATTAAAGATATGAAAATTGTCGCATTAACTGCTTTTGATGGTGGTGAAGTTATTGGCTTATTAGGCCAGAACGATATTGAAATTAGAATTCCGTCTTACAAAAAAGTGATGGCATACGAAATGCACGCTATGATTCTAAATTGCTTGTGCCAATTAATCGAGAATAGACTATTTATTCACAGTAAATAAGCTGAAATAAAGACGGTTTAATTCTGCATTAATAGTGATTTTATGCTATAATTGTGAACTATTTTGATGACTTAAATTAATAAGAGTACATGGTGTTATGACCGAACTAGCCAAAGAAATAACCCCCGTTAATATAGAAGATGAATTAAAATCTTCTTATCTTGACTATGCAATGTCTGTCATTGTTGGGCGTGCCTTACCTGATGTCCGTGACGGTTTGAAACCTGTTCACCGGCGCGTTTTATTTGCTATGCATGAAGCTGGATATGATTGGAATAAACCTTATAGGAAGTCTGCTCGTGTTGTTGGGGATGTAATCGGTAAATATCATCCACATGGTGATTCAGCAGTTTATGACACAATTGTACGTATGGCTCAACCATTCTCATTACGTTATATGTTGGTTGATGGTCAAGGTAACTTTGGTTCTGTTGATGGCGATTCAGCTGCTGCGATGCGTTATACTGAAATTCGTATGCAAAAGTTTGCGGGAGCATTATTAACTGATCTAGATAAAGAGACAGTTGATTTTTCACCTAATTACGATGGTTCAGAAATGATCCCAGATGTGTTACCAACACGAATTCCTAACTTATTAATTAATGGCGCATCAGGGATTGCTGTTGGTATGGCGACTAACATTCCTCCTCATAATCTCTCTGAAGTTATCAATGGTTGCTTGGCTTTTATTGAAGACGAAAATATTTCAGTCGATGGTTTAATGGAGTATATCCATGGGCCGGATTTTCCAACAGCAGCATTAATTAATGGTCGAAAAGGTATTGAAAATGCGTATCGCACAGGTCGTGGTATTATCTATATTCGCTCTAAAGCTACCATAGAAGTTGATGATCATAGTGGACGTGAAACCATTATTGTTAATGAGATTCCGTATCAGGTTAATAAGAAAAAACTGATCGAAAAAATTGCAGAATTAGTTAAAGATAAAAAAATAGAAGGTATTTCGGCATTACGTGATGAATCAGATAAAGACGGTATGCGCATAGTTATTGAAATCAAACGTGATGCTGTTGGTGAAGTTGTATTAAATAACCTTTTCTCTTTGACTCAATTACAAGTTTCATTTGGTATCAATATGGTGGCTTTACATAAAGGCCAACCAAAACTCCTAAATTTACGCGAAATGATTGAGGCTTTTGTGCTTCATAGACGAGAAGTTGTAACTCGTCGAACCATTTATGAATTACGCAAAGCACGCGAACGTGCTCATGTATTAGAAGGTTTAGCAATCGCACTTGCCAATATTGATCCTATCATTGAGCTTATTCGTGCTGCTGCAACACCGAGTGAAGCAAAAACTAAATTATTGAACCAAGCTTGGCAACTTGGAAATGTTGCTGCTATGCTAGAAAAAGCAGGTAATGATGCAGCTAGACCAGAAGATTTAGCACCAGAGTTTGGTATTCATGATGGACATTATTATTTATCAGAAGCACAGGCTCAAGCGATTTTAGATCTCCGCTTACACCGCTTAACCGGCCTTGAACATGAAAAAATTCTTGATGAATACAAAGAATTATTGGTTCAAATTGGTGAGTTATTACATATTTTAGCTAGCTCAGAACGTTTAATGGAAGTGATTCGTGAAGAATTAGAAAGCGTTCGAGACCAATTCCAAGATGCTAGAAGAACAGAAATTACAGCGAGCAGTGCAGATATTAATATTGAAGATCTTATTGCTCAAGAAGATGTGGTCGTTACTCTTTCCCATCAAGGTTATGTAAAATATCAACCACTTTCAGATTATGAAGCTCAACGTCGAGGTGGTAAAGGTAAATCTGCCACTAAAATTAAAGAAGAAGACTTTGTCGAAAAACTATTAATTGCCAATACCCATGATACGATTCTTTGCTTCTCAAGCCGTGGTCGATTATATTGGATGAAAGTTTACCAACTGCCTGAAGCCAGCCGTGGTTCTCGAGGTCGTCCAATTATTAATTTGTTACCTCTTGAAGAAAACGAACGAATCACAGCAATCTTACCTGTTCGAGAATTTGATGATGAACATTGTGTATTTATGGCTACAGCACAAGGTACAGTTAAGAAAACATCTTTAATTGAATTTAGTCGTCCACGAAGTGGCGGTATTATTGCGATTAATTTACGTGATGATGATGAATTAATTGGCGTCGATTTAACTAGCAATGATCCATCAGCTATTGTAGATGATGAAGAACTTAATGATGATGCCATTGTTGAAGATATTGACTCAGAAGATGATAACCTGATTGGTGAAATCTCAACGACTGAAGATATTATGTTATTTTCTGCTAATGGTAAAGTTGTTCGTTTCCCAGCCAATAAAGTTCGTTGTATGGGCAGAACGGCCGCAGGTGTACGTGGCATAAAACTTGATAGCGATGATAAAGTGGTTTCGTTAATTGTACCTAGAGGTAGTGGCGCAATTTTAACTGCAACTCAAAATGGATATGGTAAACGCACACAGCAAGAACTATATCCAACCAAATCAAGAGCAACTAAAGGTGTTATTTCTATCAAAGTTAGTGAGCGAAATGGTACTGTTGTTGGCGCAGTTCAAGTTGATGAAACCGATCAAATCATGCTAATCACAGATGCAGGAACGCTTGTTCGTACTCGTGTTTCAGAGGTAAGTATTGTTGGTCGTAACACTCAAGGTGTCATGCTTATTCGAACAGCTGACAACGAAAAAGTTGTGGGATTACAACGAATAGCCGAAACAGAAGATGACGCAAGTGGATCGGAGGTATCGGAAAATAATGAACGGCACGATTCACTTCAAGTGTCCGAGGATTAATTATTTAATAATCTAAAAGGATTAGTTTTGCTAATCCTTTTTTATTTTAAAGAATCGTAAAAAGGAATAGTATTAGATGTCATTTTTAATAAAAAAAATATTAACAAATCTTGCATGGCAAATTTTGATTGCTTTGATTTTAGGAATTGCCGTAGGTGCTTATTTATTTGAGCTCTCTGCTACAAACCACCCTTTGCATTCATATTATCAATTTTCAATAGTAAATATATTTCAGCCTGCAGGCGATATCTTCATTCGGTTAATTAAAATGATTGTGTTGCCAATTATACTGAGTACTTTAACTCTAGGTATTGCAGGTCTTGGTGGTTCAAAACGGTTAGGGACCTTAGGTTTTAAAACAATTCTCTATTTTGAAATTATTACAACTATTGCTATTTTATTAGGTCTTTCTTGGGGAAATATTTTTTCACCTGGCTCGGGAATTGACTCCTCAACACTTGCAACGACAGACATTAGTAAGTATACCCAAGCAGCTGAAGAATTAAGCGGTAAACCTCATGGTTTAATTGTTATGATATTAGATATGATTCCTGCTAATATCTTTAAAGCTATGACGGACGGTGCTGTTTTACCTGTGATTTTCTTTTGTGTCTTTTTTGGTCTAGGCTTAATGTCTTTGCCAGATAAACAACGTGAACCTTTTCTTTTATTTTTAAAAGTAATTTCAGATACTATGTTTAAAGTAACTAATATGATAATGCGTTATGCACCTATTGGTGTATTTGCTCTTATCACGGTAACGGTTGCTAAATATGGATTTGAATCTTTACTTCCACTACTTAAATTAATTTTAACCGTCTATTCGGCAATGATTATTTTTACGTTAGTGGTATTAGGGCTGGTTTGTAAAATTTGTAAATTTAATATTTTTACATTATTAAAAATCTTGAAAGAAGAATTAGTGATTGCATTTTCAACCGCAAGTTCTGAAGCTGCATTGCCTAAAATAATTGAAAAGATGGAAGCTTATGGAGCACCAAAATCGATAACTAGCTTTGTTATACCTACAGGCTATTCATTTAATCTTGATGGTTCAACACTCTATCAAAGTATTACTGTTATCTTTTTAGCACAGTTATTCCACATAGATTTAACTATTTTGGATCAGGTTATTATTGTCATCACTTTAATGATTGCATCTAAAGGGATTGCAGGTGTACCTGGTGCGTCAATTCTTGTTTTATCGGCAACCCTAGGTAGTGTCGGTATTCCTCTTGAAGGGATTGGTTATATTATGGGGGTAGAACGTATTTTAGATATGGGCAGAACAGTAGTTAATGTGGTTGGTAATGCACTAGCAGCAATTGTTATTGCGCGTTGGGAACATACTTTTGACGACAAAAAAGCAAGAGCTTATGAACAACAATATTTAAAATGATTAAATAATTATGTAGATTAATTTATCCCCAAAAAACTACCTGTTTATCAGGTAGTTTTATGCAAAGTATATCCATTTAATTATTGATAAGAATAAGAAATATTTTGTCATGTCAAATTCAACTCTTTCACCATCGGTGACCACTAATCAGAAAGAAATCAACTTCGCAATGCTCTCTTTTTTCATAATTAGGTATTTCATTAATTACATACCCTGATATAGTATTTATCGATTCAAAAAATAGAAAACCAAAGCTTAAGTAAATTCTAGAAGACACCTTAATTTTTTAGAGATTATTTAACTATGAAGTATAAACAACTCGTTATTTTCCATAGATTAATGTTGTTTTATTGAAAATAGCGATAATTTTGTCTACAAATCGATATAAAAAAACCCAGCATTTGCTGGGTTTTTCAGTATTTATTAGATAACTATTTAATTTTAGCTTCTTTATAAATAACATGCTGACGAACTACAGGATCGTATTTTTTGATCTCCATTTTTTCAGGCATAGTTCTTTTATTTTTGCTAGTGGTATAAAAATGACCTGTACCAGCAGAAGAAACTAATCTGATTTTTTCGCGTACACCTTTAGCCATGATATGGTTTCCTTATTAGTACTTTTCACCACGGGCACGAAGTTCAGCTAAAACTGCATCAATACCCTTTTTATCGATAGTACGCATACCTTTAGCAGATACACGCAATTTTACAAAACGTTTTTCGCTCTCAACCCAGAAACGGTGAGTTTGAAGGTTTGGTAGAAAACGACGTTTAGTAGCATTCATCGCATGAGAACGATTATTTCCTACTAAAGGACCTTTTCCTGTTACTTGGCATACTCGTGACATGTCAATAATTCTCCGAAATTTCTATGCTTAAGCCCTGGGCGTAATATGTTAATGGAATTGACCTCGTCAGGCTTTTAGTTTACTGCAGTTCTATCTGAGAAGCAGTTTAACCTCTCACACTACACCCATAATAATGAGGTAGCGAAGTATACGCTGTTATGCGCAAATTCTCAAGTATTATCTTACCTATGCATAAAATTAGTTTACAATGGCATAACTCATATAATATTTATTTTATTAGTTAAAAAAAATTCCTAAAACCATTTTGAATCAATCTGATAGATAAAATTTTTGTAAAAATTTTTTGTAATAGCACTTGCTTTTTTCTTATAACGAACAATTCATTATAAAACAATATACTGTCTTTAACATCATTTTAGAAAAAATGATTTAATTTAATAATAAATATGTTTTAATAAGCTTGATTAAGATTTTTATTTATATCGTGTTAATTTTCCAATTTATAAGGAGATTATATGAACCAGTTCACGCCGTATAGTATATATGGCATTATCGGTTATCCTTTAGGGCACAGTATGAGTCCACTTATTCATACTACGTCATTTCAAGATTATGGGATCCCAGCAGTTTTAGTTCCTTTTCCTACTCCACCAGAAGAGATACCGACACTTTTTAAATCAGTAAGATTACTAAATATCCGTGGATTATGTGTCACTATTCCACATAAACAGACTATCATCCCTTATTTAGATGAAGTGACGGATCATGTAAAAAAAGCAGGTGCGGCGAATTTGGTGTATTGGGAAGGGGATAAACTTTGTGGGGATAATACAGATATTATTGGATTCATGGAGCCACTTCAAAATAAAAAACTGCCAGCAGAATTCAAAAAAGTGTTATTACTTGGTGCAGGAGGTGCTGCACGAGCAGCTGTAGTGGGATTACAGGAACTTGGTTATACCGATATTACAGTAACGGATATTGCTGATGATTTACCTCAGGCATTAGCTAGTGAATTCAACCTTAAAACTATTTCATGGGAAGACCGTAGCAAAGTTGAAGCTCAAATTGTTATTAATTCAACACCATTAGGTATGACGGGTAAATTTGAGAATCAAACACCTTATAAACAAGCTTGGTTTAAAGGTAAAGGAGTGGCTTACGATATTGTTTATACTCCATATAATACTTGTTTTAGACAAGAAGCAGAAAAAGCTGGCTGGCAATCTATTTCAGGGCGTGAAATGTTTATTGGTCAAGCAAATGCTCAATTTAAGATTTGGACAGGAAAAGATCTTTCTGAACGAGCAAAACAAGCTGTAATTGATGCTTTAGCTAAACATTAATTACCAAACAGGCAAACATATCTAGTTAAATTGGAATTAATCGTATTTTCTACTGTTTATATAATTAGCTGCTATTGCCAACTATATTACGTTGGCATAGGCAAAGTTAATATATTAATTGGATAGTTCAAGCGCATTATAATAAGGAGCATTTATGACTAACTTAGAATTGCAAGCGTATCGTCGTTTTCTTATGCTAAAAGTATCAGAAGCTAGTGAATATATTGGCAAAACAGATATTAATACATGGCATGATTGGGAAAATGGTACAAAGCCGATCCCAGAGTTTGTCGGAAAAGCAATGCAAGAACTAAAAAAAATCAGAAACGAAAAAATAAATATTATTATAAATAGTATTAATGATCGTATTGGTAGTAATACAATCCGTTATTTTATGACATACGAAGAGTTCAAAAAGGTAAATTTAGATCTTGATGTGATTCAATGGCGATTACATCAATCGATTGCAACAGAGCTCTATTTCCGTGGTTTAGAAAAGTTATGTTAATTAACTTTATTAAGATGACTTTTAGGTTTTAAAAGCTTCCTTATAATATTGTAAACATTTCATTACGGATATATGCTATATAGGTTATTTTTAATTATATAAAAAATATATATTTATATATTTTTTATATAATATGTAAAAAATTTGTTGCAAAAATAAGAGCGAATCACTAGCATGGTTAATATATTCTATAAATCTGAAAAGATAAAACCCAATATGAATAAAACAATTTTTTTAGTTGGTGCACGGGCTGCAGGTAAAACAACGATGGGAAAGATGTTAGCAAATAAGCTATCGTTTTCTTTCATTGATACCGATAGATATTTACTCGAAACTACTCAAAAGACGGTAGCCGAAATTGTTGAAAAAGAAGGTTGGGAAGGATTTAGAGCAAGAGAGAGCCAGGTGTTGATTGATACAACTAAACCTAATTGTGTCATTGCAACTGGTGGCGGCATGGTATTAGCCGAGCATAATCGGAATTTTATGAAACAAAATGGCACAGTTATCTTTTTATCTGCACCTGCGGCAACACTAGCTGCGCGTTTAATGAAAGATCCTAACATTGCTCAACGACCATCACTAACTGGCCTATCTATTTATGATGAAATGGAAAAGGTATTGGCTGAAAGATTACCTTTATATCATGATGCTGCACATCATGTGATCAATGTTGATCAAGATGAAAGTTTGATTCTTGCAAAAATTTTTGAAATGCTTCGAAACTAATTTAACTTCTTTTAATAAAAAGGCCGCTTAAAAAGAGGTATTTTTATTAATAATAGAAAAAAATAAATTTTTAAAATTTAACCAAGATTCTATATAAGTTTAATTTTGAATAAAACTTTATTGTTTTTTAGAACCAAATAAAAGCTAAGTAACAAATTTATACTTACTATCTTTCTGATTAATATTGATACTTGTATATTGAATAGAATTATAATTTTATGTTTTACATATGGAGTATGACAAGTGGATAATCGAAAGGTCAATTCTTATGGAATTGCAGGATCTATATATGCAAATTATATAATACAAAGTATTGCATTAATTGTGATCATGCAATTTTCATATGATATATCGAAACAACTTAATATTGATCTAATCGGCATTGGTAAAATTGCTTCGGGTATAGGAATTGGAAAAATATTATTAATGTTTGTTGGTGGTGTATTGTCAGATAAATTTGGTCGCAAACTATTTATTTGTCTAGGTATGGCTTGCTATGCTATTTTTTTTCTAGGAATGCCTTTTTGTACTAATATAAATATTGCTTTTTGTTTAGCTATTGCTATTGGGGCTGGAAATTCTTTTTTAGATACTGGTTCAATGCCAGCATTAACAGAATGTTTTCCAAACTCATGTGGTACAGCTAGCGTATTGATCAAGGCTTTCATTTCAATGGGATCTCTTGTTCTTCCATTTATTGTTGTTTTTTGCCATCAATACCAAATATGGTATGGTTGGATTTTTTTTGGTTTTGTTGCTTATCTAATAGTTAATACACTATTTTTACTTCCTAAGCAGTTTCCACATATAGATACCTCCATTAAAAGTAATGAATGCTCACAAAGTTATTTTATTGGAAAACCTAATTTTGGATTTGAAGGTATTTTATTAATTATTATGGGATTTACAACAACAGCAACATTCGTTATTGTCTTGCAGTGGTTGCCAACTATCGCTATCAGAGCTGTTAATATGAGCGAACCTGATGCTAATCAACTGATTAGTTATTATAGTACTGCCTCAATTATTTCTGTATTTGTTACGGCTTTTGTAGTCAAACATCTATTAAAACCTATCTTTTGCATCATTATTTTGCCTGCCTTATCTGCGTTGGTATTAATCATTTTTTATTTTAATGTTTCACCTGCAATGTGTGTTATCGTCGCAATAGGAATGGGATTAACTGCGGCAGGGGGGGTACTTCAATTAACTTTGGTTGTTATGCAACAAATGTTCCCAACACGAAAAGGTCTTGCTGTAGGTTGTATGTATACTTTTAGCGGTCTATCGTTTGTTATCATTCCGCTTATAGTACCAAAATTAGCTATGTTCAATGTAAGTTATGCCATATTAATTGACTTTTTTATTGCGATGTCAAGTGTAATACTTGGCTCAATTATCTTTTATCGTTTTAAAAAGGTAGTTGATATAACAAAAATATAATTTTATATATTTTAAGAATAATAATGTTAGAGGGCATGCCAATATGGCATGCTTTTTTTCGATATTAACATCTCATAAAAATTTTAATTTATTTTCGTATTTAACAATTCAATATTTTGTTAATCCATTATTACTTAATCAAAAATCATTAAGCTTAAGCCATTAACTTTTATTAATAGCAAATTTTAAGATTTTTATTAGATTCTTGAAATATTGCTTGCCATAAAACCAAAAATAAATAAAAATACACAAAAAGTGAATAAGTATTCAGTTTGAGGTGGTTGTGAAAATGAAAGAACGTACAACTGAGTTAGTTGATGGCTTAAGACATTCAGTACCTTATATTAATGCACATCATGGTAAAACATTTGTAATTTTGCTCACAGGCGCAGTGTTAAAAAGTAATAATTATTCGAGTATTATCAGTGATATTGGTTTACTTTATAGTCTTGGTATTAAACTTGTTATTGTTAATGGTGCTCGCAATCAGATTGATGAATCTTTAAAAAATCATAATATCACACCTAAATATTATAAAAATACGCGTATTACCGATGCAACAACACTAGACATCATTAAACAAGTTACAGGTTCATTACAACTCAATATTACCGCAAGTTTATCAATGAGTTTAAATAATACTCCATTACAAGGAGCTCATATCAGTGTTGTAAGTGGTAATTTTGTGATTGCACAACCTTTAGGGGTAGATAATGGGATTGATTATTGTCATACAGGTAAAATCCGTCGTATAAACAACGAGGCTATAGCTGAACAACTAGATCGTGGATCAATTGTGTTACTAGGCCCTGTTGGCGTTTCGGTTACTGGTGAAAGTTTCAATTTAGCATCTGAGGATGTTGCAACCGAAGTTGCTATTCGCTTAAAAGCGGATAAATTAATCAGTTTTTGCGCAGAACAAGGAGTACTAGATGAAAAGGGGCGTGTTATTACCGACCTTTATCCTGTTGATGCGGATAATTATGTCAACAAAAAAGAGCAGCAAGGTAAACCTTTATCTAGTGAAGCACGTTTTTTACGTGCAGCATCTAAAGCATGCCGTAGTGGGGTCAGACGAAGCCATTTGGTAAGTTATTTGGTTGATGGCTCAATTTTACAAGAATTATTTTCGCGTGATGGGATTGGAACACAAGTAGCGATGGAACATTCTGAACAAGTGCGTTTAGCAACTATTAACGATATTGGAGGAATTCTAGAACTCATACGTCCACTTGAAGAACAAGGTATTTTGGTTAAACGTTCACGTGAGCAGTTAGAAATGGAGATAGATAAATTTACCATTATTGAACGTGATAATATGACAATTGGTTGTGCAGCACTTTATCCATATCCTGAAGAAAAAATGGGAGAAATGGCCTGTGTAGCTATTCATCCTGATTATCGCAATTCATCTCGAGGAGATGACTTAATTGAAAAGTTAACAGAAAAAGCAATCCAGTTAGGGCTCGAAAAAATATTTGTTTTAACTACACGTAGTATTCATTGGTTTAGAGAAAAAGGTTTTAACCCTGCAGAAGTTGATGATTTACCGATTAAAAAGAAAAAACTTTATAATTATCAAAGGAATTCTAAAATTTTAATGCTTGATATTCTTTAGATTTTTATAAGATTAAGTCTTATAGATGGTAATATTGTTTTCTAGTAACGAATATTATTTGCTAATCTTTTAGTTGAAAAAATTAGTTAATTAATTGAGTGGCCATTTCATCACTAATTACTAATATATCAATATAATTTGCATTTAATGCTGCTTTTAAACTATTGATTTTTTCGGAGTCACCACTTGCACATATTTTTAGTGGAATTTTTTTTAGATTATCTAAAGTTACTCCAATAATTTGATTACAAAATGGTGTTTTTAATTCTGTTCCTTTATTATCGAAAAAGCGAGATAGAATATCACCTACAATTTTTTTATTAGCAATTGCTTGAAATAATTCTCCATAAAAACCGTACCATATAGAACTTTTGGAGATAGCAGGGCAACCGATGCTAAAAAGCGCTACGGTAATCTTACTCCACCAATCCTTTAATTCTTTCATATGTTGAGTTTTTTCAATTTCTAATTTCAATTGTTCAGTATCAACAATAGCAGGGTAATCAATAAGTATAGCTTGACTGTTTAATTTATTGGAAAGTTTATATGCAATATTATTAACATGATATTTTGTTTCAATTTTTCCTGATGGCCCACCAATCATCGGTACGATAATTGTATTATTAAACTGAGTATTATCATTTTTTAAACTACTAACAATATAATTAATTGTGCGCCCCCATGAAATACCAATGATATCGTCATCATGAATATTCTTAATTAATACATTTGCAGCGACATTGCAGACAATTTGATTCTTGCTGTCATTATCGATATTTTGATTAACAGGTACAACAATAACTTGTTTTAAATTAAATTTATTAAGAATTTTTTCTTCTAATGCAATATTGGGCAGTAAATCATAATTAATTGAGATAGAAACAATGCCTAGTTCACGTATAACTTTTAGCATTCGACTAATGCTTGATCTGTGTATATTGACGATTTTAGCTATTTCAGATTGAGTTTTATTTTCTTCATAATAGAGTTGAGCTATTTTTATTAATAATTTGTGTTGCTCAAAATCGTAGTTACCAACGTTATTATTGATCATGGCTATTTTATTTTATCAGTCATTGTTATTAAAAATTACTATTTGTTTTTAAGAATATCAAGATGCCATTGATAATAGCTCTTATTATGGCATCTTGATGTCGTTAAAGTATATCAAAATTAAGACTCAATATCAGGAAAATCATTTAATACTAAATCTTCGGCTTCTTTTGACCAAATACCATGACTTTTATTTAATATTTTCTTTAATGCTACATCATCAGCACTATCTGTTAGAGATTCTAAACTTTTAAGTCCAAACCGTTTGTGAGTGTAGACTAGTTTTTTTCCACCTTTAATTTTATCTTGTAATTGAGTTATTTCGCAGGCTTGATCAATTCCCATTATATGTGAAACAATCTTAGCAACATCAACCTTGCCTGACTCAATTAGTTTAACAGCTAAGCGCATGTCATCAGTATTTCCTCCTGATGTTCCTACAATATGTGTAAAATTATAATGTACATTATAAAAATTAATTTCTGCTTCAAAATTTTTATCTTGGGGGCCTGCAAAGAAATTTAGACAACCGTCAAATGCCAATAATTGTGATGCTAAATGAATTAACTCTTTTGATGGTAAAAAAATAAAGATATCATCAAAACTATTTTTTGAAGCTTTGCTTTTCAATAGAGACAATTGATCTTTATTATCAGATATATCAACAAATTCAAGTTCAACTCCATTGCGTGATTGGTATAATGTTTTCAGATGTGCTATTTTTTCTTTATTTCGCCCTGTGACAACCACTTTATTCGGTTTGATTGGCCCATTTAAAGCATAGTCTATTGCAAGCATCCCCATAGGACCTGTTCCCCCTAATATGAGCAATTCTCCATTAGGTTTTATCCCCATAATATGATCATAACTATTTGGTTTTAAATGATAGTTAGCATTAAAAGCACCAATGATACAGGATAAAGGTTCGATTAAAGCTCCTTCAAAATAAGTTTTTCCATCATAAGGAATTAAACAATCTTGCTTTAATACGTCGTGATTAACTATCATGTAGGTTGCACATCCACCTGTATTCGAATAAGAGTAACCAACACAATAAGGGCTATTAGCTAGCTGTAAATTAGCTTGTATGACATATTTTTGACCTTCTTTAAATTTATATTGCCAATTTTTACCTACTTGCAAAATATCACCGCAACACTCATGCCCAATAATGATTGGATTGTTTTTTAAATCTGGTGGTGTTTTTTTATGGTTTTCTCCTTGATTTACTAGTTTTAGTGAAGACATGCACATACTGTCAACAATAACAGATACCAACACTTCATCGTCAGTGATTGGTGGAAGTTCAAAAGATTCTAATTGAAGATCATTTTTCCCATATAATCTAACGGCTTGAGTTTTCATATATTCCTCTTTAATAAATTAAATTTGATACAAATTTATACTCAATATTGCTTACCCAGTTATACTGATAGTTGTAAGAAGAAATATTTATAACAAATTGTTTTAATGTTTTTTGTTTGCGTTTTAAGCGAGAATACCTAACCCATAACCAATAATACCTACAGCAAATAAAGCAAAAATTAAGATAATTGGGCTGACCTTTTTTCTGAGTAATTTCATCATTAACAATGTTAAAGCTAGCGGGAGTAAACCAGGTACGAGATCGTTGAGTATACCTTGTACTGTCATAATGATTTCATTACCATTTGTATCGGTAGTTTTAGATACCACTAAAGGTACATTTATTGAGGTCCATTTTGTCACCAATACTCCCATAATAAATAAACCAAGAATGGAAGCACCTTCTGTCAGTTTAGGCAAGATAATACCCGAAAGATCTTTAACAATACCTATTCCTTTTGATAATCCATAGGTTAAACCATACCATTTCATGGCAAGTCTGACTAAATTAAACAAAATAAAAAATAATAATGGACCTGCAATATTACCTGTGAGAGCTAAAGATGCACCAAGTGCCGCAGTGATAGGGCGCAATGTTCCCCATACAAGAGGATCGCCTACTCCAGCTAAAGGACCCATTAATCCAATTTTGAGGCTATTAATTGTTCCATCATTAATTGGTGCGCCATTTGCTTTTGCTTCTTCCATCGCTATGGTGACACCAAGCACAGGGCCACACATTGCAGGGGTTGTGTTGAAAAAGGATAAATGTCTTTTTAATGCTTGGCGTTGTTCATCTTTTGTATGATATACTCGTCTAATTGTTGGAATCATATCTACACAAAAAGCAAGTGCATGGATACGTTCATAATTAAAAGAAGCTTGTTGAAAATTAGAACGAATAAATGTGCTAATCACATCTTTTTTCTGAACGGTTTTTAACATCTCTTTCATAATAAAATTCCTATAATTAATCATCTAACTCATCATCAGTGATTATTTGATTGGTATTTGCTGTCGAATTTATAAATTTGTCATTGTTTTTTATTACATTAAACTTTGGATTTAATTGAACATAAATAATGGCAAAAATAACTCCTAAAATACCAAATGAAAGTAAACTAAAATTTAAATATCCACCTAAGACAAAACCCAAATAGAAAAATGGTGCTAAATATTTAACAATCATCATGTTTAATACCATTGCATAACCAACTACAACGATAAATCCACCAGCTACTGAAAGACCACCAGTGACAATATCTGGTAACATATTTAATAAAGATTGTACGGTGTTTGCGTCAACGTAAATTGCAACAAGCGTAGCTGGGATAGATACTCTTAATGCTTGCACAAAAAGCGCACTAAAATGAAGTAACTCGATTTTCCGAAATTGAACCTTTTCTGCTGCTTTATCGGCTTCATGCTGAAATATAACTGTAATAGTTCTTGCAAAAACAGTTAATATTTGTCCTGCTGCTGCAACAGGAAGAGCTATAGCTATTCCTGTTTGGATATCTTGCCTTCCGATAACAACTAATATAGTTGAAATTACACTAGCCAATGCTGAATCTGGAGATTGGGCTGCCCCTATATTCATCCAACCCAATGCTATGAGTTCAAGTGTACCGCCTAAAATGATACCTGTTTTTACATCACCTAATATTAAGCCTACTACGGTACATGCAATTAATGGACGATGTGTTTGAAATTCATCAAGTACACTTCCCATCCCTGCTATGCACGAGAAAATAAAAATGAACATGATTTGAAGTATTGAAATATCCATGTTTCCCTCCTGCTAATTATTATGTTAGTACGGATAACCCTGCTAAAGCATTTTAATAAAATCAATATCAGGATCGGTAATAACAACTTTTAAACATAAGTTGATGCCCATCTCATGCAATTTTTTAAATGAAGATATATCATTTTCATCAACAGAAACGGCTTTGGTAATTTGTTTTTTTCCCTCTTTAAACGACATTCCTCCAATATTAACCTCTTTAATGGGGACACCTGCATTGACTAATCGTAAAACATCGGTTGGGTTTGTAAAAAGATAAAAAACAGTGTCATTTTCGTATTTAGGATTTTTGTAGACTGCTGCGGCCTTATTAATACTTATCACTGAAACTTTAATTCCTGGTGGAGCCGCTTGTTTAACTAGTGTTGAACGTATTTCATCATTAGCAACTTCATCACTGACGATGATAATTCTTTCAGCCTTGGCTTCTTTTGTCCAAACGGTAGTAACTTGACCATGAATCAATCTATCATCAATACGAACTAAATTTATGATCATTTATAATTCCTCCCTTGTAGGTTCATTTTTATATAACAATTTGAAAGATTTAATAAAATTTAACTTAGTTTCGTTTAATTGTTCAAATACGTTTTCAATATTGATAACAGAGAAATCAAGATTTAATAGCTCTAAGCAAAGAGGTAGAGATAATCCAGTAATTACTTCGATATTACCTAATTGCATTGCTAGAATGGTGGCTGCGTTATAAGGGCTACCTGAAAATATATCAGTGATGATGATGAACTGTTTCGATTCTGATTGGTTAATAATTTTTAGATATTTGCCTTTTAGACTATCAATACTATCCCCTGGTTCAAAAGTTATAGTATGTAAATTAGGGTATTGTCCTGCAATCATCTCAATGCTATTTTTCATTTCATATGCAATTTTTCCGTGTCCAGCCAAAATAATATTCATTTAACACCTCTCACAAATTCTCTTTATTAGTCACAAATGTTTATTTGAGTTTAAATTTACATTCACATATTCTCAAAGTAAATCACTAATGTGAATAATAGTGATGTAGATTGGATTTTTTGTGAAAATAAGCGGAAAGATGTTCTTTATTTTTAAAAGGAATTGTGAACTATTGTCAAGAATTTTAATATTTAAAGAAGATTTGGTATAAAAAAATATATAATTAATATGTTTTGGTTATGATCAAAGCGATTAACAAATTTAAGCTTGTAAAATTTGCATTGTAAATGTTTTTTTTAAGTAAAACCCACGTGGTCGAGTTAAAATAATATCACCATTTTCACCAATTGCTTCCGTAAGAGCTTGCCCATTGGCTGCTTTAGGCCTAATTTGTAAATAAGTACCATATCGAGCAGTAATTTTTTCAACATGCCCTAGTGCTATCATATCCATTAACTCTTCCCAGTCTTGTTTGAGCTGTTGCTCTTGTTCTTTAGTTGGTGTCCACATAATAGGTTTTCCAACTTTTCTATCTGCGAGAGGAATAGTTCTTTCACCTTCTATCGGAATCCAAAGCACTTTTGCAAGTTTATATCTAACATGGCTTGTCTCCCAAATAACACCATGATTAGCCATTAACGGTGTGACACTAACGAAGGTTGTTTCAAGTGGTTTACCGTGTTTATCAACAGGAATAGTTTTAAGCTCTATACCAAGATTAGCAAAATCTTGCTCAGCTTTACTACCAGCATTTGCTCCTAAAAAAGTTTCAATAAGATTGCCTACCCAACCCTTTTGTTTATTTAGATTATTCGGTATAGGTATGTTTAAGTATTGTGCTATCTCGCCAAAAGTAAAACCTGCTGCTAACTGAGCTCGTTGCAATAATTCTTGTTCACTATTAGGAAAAAATATAGGCATGGCAAAAATAGTTAACTTACTTGTTAAGAAAACACAGTCAATTATATTGACTGTGAATCTTAAAATAAAGAGTTATTAGCTTAACTTTTCAACCCAACTTGCATAGCTATTAATAATAAGGATTAAGAATTCTTTACTTTTTTCAGTAATATTACCACTTTCATCAAAAGCAGAAGCTACATTACCAATATAAGCTTCAGGCTGTTGTAATGTCGGCATATCAAGAAATACTAATGATTGACGAAGTTGATGGTTAGCGCCAAACCCACCAATTGCACCTTGTGAAACGGAAACAATTGCAGCGGCTTTTTTAGACCAAATGCTCTTACCATAAGGACGAGAACCAATATCTATTGCATTTTTGATAACAGCAGGAACTCCACGATTATATTCTGGTGTCACAAAAATAACACCCTGACAATCGGCTACTTCTTTGCGGAAACGAGTATAAGAGGCAGGAGGGGTATCATTATCAATATCTTCATTATATAAAGGTAAATCGCCAATTTGAATAATTTGTAATGAAAGTGATGGTGGTGCAATTTTTTGAAAAACTTTTGCTACTTTTAAGTTATAAGAGTCTTTGCGCAAACTTCCTACCAGTACAGCAATTTTTTTACTCATCTTAAATCTCCACTTTTTTATAAGAGGTATTTTTAACACCTCTTAAATTAATAGTATTTGTTAATGTCCTGATGAGTCGACTTTTCGGCCTGCTTCAAATAAGAACCATGCACGTTGTTCTGTTTGATCGATCCACTCTTCAATTAAACTGGCAGTAGCGGTATCATTGTATTTATCACAAATATCATGTGCAACACGCATACGTTCTGTTAGTTTTACATTATCTTGGCATAGCTCGGCAAGCATATCTGATGGTTCAACGAAATCTGCATCATTATCAGAAATACTCTGTAATTTAGCAATGTGACCAATTGAGCGTAGAGTTGTGCCACCTAACTTACGGACACGTTCCGCAATCGGATCTGTCATTGCAAATAGCTCTTCACCTTGATCATCTAGCATTAAGTGGTAATCACGGAAATGAGGGCCACTAACATGCCAATGAAAGTTTTTAGTTTTTAAATATAAAGCAAATACATCTGCTAAAACAGAATTCATTGCTCCAGAAATATCTTTTGATGCCTTTTGTCCTAAATCAGTAGGAAACAAAATAGCTGATTGTTGTAGTTTTTTAGCAGAAGCCGTACTTTTAGCCATGATATATTCTCCTTTAAATTGAATAATAAATACCCGTATTGACAAAATTACGCCAACTTAATGTTAATGTCCAATAAAAAACGTTAATTTTTTACTATCATTGCTATTTCAGTAACCTATGGTTTTTTTATTTCTTTCTTCTTTCTTATTTTTATTTATCTGAAACAATATATTTCAAAATAAAAGAAAATATTTCAAAATGTGATTTAGTTAAAAGTTTTTATATTTCAAAGTTGATAGCATTAATGCGAAATTTAACTCAATAGGAGACAATATGATTGATGCTATTTCATTTGGTGCCGAATGGTTTATTGGTTTATTCCAAGAAGGCGGCAAGGTATTTGTGGGTATGGTAACAAGTATATTACCATTATTAATTTCATTACTCGTTGTGATGAACGCAGTGATTAAATTTATTGGGCAAGAACGTATTGAACGTTTAGCGCAAGCTTGTGCGGGCAATCCTGTTTCTCGATATCTATTATTACCACTTATCGGAACTTTCGTATTTTGTAATCCAATGACATTAAGCCTAGGTCGTTTTATGCCAGAGTTTTACAAACCGAGTTATTATGCAGCTTCATCTTATAGTTGCCATTCAATGAATGGACTCTTTCCACACGTTAACCCTGGTGAACTTTTTGTTTATTTGGGAATAGCTGCTGGTTTAACTACCCTAAATTTACCTTTAGGTCCTCTTGCTGTGAGTTATTTCCTTGTTGGTTTAGGTACTAACTTCTTTAGGGGGTGGATTACTGACTTTTGTACTGCCATTTTTGAAAGAAAAATGGGCATCAAGTTAGAAAGAAAAGTTCATCTATAATAAAAATAAGGAATATAAAAAATGGCAAAATTTATCCACATTGAAAAAGGCGAAGCAGGTTGGGGTGGACCTTTGGAACTTCCAGTTATTGCTGGTAAAAAAATTGTTTATATTGCAGCAGGTACTCGTCCAGCCATAGTTGACACTTTAGTTGATCTAACAGGTTGGGAAGCTATTGATGGTTTTAAAGATGGTGAGCCGCCTAAAGATGAAATTGGCGTTGCTGTGATTGATTGTGGAGGAACATTACGTTGTGGAATTTATCCAAAAAATCGTATACCAACTATCAATATTCATGCCACAGGTAAATCAGGCCCTCTGGCTCAATATATTGTTGAAGATATTTATGTTTCTGCGGTAAAACCTCACAATATCAAACTAATAGAAAAAGAAGGCGATGTTGTAAGCGAACCAGCAACAAACGATAAATCGTCTGAATTTAAAGATTATGACAGCAGCAAAAAAATTACTGAACAAAGCGATGGTTTGTTAGCAAGAATTGGTATCGGTATGGGTTCTGGCGTTGCTGTCTTCTTCCAAGCTGGCCGAGATACAATTGACACTGTACTGAAAACAATACTTCCTTTTATGGCGTTTGTATCGGCACTAATTGGTATCATCATTGCATCTGGATTGGGTAACTTTATTGCGCATGGGCTAGTACCACTGGCAAACAATCCGCTTGGATTGGTTATTTTAGCCTTAATTTGTTCATTTCCATTACTTTCCCCATTCTTAGGTCCTGGTGCGGTTATTGCTCAAGTTATTGGGACATTAGTTGGTGTTCAAATTGGACTTGGTAATATTCCACCGCATTTAGCATTGCCAGCATTGTTTGCCATTAATGCACAAGCAGCATGCGACTTTATTCCGGTTGGTTTATCACTTGCTGAAGCTAAACAAGATACAGTTCGAGTAGGGGTACCATCGGTGTTAGTTAGCCGCTTTTTAACCGGTGCGCCAACAGTATTAGTTGCATGGGCGGTATCGTTATTTATCTATCAATAGATTGTCTAAAAAATGGGATGGTTCCATCCCATTTTAAACTAACGTTAAAAATAAAAAGCTTGGATTAAGTGAAAGCAAGAAATAAGAAGGTTAATGATGTCAAATATTATCTATCAATCAAAAATTAGTCAAATTGGTGAGTTTGCTCAAGATGCATTAACTGATGGTATGTTAATCCTGTTTAAAACTGGAGCACCAGCAGATTTAGCGGATTATTGTTTTGTGCATAGTCATGATGATTTAAAACAAGATTTACAAGTTGGGCAGACCATTTATCTAGGTAAACAGAGTTACAAAATTACCGCGGTGGGTGATGTTGCTAGTGTTAATTTCCGTGAATTAGGTCATATCACATTAAAATTTGATAGTAATAATCAAGCCGAATTACCAGGAACCATTCATATAGAAGGCGAAACTCCAAGTCAGCTTTTTGTGGGTGATGAAATTAGAATTGTAAATGATTAAGGAACATAAAAAATGAAACAAGTAGCAGTTGTTATAGGTGGCGGACAAACTCTTGGTGAATTCTTATGTAAAGGTATCGCTGATGCTGGATACAAAGTTGCCGTTGCAGATTTGAATGCCGCTAATGCAAACAAAGTTGCAGATGAAATAAATCAAAAACATGGCGCTAGCACGGCAAAAGGCTTTGTTGTTGATGCAACCAAAGAAGATAGTGTCATCAAGTTAGCACAAGACGTTGAAGCTACATTTAAACATGCTGACTTATTAGTCTACAGTGCAGGAATTGCACGTGCAGCTCCAATTACCAGTTTTGCATTAAGTGATTTTCAATTATCGGTTGATGTCAACTTAACTGGTTATTTCTTATGTGCGCGTGAATTTGCAAAATTAATGGTAAAACATAATACCGCTGGTCGTATTATCCAAATCAATTCGAAATCTGGAAAAGTGGGTAGCAAACATAATTCAGGATACAGCGCAGCCAAATTTGGTGGGGTAGGGTTAACACAATCACTTGCCCTAGATCTTGCTGATTGTGGTATTACTGTAAACTCATTAATGTTAGGTAACTTATTAAAATCCCCTATGTTCCAATCGTTAATACCACAGTATGCTAAAAAATTAGGTATTCCTGAAAACCAAGTGGAACAAGTTTATATTGATAAAGTTCCCTTAAAACGAGGTTGTGATTATCAAGATGTACTTGACGTATTGCTATTTTATGCAAGTGATAAAGCATCATATTGCACAGGGCAATCAATCAACATTACTGGTGGACAAGTGATGTTCTAGTTAAAATAAAGTGCGAAAGTTAATTTAAACTTATCGCACTTTTTATTCTAGCTTAAAAAATGGAAAAATATTAAATATGACGACTACTCTAATTGCTATAGCGCTTATTGCTTGGTGTATTCAAATTATTTTTAGTTGGTTTCAAATTCGTCGTTTCAATAAAGCGTTTCTAGCTTTAAAAAAAGGTTGCTACTTAGGTGTTGGTCGTAGTAAAAGTAAACGATTTAGACCAAGAGTATTAATCGCAATTTCATTAGATGAAAATAAAGTTGTGATTGATTCTATTATAATGAAAGGGATCACGGTATTTGCATTGCCTAAATCTATTTCCCAGCTCCATGGCTTATCTGTATCAGAAATAATCCCTGAAAAAATATTTCCAAACGACGTAATATCACAAAGTGCGTTGATTGTTGCCTTAACAGCAAAAAATTAATAATTATCTTTTATTTTGAAAAGTAATTTCTTTCATTATAAAGTATAATGGTTTGCAAAATAAAATTTCCTATATACTAATAATGATGGAATCATAATATGAAAGTAAGGCAACGACAAACAGCTATTTTAGAATACTTGCAAAATAATGGGCAAGTTAGTATTGATGAATTAGTTGAGTATTTCAAAACGACTGGAACTACAATTCGTAAAGATCTCACTCAACTCAGCCAAAGTGGTCTAGTTTTACGTACTTACGGCGGCGCCATGTTAAACCGTGAAATTGGTGATAGAGCTATTGATCATAAAACTTATATTAACATTGCATCTAAAAAATCAATTGCATGCGAAGCAGTTAAATTGATCCACGAAGGTGACTCAATTATTTTTGACTCTGGAAGTACTGTTGCTCAGATGATTCCTATACTGACAAGTTTCAATAATTTGACTATTATGACTAACAGCTTACACATTGTAAATGAACTTGTTGCACATAATAATGATCATACTATTATCTTATCAGGTGGCACTTTTCGCCGTAAATCGGCCTCTTTTCACAGTAACAGTGCATCAACTGCGGCCATATTTGAATCTTACACTTTTGATAAACTATTTATGGGGGCCGATGGGATTGATTTAGTAGGGGGCGTGACAACATTTAATGAAAGCTATCACGGCAGTGTTGCCATGAGTAAAGCTGCGGCAAAATTAATATTATTAGCTGACTCAACCAAGTTTGGCAGGCGTAGTCCTAATGTTGTGTGTGACTTAAATGCTGTTGATACCATCATCACCGACAATAAATTAGATGACAAATATTATGAAGCACTCATACAACGAGGCATCAAAGTCATTAAAGTAGACGTAATTGATAAAGAATAAAAAATAGCATTGTTTAAATGTTGCATTAGCGGGAATCTATTTGAGTGATGCAAATTATTAACAAAACAAATTTAATTTACTCAAAATTAAAAACCCGCTAAAGCTGAGTGGCTAACAAGCGTACCGACTTATCACCTTAAAATAACAATCTAGCACGAATTGTTCCTGGCACGTTTTTCAGTTTAGATAACAACTCTTCAGCCTTACTTTGTTTAACTCTATCGATATCAATAACAACATAACCAATCTGAGGATCAGTTTGTAAATATTGTGCTGAAATATTAAGCCCTTGTTCAGCGAATAACGTATTGATAGCAGTTAGAACACCAGGTTGGTTACGATGAATATTAATAAAACGACTAGAGCCTTTAGCTGGAATAGGTAAAGAGGCTTCAGGAAAATTAACTGCTGAAAGTGTTGCACCAGTATCAGAATATTTAGCTAGTTTACTTGCGACCTCAATCCCAATATTTTCTTGTGCTTCGCTAGTTGAACCACCGATATGCGGAGTAATAATTACATTATCAAATTGACATAATGGAGATTCAAAAGGGTCGTTGTTACTAGCAGGTTCTGTTGGAAAAACATCAATAGCTGCCCCACTGAGTTTTTTGGCTTTCAAAGCTTTAGTTAAAGCCTCAAGATCGATAACTTTACCGCGTGAAGCATTGATTAAAATTGCGTCTTGTTTCATTGCATCAATTTCGTTATCACTAATCATTTTGATGGTTGTTGGATTTTCTGGCACATGCATTGAAACAATATCGCTTATTGCTAGTAATTCTTTCATTGTTGAAACTTGTTTAGCATTACCTAAAGGTAGTTTTGTTTCAATATCATAAAAATAAACATTCATCCCTAACGATTCAGCCAAAATACTTAGTTGGCTACCAATATGCCCATAACCAATAATACCCAAATTTTTACCACGAGCTTCGTGTGAACCTGTCGCAATCTTATTCCATTTTCCTCGGTGTGCTTTAGCATTTGCATCTGGTACTCGACGAAGTAATAATATTGCTTCGGCTAATACTAGTTCTGCTACAGATCGCGTATTTGAAAATGGTGCATTAAAAACAGGAATCCCTTTTACTGTCGCTGCATCAAGATCAACTTGGTTGGTACCTATACAAAAACAGCCAATGCCAGCAAGTTTAGGTGCAGAATCGATAATGTCCTTAGTTAATTGTGTTCTTGACCGGATCCCAATAAACCGGACATCTTTCAGAGCTTGCTTAAGTTCTTCAGGCGATAATGCGCTTTTATGATATTCAATATTGGTAAAGCCGGCGGATTTTAATATTTCAATTGCGCTAGGATGAACTCCCTCAAGTAATAAAAACTTATTTTCATCTTTGGTTAAAGTTTGAATAACCATTATTTCCTCTCTTTCCTTCAGCATACAAATTGGTACTTATAATTAAATACCATTATTAACTTTATTGTAGTAAATGATTTTATCTCAGCTCTTTTACACCCGTACTGCATCCAACAAGCGCAATATCAGCGCCTTTATTGGCAAATAATCCAACAGTAACCACACCTGCAATGCTATTAATTCGGTTTTCAAGCTCCATTGGTTTGGTAATGACAAGATCATGAATATCTAAAATCACATTACCATTGTCAGTTATAACGCCTTGACGATATATTGGTTTACCGCCCAGCTTATATAACTCACGAGCAACATATGAACGAGCCATTGGGATTACTTCAACCGGTAATGGGAATTTACCTAATACATCAACAACTTTTGATTCATCAACAATACAAATAAATTGTTTAGCTATGGCTGAAACAATTTTTTCGCGTGTTAAAGCTGCGCCACCTCCTTTAATCATTTGCAACTGGTGATTAATTTCATCTGCACCATCGACATAGACATCCAAATAATCGACTTCATTACAATCGAGAACAGGAATACCATAGCTTTTTAATTTTTGGGTGGATGCTTCCGAACTAGATACAGTACCTTTGATTTGATCTTTTATTGTAGCTAATGCATCAATAAAATGGGATGCAGTAGAGCCTGTTCCTACACCAATAAAAGAATCAGGTTTGATAAATTTTAAGGCTGACCAGCCTACGGCCTTTTTTAATTCGTCTTGTGTCATAATATCACCCCTATTTTGAGGATAATTTTTCTTAAAAAAAATAAAATTTTGAAAGCAAAATTGTTGAAGATATGGCATAGTACCCAATTAGAAAGCAAAAATCATTAGGATTTTAAGAATTAAATCAACTTTGTGATAGGTTTAAAACTTATTACGATATTAAAGTAGATTAAATATTTGAGCAATGATCAAATCATTAATAAAGAGATTATGAAGCGTCCAGATTATAGAGCGTTACAAGCATTAGATGCGGTGATAAAGGAACGAGGATTTGAAAGAGCTGCTGATAAATTGTGTATTACACAACCTGCGGTTTCGCAACGTATCAAACAATTAGAAAGCTTTTTTGGTCAACAACTGCTAGTTAGGACCATTCCTCCGAAAGCAACCAAACAAGGTGAGCACCTGCTTGGCTTATTACATCAAGTTGAATTATTAGAACAGCAATGGTTAGGTGATAACGAGCAAAATGCCACACCGTTGTCGTTATCTATTGCGATTAATGCTGATTCTTTAGCAACTTGGTTTTTACCTGCGTTAAAACCAGTTTTAGATAAAAATATCTTACGTTTTGATATTCAAGTCAAAGATGAAGAACATACGTTAGAATTATTGCGTTTAGGGACAGTAGTTGGTGCGATTAGCATTCAAGCTAATCCTTTACCAGGTTGCTTGTCTGATTTATTAGGTGCTTTAGACTATATTTTTGTGGCTTCACCTGATTTTGCTAAAAAGTACTTTCCAACTGGGGTAACTCGATCATCTTTATTAAAAGCGCCTGCTGTTGCATTCGATCATTTAGATGATATGCATCAGGCCTTCTTACAAGAAAACTTTAACCTTACGCCAGGTAGTGTAATTTGCCATATCACTAGTTCATCTGAAGCTTTTGTGCAATTAGCTAAACAAGGTTCGGCCTGCTGTATGTTACCAAAGTTGCAAGTTGAGCAAGAATTAAAAAATGGTGAATTAATTAATTTAACTGATGGGTTATATCAAAGACGTATGCTATATTGGCATCGTTTTGCTCCTGAAAGTAGTGTAATGCAAAATATCTCTGAAACCTTGATTCGTTATGCACAACAAACATTATCATAGCCTCAGGATTTAGATCACAAATAATAGATAAATTAAGTGATTTTTATACTGAAACAAATACTTACCTGAAACTTTTTAACAAAATAAAGTCTATATTTAAAGAGCTGAAGATATGAGCCAATTAAAAAATGATCGTTATTTACGAGCTTTACAATGTTTGCCTGTAGACTATACACCAGTTTGGATGATGCGACAGGCTGGTCGTTATTTACCTGAGTATCGTCAATTAAGATCAAAAGCGGGTGATTTTATGACGATGTGTCAAACGCCAGAATTAGCTTGTGAGGTCACCTTACAACCATTACAACGATTTGAGCTTGATGCTGCTATTATTTTCTCTGATATTTTAACAATCCCTGATGCTATGGGGCTTGGCTTATATTTTGAATCGGGTGAAGGACCTAAATTTAAAAAATCGATATCTTGCATATCAGATATTGAACAATTACCCATCCCAGATCCAGAGCAATCACTTAAATATGTGATGGATGCGATTCGATTAACAAAAAAAGAACTCAATGGTAAAGTTCCACTAATTGGTTTTTCGGGAAGCCCATGGACACTAGCCACCTACATGATTGAAGGGGGCAGTAGCAAAGCATTCACCAAAATTAAAAAGATGCTTTATAGTGAGCCCAAAGCGTTGCATCAACTACTTGAAAAACTAGCAAACAGTATCGCATTATATTTAAATGCACAAATTCAAGCGGGAGCACAATCGATTATGATTTTTGATACTTGGGGCGGCGTATTAAGTCATCAAAGCTATCAAACATTTTCACTTGACTATATGCAACAGATCTTATCGCAATTAAAACAAGGTAAAAAAAGTCAAGATATAACCTCGTACATTCCTGTTACTTTATTTACTAAAGGAGGAGGAATATGGCTTGATCGTATTATTAATACAGGTTGTGATGCGGTGGGAGTGGATTGGACTGTAAATTTAAGCCAGATTACTCAAAAAGGGAAAATAGCAGTACAAGGGAATTTAGATCCTTCCGTTTTATATGCAGGAAAGCAAACAATTGAATCCAACGTAGAGGCCGTTCTTAATGAATATGGCTATCACAATGGGCATGTTTTTAATTTAGGGCATGGTATTCACCAAGATATCCCTGTAGAGAATGTACAGTATTTGATTGAAGCGGTACATCGACTATCAAAAAGGTTTCATCATGATTAAAAATCCTGTTCAATTAAGGCTAGAAAAGTTACCACAATGGAAACAACGTCTATTTATGGTCTGCTTATGTGAACGAATGTATCCCAACTTTGTTTTTTATTGTCATCAACAACATCATGAAGATGATGCTAAAAATTATAAAAAAATACTGGATTTAGTTTGGGAATCACTATTAGTTGAAGATGTAAAAATCAATTTTGATTTACAGCTTGAGAAATTAGAACTCATTATTCCAACTGTAACTGATGATAGTCCTTATATGGTTTATCCAGCCATCGATGCTTGTCATGCACTTGGTGAGGTCTTACACTCTTACTTGAGTGGTGAAATCGCTGAACATACAGCTAAAGTCAGTAGTATATCAGCAACTACAGTTGCTGAATTTGAAATGACCAAAACAAATGTTAATCTTTCAGAAGATGAACAACAAACTTTGCCTAGTGTTATAGATGAATTCGATTTGCAGTGGGAAATATTTCGATTGCTACGCGAAGAAAATAATGAAATGAATGAGTTGATAAAAGGCTTGAAAGATGAAATTCGAGCAGCGGGAACTAGTAATATTGGTGTTTTTTTGAGCTATCAAGGCGTTTAAAGTGTAATTTTTAAAATTTTTATTAAATTTTTCTTTAATATTGGACAAATATAGACTACATTTAACAGCAATGTAATCTAAGCAACGTTTACAGTAACGACGCTAAAATATTAAGTTTTAGCTTCGTTTATAATGTTAACTTTAACAATAAAATAATATGTAAGGATATACCCATGAATAAAACAGAACTTGTCGACGCTATTGCTAGCAAAGCTGATATTACCAAAGTAGCTGCAAAAACGGCGTTGGAAGCTACATTAGCCGCTATTACTGAATCATTGAAAGCTGGTGAGCCAGTTCAATTAGTTGGTTTTGGTACATTTAAAGTTAATTCTCGTAAAGCTCGTACTGGTCGTAATCCAAAAACTGGTAAAGAAATTAAAATTGCAGCAAGTAAAGTACCAGCATTCGTATCAGGTAAAACTTTAAAAGAAGCAATCAAATAAGTTGCTTTTTCTTACTGTCAACTTGATTGATAGAAGTATTAGGTCATAGGGTATAGTCTTATGACCTTATCAACTCAATAAAAATACATTATTTTAAGGCAAATTGCTTTCGCTTTTTCTTGTTTATAAGTAGTATTAGAACCAAATTAAAATTATATTACTAATAATTTTAAGTGGTTATTTCAACCCATTTCGCTTGTAATATATCAATCAAATCTTGAGGCGCAATTTCAATTTCTAATCCTCTTCGCCCGCCTGATATAAACATTGTTGTGTGCTCACTTGCACTTAAATCAATGAGTGTGGGTAGTTGTTGTTTTTGACCGAATGGACTAATTCCTCCCACCAAATAACCTGTTACCTTTTGAGCTAAATTAGGATCAGCTAAATCTATTTTTTTACATTTTAGTGCTTTTGCGACTTTTTTAAGATCCAAATGTCTATCGACGGGCAATACACAAACCGCTAACGTCTTATTATTACCGTTTAAACTTACAATCAAAGTTTTAAATACCTGTGTAGCTGTAACATTCAAACTGGGATCAAGTTTATTAACCGCTTCTTGCCCGTAGTTAGTTTGGTTGGGATCGTGTTTATATTGGTGGATATTAAATTTGATTTTTAGCTTTTTAAGTAAATCAATTGCTGGAGTCATAGCTTTTATCCAATAGATTTAGTTAAATCAAAATAGTATATGGTAAGCGATATCCTTACCAAAATAGAGTTGGTAAGGAAATGAATAACAATTAAAGAATTAATTAGTGGTCTTCTTTATTTTTATCATCATTGCTAGTAGACGGTGCTGCTGAGTTAGAGGCACTATTTGCTAGCGTATAAAGACGATAGAAAAAGCTAGTAACAAAAATATCAAAAAAGATACTACAGAAAGAGAAGATGGTATCAAGGACAAAATTGTCACTATCGAACGCAATAGCTAATTGAGTAAAAACCATCACAAATGCAAGGAAGATTAATACCATCAAAATAGCTGAGCGCCACTGGGTTTTTGATGACTGAATGCTTAATGAAAGTGAGTCAAGAATATTGTTTTGACCAGGTTCAACCAGCGAAGCAAAAAAGAAGTTACAAAAGATAATTAAAATTAGAATTGGAATCAGTAGTACTAAAAAAATTAATATAAAAATAAGTTCTTTAGGTAAAAGCAAATTTAAACTAATAAGTACTATAGATAACATAAATGAGACTAAAAATATAAAGACTCCAATGATAAGATAAAAAAGAATAATTTTTAATGTATTTGATAACGCTTTAGATAGTAATAGATTTAAATTAAGTTTATCGCTGATATAAAGGTTAGAAATAGTTGCTATACTAATTGCTTTTAAAATAATGCTAATTAGTAATGTCAACATCACGAATAAAACATAGTTAGTTAAATTTTGTGAAAAATAGATTTGTTCAGCTAGATTTTGTTTGTCAAAGAAAGAATTAAAAAACGCATGAATTAAAGCTAGCGTTAGACTAACAAGAACAAATTGCGTAATGCGATTACGAATAAAATTGCATGTTTGTATAAAAATTAAAGAAAAAGAGATTTTTTTTTGCATTTCTATGTAAGTTCCTTATATGTGGTAACTGATTTAGTTACCACTATTATTTTTGAATGATTAAATTCGTAAATTAAGCTTGCAATAATGAAATATCCGCAACTTTTAAGAATAAATTTTGTAGCTTTTTCAAAAGCGCTAATCGATTAAGTCTAATAACTTCATTGTCAACCATAACCATGACTGAATCAAAAAATGTATTTACCGTCTCTTTTAATGACGATAATTCAATTAACGCATCTTGATAACGGCTTTCACTAAAATACGGTGAAAGTTTATCGGTTAAAATTGCCAATTTTTTAGCTAATTCACCTTCTGCGCCTGTCTCTAGCAAGGCTGCATTGATCTGCTCAGGAATAGTAACCTCAATTTTAGATAAAATATTTGACACACGCTTATTAGCTTCGGCTAATGACGAGGCTTCGGGCAAGGTTCTAAAGTGAGTGACTGCCTTAACGCGTGCATCAAAATCAGCGGGTTTAGTTGGATTAAGTGCTAAAACTGCTTGAATCGTATCAATTGCAAAGCCTTGTTCTTGATACCAAGCTCGGAAACGACCCTGCATAAAATTAACAATATCGTCAACTACGTTTTTATTATTAAGCTTATCGCCATATAATGATGCGGCATAATTGGCTAATTCGACTAGATCTAAAGGCAGTGCCTTTTCAACAATAATACGTAAAACACCAATAGCAGCGCGACGCAATGCAAAAGGATCTTTATCACCCTTAGGATGCTGACCAATACCAAAAATGCCAGCTAAAGTATCCAATTTTTCAGCGATAGAAACTGAACAAGAAACAGCAGTACTTGGTAATTCATCACCAGCAAAACGCGGTTTATATTGTTCTTCAATGGCGGTTGCAACTTCAATACTTTCGCCATCTTTAAGGGCCAAATAACGTCCCATAATACCTTGTGTTTCAGGGAATTCAAAAACAGTATTAGTCACTAAATCGCATTTTGTTAATTTGCCCGCTCGTTTGGCTTGCTCAACATCAGCCCCAATTTTATCGGCAATAAAGCCAGATAACGATTCAATGCGAATTGCTTTATCCTTAACTGTTCCAAGCTGTTGTTGAAATAAAACTGTTTCAAGACGAGGCAAACGGTCTTCTAAACGTTGTTTTAAATCAGTTTGATAAAAGAATTCAGCATCGGCAAGGCGAGGGCGAACCACTTTCTCATTACCCGAAATTACAACTTGTGGATCTTTTGACTCAATATTAGCCACAAAAATAAAGTTTGGTAATAATTTGCCTTGTTTATCATAAACAGGAAAGTATTTTTGATCGCCTTTCATGGTATAAACCAATGATTCAGCAGGAACCTCTAAAAATCGCTCCTCAAATTTAGCAGTTAACACAACAGGCCATTCAACTAGAGAGGAAACTTCTTCAAGCAAATTATCTGTTAAATCTGCTTTACCATTTAATTTTGCAGCTTCTTCTTCAGCTTGTTGTTTAATAATAGATTTACGTTTATCGTAGTCAGCAATTACCTTACCACGTTGTTCCAAAATTTCAGGATACTGGTCTGCATTATCAATAGTGAACTCTTGTTCACCCATAAAACGATGGCCACGAATAATACGATCTGATTTAATCTCTAAAATCGTACCAGGCACAAGCTCATCACCATACAACATGGTAACAGTATGACATGGACGAATAAATTCAACTTGGCGAGCCGCCCAACGCATTGGTTTAGGGATAGGTAATTTGCTTAATGCGGTTTTAACCATATCACATAACAAATTAACAACTGGCTGACCTTTTTGATTTTGAGTATAAGAAAGCCATTCACCTTTATCAGTTTGTATACGCTCAGCCTGATCAACTGTAATACCACAACCACGAGCCCAACCCTCAGCAGCTTTAGTTGCATTTCCATTGGCATCAAAGGCTGCGCTGACCGCAGGACCACGTTTAACTATTTGGCTATCGGGTTGCGTATCATTCAAATTTAAAACTTTTAATGCTAAACGGCGAGGCGATGCATACCAAAGCACTTCACCATGTTCCAAATTGGCATTATCAAGCTGTTGTATAAAATTAGCCGCAAAGCTTTCTGCTAACGTGCGGAGTGATTTGGGTGGTAACTCTTCGGTACCAATTTCCACTAAAAATGTTTTTTGCATAATCTTCTAATTCCTACTTTGATGCACTTTCGTTAGATTGTGAATTTTGGCACATAGGGAAGCCAAGTGCTTCGCGAGATGCGTAATAGGCTTCCGCCACCATTTTGGTTAATGTTCTGATGCGCAAAATATAACGTTGTCGCTCAGTTACTGAAATCGCTTTACGAGCATCAAGTAAATTAAAACAGTGGGCCGCTTTTAAGATGCGTTCATAAGCAGGTAGTGGTAGTGGTTTTTCTAACTCAAGCAAAAACTTGGCTTCTTTTTCGTGTTGTTCAAAACAATAAAATAAAAATTCAACATTGGCGTATTCAAAATTATAAGTGGACTGCTCAACTTCGTTTTGATGGAACACATCACCATAGGTTGTTTTACCAAATGCTCCATCACTCCAAACCAAATCATAAACACTATCCACGCCTTGAATATACATTGCTAAGCGTTCAAGTCCATAAGTGATTTCACCAGTAACTGGTTTACATTCAAGCCCACCAACTTGTTGAAAGTAAGTAAATTGGGTTACTTCCATACCATTTAACCAAACTTCCCATCCAAGCCCCCAAGCACCAAGGGTTGGGTTTTCCCAATTATCTTCAACAAAACGGATATCATTAACAGTTGGATCAAGACCTAATTGTTTTAACGAACCTAAATAAAGCTCTTGAATATTATCAGGAGAAGGTTTTAAGATAACTTGAAATTGATAATAATGCTGAAGCCTGTTTGGATTCTCACCATAGCGGCCATCGGTTGGGCGGCGAGATGGTTGAACATAAGCTGCATTAATAGGTTCTGGCCCAAGCGCTCGTAGGCAAGTCATCGGGTGAGACGTTCCCGCACCGACTTCCATATCCAAAGGCTGAATCACAGTGCATCCCTGATTAGCCCAGTAGTCTTGTAACGTAAGAATTAACCCCTGAAAGGTTTTGACATTAAACTTTTGCATGATGTTATCTTTATGGTTGAATTGATATTTCGATAATTTAAATAGTGCTATATATTATACTTTTTATCAATACTTGTGAAATGCCTAATCAGGCTCTGTCTAATATTGAATAAATGATTGATTTTTCTTTAAAATAAAAAAATTAAATAAAATCAATGCTCTACCTGAACGTTTTTTATGGAAAAGTAGAACCACATATAACCTTTTCTGATTAACATTAATTAATCTTTTAATATCAGCTAAATAGATTATATTTTATTGGTAATATGTAATGTACCTTATTTAGTTGTTGGATAAATAGCCACGACATTTATGTATTATTTTTATTGTCATTTGTTAAAAATTGACAAATTTCTTGTTGTGATTTGAGTGTTCTAATGTTTTGTAAGACTTCTGACGCTTGAACATAGTGCCGTTTTAAGTAAGCAAGCCATTGTTTGATGCGAGCAGAGTGATAAAGCGGTTTAGCACTATCAATAGATGATGTTGCATAGTGAATTAAAATTTCCATCACTTGTTGCCAATTTAATGCTGATTGCTCAGTTCGTATCATATTAGCTAGGTTTGGAATAGTTAAAATACCGCGCCCTAGCATAATGTCATTAGTTTGGCTTTGGCTTATGCAATTTTTTGCATCTGCAATAGAGAAAATTTCACCATTAGCAATAACAGGAATTTTTAAGTGCTGTTTGATTTGGCCTATTGTTTGCCAATCTATTTTTTCGGATTTATAGCCGTCTTCTTTGGTCCTTCCGTGAATTGCTATTTCGTTGGCTCCGGCAAGTTCAATTGCGTTGGCAATTTCGTGACAATGCGATTTATTATCCCAACCTAAGCGAATTTTGACTGATAATTTATTTGTTGTACCTATAGCTTGTCGTACCTGGCTGACAATATTAAATATCTGCTCTGGATATTGTAATAAATAAGCGCCACCGTGGCTGCCAACTACAGTTTTGGCTGGGCAACCAAAATTGATATCTATACCATAAGAACCTAATTCGATAGCTTTAATAGCATTTTCAGCCATCCACTCTGGTGACTGTCCTAAAATTTGGACACGAACTGGCGTGTCAGATTCGGTTTTTCCATTATTGTAAAGTTCAGGACATAGGCGATAGAAAGTCCTATTTGATAATTTGTGATGGGTCACTCTGATAAATTCTGTAACACAATAATCAAATTGGTTAATTTCAGTTAAAAGTTGCCTGACTTGATAATCCAGTACTCCCTCCATAGGAGCTAAAATAATTCGATTAATTTTCATTGAGAAACCTGATTGGTATTACCATTACCACAAACGGGACAATTAGGTTGTTTGGTAAATTTAACTTGGCTAAACTCCATTGTCATTGTATCAGTCATTAATACACGACCAATTAATGGTTTTCCATATTGAGTTAACACTTTTATCGCTTCTAAGGCTTGCATGGAACCAAACATTCCAACAAGCGGAGCCATGACGCCGGTCTCAACACAAGTGAGTTGATCTTTACCAAATAAGCGACTTAAACAGTGATAACAGGGTTCATTAGGTTGGTATGTAAATACACTTAATAACCCCTCCATACGGATTGCCGCTCCAGAAACTAACGTTTTTTTTACTTGAAAGCAACAGCGGTTAATTTGCTCTCGTGTCACTAGGTTATCCGTACAGTCTATGACAATATCATGTTGTTTAATAAGTGAAATAAGCTTATTATCATCAAGTCGCTGATTTACTGTTTCAATTAACGTATTGGCATTTATATTGGTTAAGGCCTCTTTTGCCACCTCGACTTTGTATTGATTAATAAAGCTTTCGGTATATAAGATTTGTCGATTTAAGTTGGATTTTGATATGGTGTCAAAATCAACTAACGTTAATTTGCCTAAACCTGATGCCGCTAAATAGAGTGATGCAGCGCAACCAAGTCCGCCTAAACCAATGATCAGTGCTGAACTGTTTTTCAATATTTGCTGTTTATCAATATCAAAATCACGCAATGTGATTTGTCTATCATAACGAAACAATTCTTGATCAGTAAGTTCTAGCATATTGTGCGATTATTATTGTGGTTAATTATGAAGAAGCATTATAACAGAAACTTGGCACAACAATGTGCCAAGCTATTAAGATTATTTGTCAAAGCCAGATAGAAAGGTTAAATATTCCTCTTTGGTCATTAGTGGTTTATATTCTGACATCAGTTTCTGTGCAGGTTTGGCATCATCATAAAGTAAATCAATAATTGTACATGCCATCATTTGTGCAGGACGGATGTAAGCCATTTCTTCATCAAATACCGTATAATCTTTACCATGTAAAACACCTCGAACTGAACCAATCCATGGGTGGCTAACAGGCATAATGTGAGATAAATCTCCAGTATCCGTACTACCTGTCATATGAGGCGCAATCCAAACATTATCAGCACCAATTAGATCTTGTGCATTACTTTGTAAAAAGTCATTAAGTGTTGGATTGTTTTGCAAAGGCAAATAACCTGGTAGATCTTTAATTTCACACGTTGCCCCAACAGCCATTGCTCCAGCTTTTAATGCTTGATTTATTCGTTCATTGGCATCAATCATGGCAGGCACATTGCCTGCGCGCACATAGCTTTCTATTCTGACATCGCTTGGAACTACATTAACTAAATCACCACCTTGGGTAATAATTGGATGGAATCTAATGTAGTCTTTTTCTTGAAATGTTTCACGAATAGCATGCACCCCCATCATTCCCATCATTGCGGCATTTAAGGCGTTGACACCTGCGTGTGGTGCAGCAGCCGCGTGTGATGCTTCGCCTTTGTATTTAATTAATTTACCGATAAAACCATTGCTAGTTGTTGATATTTCGATAAAACCATTTTGACGTTCATTAGGTACACTAGTTAAATGTATTTGTAATGCCATATCAATATCGTCAAACTCGCCACGTGAAATTAACTCTGGTTTGCCACCAATATATTTGATTTTACCTTCTTCTATTAAGCGATTTCGATAAGTGATTTCAACATATTCTTCAGCTGGAACAGCAAATGGTACGACATCGCCAGCTAAAAATTGCATAGCCCCTGAATCAATTAATCCCATCGTTACTGCCATCATATTTGCAATTTGAGCATTATGTCCACAGCAGTGCGCAGCACCAGATGTTTCGTCAGCAGCAGGGTGATCTGCACAAATAATAGCATCAAGCTCGCCGATAACGGCAATACTATATTTACTACCTTTTCCTCCTTTTAGGCGACCTTTTACTCCTGTTATTGCTAATTTATTTTTAAATGGAATACCTAGTTTTTCAAAAGTTTGCTCAACTTTTTGAGCTGTTTTGTGTTCTTTATAACCAAGTTCAGGTTCTACCCAAATTGATTCAGCAATCGCCTTAATATCGGCTTTACGGTTTGCAATTGCACTACAAACCTTTTTTTTAAGTTCTTCTTTTGTCATAAATTAAATCCTAGTGCAAATTAGATAACACCTTCCCAATGCAAGGTGATTTGAGCAATGATTGCTGCCAAAATAAAAGTGCCTGAAAATACCGCTAATGAAACAGGAATAATTCGCCATGAGATACTTTTAAATAATGCTAAATCTTTACCAATAGCCAATCCAGCATAAGCAAGCACTGGGGTACAAACCGCCAATAAAGAAACCTTGTCAGTAAGTGAAACAACTTGTTCATGAAAAGGGAAAATAGGTGATGAAGCCACTGCGGCTACAACTGATACCCATAAAATAACTGGAAATTTGTTTAATACTGGAATTTTGCCAACAAAATAACCAACAATTGATATAACAACTAAAATTGATAACGCTTCTAATGACAGCATAAAATCAATTTTGTAACCTACTGTATTACCAGCAGCCATAATAATGGCAACTAAGATCAGTAAAAATATTGTTTCTAAACTTTTCATTATAGCGCTCCTTCTTTATTACGTCGTAAACGGGAAAAGATGTTATATAAGAAAGAGGCAAACGGTAGTGAAAATAATGTATAAATATAAATACCAACAACACTCGACATTAAGTTTGCTGTTGTTGCATAGGCTTTGATTTCACTAGCCATTTCTGGATAAAGGTCACTTATTGGAGCAAGTGATGCCGCCATCATACTACCACTTCCAACCCCAGCTCCCATGGCTAAAGCATAAGGATGGAGAATATCTAGTTTTGCCATCACGCTTGCTAGTATACTCATCCAAATAGCACCATAAAGTGTGCCACAAACATACATCGCCATAACGCCTCGACCTTCAGCGGAGTCCAATCCATATTTATCTGCAACAATTGCTATATTCGGTTCGCGAGCAACAGAATAAGTTGCACCTACAGCTTCACGTTTCATGCCTAATATCATTGCTAGTGGCAAACCCAATAAAATCGTACCAGCAAAATGACCTAATTCCTGAAAAATTAATGCTAACTTAGCATCTTTTAGAATCATATCAATCTTAGGACCGACAGAAACGCCAAGCTTGGCAATAAGTAACATCAAAGTTACAATCATGATGGCGCTGGCATTATTCATATTTTTTAGTTTTAATATTTTTAATTTGGGAACACTTATTACTCCACCGATGATCATGGCGTATAACATCGGATACACAGCGATAATCCAAATAGACTGCTTACCGATAAACTCACATGCCAAAACAACGACTAGTGCAAGTAAATGCACTTTATAATCTCGTAAAACTTTCATTATTACTCCTTAATTTATTTAAAATATTTTTAAAGTATCGTTGCCCCTAATGTATTTTTAAAATGATTTAAAGCCCATTGATGACCGATTGGATCAAAGCTGGCTACTGCCTTTTTATGAATAAATATTTTATACCCTAAATTATAGGCATCTACTGCTGTGTGCAATATGCAAATATCAGTACAAACTCCTGTCAAATGGATTTCACTGATGCATCTTTCGCGTAATCGTAAATCAAGATCTGTCCCACAAAAAGCTGAATAGTGGCGCTTATTTATCCAATAGATATGATTAGTATTTTTATATTTTTGATAAAGGTTATCTAAACTACCAAATAATTGTTGTCCTAAAGTACCAATTATATTATGAGGCGGAAAAAGAGAATATTCAGGGTGAAATCTATCAGAAGGGTCATGAGAATCGATAGCAAAAACGACAAAATTATTATTTTTTATAAATGATTCTGCTACGTTTAGCATTTCCGCTTCAATTTTTTGACCAGCTAGGCCTGTAGTTAAAGCTCCATTATCAGCAACAAAATCATTTGTATAATCAATTGAAATTAACGCTTTCATATCAAGTAAATAGGCTATTAAATAATATTAAAGCTTATTAATAAATATTTGATATGACAAGTTATTTTCAATAAGTAATTTGAATATGTTTTTTATAAAATTAAGATCTAATTGGTATCTTTTTGAATTTAATTTATTTTATAAAAACTTTTATAAAGTAAATTTATTATTAAAAACTAACTATAAATAAATTAAATGAAAATTATTTTAAATCATGGTCTTTATACCCTGATAAATTGCTCTATAATAATTATCATTATTGCTAATAGTACACAGGATATTTTAATGAGAACAATTTATTGCGGACAACTCAATGCAAGTTATATTAATCAAGAAGTAACATTATGTGGTTGGGTCAATAAACGCCGAGACTTAGGCGGTATGATTTTTATCGATATGCGTGATCGTGAAGGTATTGTACAAGTTTTTTTTGATCCTGATTATCAACAAGCATATCAACTTGCTGGTGAACTTCGTAATGAATTTTGTATCCAAATTAAAGGCAAAGTAAGAGCTCGTCCGGAAGGTCAAATCAATAAAGATATGGCAACCGGAGAGGTTGAAATTTTGGCAACTGAATTGAAAATATTTAACCGTAGCGATGTATTGCCTCTTGATTTCAATCAAAACAACAGTGAAGAGCAACGTCTAAAATATCGTTATATTGACTTGCGTCGCCCTGAAATGGCAACGATCTTTAAAACGCGAGCTAAAATTACCGCATTTGTTCGTTCGTTTATGAACGAACATGGTTTTTTAGATATCGAAACGCCAATGTTAACCAAAGCAACTCCAGAGGGCGCAAGAGATTACTTGGTTCCAAGTCGAATCCATAAAGGTGAGTTTTATGCGCTGCCACAATCGCCACAATTATTTAAACAATTGCTAATGATGTCAGGATTCGACCGTTATTATCAAATTGTAAAATGTTTTCGTGATGAAGATTTAAGAGCCGATCGTCAACCTGAGTTTACGCAAATCGATGTTGAAACTTCATTTATGACAGCAGAGCAAGTGCGTGATGTTATGGAGAAGATGATTCGTGAGCTTTGGTTACATGTTAAAAATGTGGATTTAGGTAAGTTTCCTATTATGACTTTTGCTGAAGCGATGCGTCGCTTTGGAAGTGATAAGCCTGATCTGCGTAATCCGCTTGAAATTATTGATGTGGCTGATTTGGTTAAAGATGTTGATTTTAAAGTGTTTTCAACACCAGCTAACGATCCGAAAGGACGCGTTGCATTGCTTTGTATTCCAAACGGTGCACAATTAACACGTAAACAACTTGATGAATATACGCAATTCATTTCAGTTTACGGCGCAAAAGGTATGGCTTGGATTAAAGTTAATGAACGTTGCAAAGGGTTAGAAGGTGTACAAAGCCCAGTTGCTAAATTCTTTAATGAATTGCAAATGGAAGCACTGCTTAATCGTGCCAATGCTAAAGATGGTGATATTTTATTATTTGGTGCCGATAGCTATAAAGTAGTGAGTGATGCGTTAGGGGCATTACGTTTAAAAGTTGGTAAAGATTTAGGTTTAACCGATGAAAGTAAATGGGCGGTACTTTGGGTTATTGATTTCCCGATGTTTGAAGAAACAGATGAAGGTTTAAGTGCTATGCATCATCCATTTACGTCACCAAAAGATTATACACCAGAAGAACTTCTGAATAATCCTGAAAATGCTGTTGCAAATGCTTATGATATGGTAATCAATGGTTATGAGGTTGGTGGTGGATCAGTTCGTATTCACCGTAGCGAAATGCAACAAGCCGTCTTTTCAATTTTAGGTATTAATGAACATGATCAACGTGAGAAATTTGGCTTTTTACTTGATGCATTAAAATATGGTACACCTCCTCATGCAGGATTGGCATTTGGATTAGATCGATTAAGTATGTTATTAACTGGAACGGATAATATTCGCGATGTGATAGCGTTTCCTAAAACTACAGCAGCAACTTGTTTACTTACTGATGCTCCAAGCCCAGCCAATATTGCAGCATTGACTGAACTTGGTATTGAAGTAAGTAAAAGATAGTGATATTTGATGCGAAAATTCAAAAAACCTGAATCTGTTCTGGTGGTGATTTTCTGCCAGACAACAAACCGTTGCCTTATGTTACAGCGCCAAGACGACCCTTGTTTTTGGCAATCAGTAACAGGTAGTATGGAAAATAATGAGCTACCACGAGAAACAGCAATTCGTGAGGTTTTTGAAGAAACAGGCATTGATATTATAGGGCAAAATCTTGAGTTAATTGATGCAAAGTATTCCGTTGAATTTGAGATTTTCCCGCAATTTAGACATAAATATGCACCAGAAGTTAAGCTAAATAAAGAACATTGGTTTTATCTGCCTATTATTAATGAGATAATACCAGTACTTACTGAGCATTTAGATTATCAATGGTTAACAATTGATGAAGCAATCAATCTTACTTTATCTCCAAATAACAGTGAAGCTATTGGTAATATTCACAATTTGATTAAATCTAATTAAGAGGTTTGAAAATGAAATTAAGCCTATATGCCGTTGCGTTGTCCTGCTTATGTTTTTTTGTACCAACTTGTAATGCCGATATAAATATAAAAAAGTGCCAACCTAATCAAAATGATTATACTATTTTCGATGAGTATGACGTTAAAATATCAGAGAAGATAATTGATTATAAATTACATGATCAACCTGAAAAACGTGAAAATAGTGTTATTCAGATATTTGCTAATGAAAATAGTGATGATCGAAATGACTGGATAGCCTCGTTTCTATTTGATGATCAATCTGAACAATTTTTATTTTATCAAGTTGATCAAGATAAATTTATTGAAATCGATAAAAAACAATTTGATGCCTTATTACCTAAAATTGTTGAGTGTAATCAAAATAAACAAGTACCTATATATAGTGAAAACTTTGATGCAGATTAGTTAAATATCAAAGCTACATTAGTATTAAGTATTAAAAATGATTTTAGGATTTGGTTAACTCAAGACTATTAAGTAACAGGGAGTAGTAATAAATGAATTTTTCAAATTTTAGAGATTTTTTAGATTATCTTGAACAACAAGGTGAATTAAAAAAAATTACTTTTCCTGTTAATCCTTATCTCGAAATGACCGAAATTGCTGATCGTGTTTTACGTAATGGAGGCCCTGCTTTATTATTCGAAAATCCGATTGGTTATGATATGCCTGTTTTATGTAATTTGTTTGGCACCGCTAAACGTGTTGCAATGGGAATGGGGCGTGAAGATACTTCAGCTTTGCGTGAAATTGGTGAGTTATTGGCATTTTTACGTGAACCCGAACCGCCTAAGGGCATACGGCAATTTTTTAATGTGTTACCTAAGTATAAACAAGTACTAAATATGCCAGTCAAACATCGTTCTTCAGCACCATGCCAAGAGGTGATTTTTAAGGATGATGAGGTGGATTTGACTCGTTTACCTATTATGCATTGCTGGCCCGAAGATGTAGCACCTCTGTTATCTTGGGGACTGACTATTACTAAAGGTCCTTATAAAGATCGACAAAATGTGGGCATTTATCGCTTGCAACTTTTAGGAAAAAATAAATTGATCATGCGTTGGCTGTCACATCGTGGTGGTGCACTTGATTTTGCCGAATGGCAACAAGCACACCCAAACGAAAGATTTCCAGTTAGTATTGCTATTGGAGCTGATCCAGCCACCATTTTAGGTGCAGTGACACCAGTGCCAGATACTCTACCTGAATATGCTTTTTCTGGATTATTACGTGGTAGCCGAACAGAGGTAGTCAAATCGTTATCGAATGATTTAGAAGTTCCAGCTAGTGCAGAGATAATTCTTGAAGGTTATATTGATCCTAATGAGTTAGCATCAGAAGGTCCGTATGGTGATCACACAGGTTATTATAATGAAGTTGAGCAATTTTCCGTATTTACCGTAACGCACTTAACTCGCCGGAAAGATGCGATTTATCACTCAACTTATACAGGTAGACCACCAGATGAACCCGCAATCATGGGACTTGCTTTGAATGAAGTTTTTATTCCAATTTTACAAAAGCAGTTTCCTGAAATTGTTGATTTTTATTTACCGCCAGAAGGATGTTCATACCGTATTGCGATTGTTACTATTAAAAAGCAATATCCAGGTCATGCTAAACGAGTTATGATGGGAGTTTGGTCGTATTTAAGGCAATTTATGTATACCAAATTTGTAATTGTCTGTGATGATGATATTAATGCACGTGACTGGAAAGATGTAATGTGGGCTATTTCGACACGTATGGATCCTCATCGGGATACGACTTTTATTGATAATACACCGATCGATTATTTGGACTTTGCTTCACCTGTATCAGGATTAGGCTCTAAAATGGGTTTAGATGCTACCAATAAATGGACAGGTGAAACAAATCGTGAATGGGGAAAGATAATTAAGAAAGATCCAAAAGTCATTGCCCATATTGACGAAATTTGGGATGAGTTAGGTTTATAGAATTATCTTTAATCAATATTAATTGTATAAATAAAATAGCCCAAATAAGAATTAAACAAAAACTATTCCCTTATATTGCATTTATGTATAATTATTAAAATTGCTATAATAATTAAAAAATATGAAAAAAATTCAAATATTGTTAGTACTATTGTTATCTATTTCTTATAGTGCAATGGCTACAAATTATAAGACGCAATCAGATGATACTCAACTAAAGCTTAAAGCGTCAGATTCATTGCTCCCTTCTTTACGTTTGTCTGCAGAAAAAGGGAACTCAGAAGCTCAGTACTCATTAGGAAATATTTATAAACAAGGATTAGGTGTCGAGGTTAGTGATGTTCGAGCTTTTTTCTGGTATAAAAAAGCGGCTGAACAAGGGCTTGCCAAAGCACAAAATAATTTAGCATTTATGTACCAAAGTGGTTTAGGTACTAAACCTGATTTAAATGAAGCATTTAAATATTTTAAATTAGCGGCAGATCAAAATTATGCATTAGCTAAATATAATTTAGCTTTAATGTACAAAGAAGGCAATGGAGTAGAAAAAAACATACTGACTGCGATTGATTATTTTACACAGGCTGGTAATGAAGGTATTTATGACGCTTATCTAAATCTTGGTATTATGTATTTTTTTGGTGATGGTGTAAAAGAAGATCGCATGACGGCTGCTGATTGGTTTAGTAAAGCAGCTAAAGATAATATTCCAGAAGCGCAATATTATTTGGGATTAATGTCTGAAAATGGCGATGGTTTAACCCAAGATTATGTGGCAGCTAGCTATTTTTATACACAAGCGGCAGAGCATGGCCATGTATTAGCGATGTACAATTTAGCAATTATGTATGTAACAGGTACAGGAACTAAACCGGACAATACGCAAGCGGCATATTGGTTCACTAAAGCCGCTGAAGCTGGTAACGCTGATGCTCAATATAATATTGGTGTGATGTATGATGTAGGTGGAGGAGTGCCTAAAGACGAGGAAAAAGCCGTTGAATGGTATCTAAAAGCTGCAGAGCAGGGCAGTGTTGATGCTCAATATAATTTAGGTGTTAAATATCTAGAAGGTGAAGGTACGGATAAAGATCAAGAGCGTGCTATTTATTGGTTTACTAAAGCTAGTGAGCAAGGAGATCAAGACGCTAAAGCTTATTTAGAACAATTATTACCAGAAAATTAAAAAAGGCATTAGCCTTTTTTAATTTATCCAGAGTTTCTCATACCCGCTGCGATTCCTGAGATGGTGATCATTAGCCCTTGTTCAACTATGATGTTTTCATTATTATTATCATTATCGTTGTTTTTTCGTGAACGACTCAGTAACTCTACTTGTAACAAGTTTAATGGCTCAATATAAGTATTACGTAAGGCCACCGACTGCGCTATCCAAGGTAAATCAGCCATTAGGCTAATATCATCAGTAATAGTTAATACTGTATTGATATCTTGGGTTAGCAAATTTCTTAATTCTTCACCTAATGGCCATAATGCAGGATCGACTAAACGTTGTTCGTAATATTGGTGAATATTTGGCGCAGATTTTGCGTAAACCATTTCAAGCATACCTAATCGGGCATTAAAGAAAGGCCAATTGTGGTACATCTCTTTAAGAATGTTTTGTCTGCCTTCTCCAATAATAGCTCTTAGTGCACTACCTGCACCGAGCCAAGATGGCACCATTAAACGGTTTTGTGTCCAAGCAAAAATCCAAGGAATAGCTCGTAAACTTTCAATCCCTCCACCTATTCGGCGCTTTTGTGGCCTTGAGCCTAGTGGTAATCTGGCTAATTCAACCTCTGGTGTTACTGCTCTAAAATAATCAATAAATTCAGAACGTTCTCGTACATAACTACGATAACAATTACATGAAATTTCTGACATTTCGTCCATGATACTGCGCCATTCCTGTTTAGGTTCTGGAGGTGGTAATAAGTTGGCTTGTAAAATAGCTGAGGTATAAAGCATAAGACTACTGAGAGCAACCTCTGGCAGGCCGAGTTTAAAGCGGATCATTTCTCCTTGTTCAGTAACTCTAAGTCCTCCTTTTAATGATCCTGGTGGTTGCGAAAGTAGTGCGGCATGAGCTGGTGCGCCCCCTCGACCAATTGATCCTCCTCGTCCATGGAATAACACCAAATTAATATTATATTTTTCAAATAAGTTAACTAATTCCTCTTGTGACCGATATTGTGCCCAAGACGCGGCAAGAGTGCCAGCATCTTTAGCCGAATCAGAATAACCTATCATTACCATCTGTTTACCTTGAATTTTATTGTAATACCAAGGGATATCCAATAGTTTTTGCATGACTGATTTAGCATTATTTAAGTCTTCTAGAGTTTCAAATAACGGTACTATGGGAATGAATTTTTGGCAGTCAACGATTTTTAATAATAGATAAACCGCTAAAATATCAGAAGGTGCTTTAGCCATTGAAATTACATAAGAAGCAATTGATTCTTCGCCCGCTTTTTTTATTACACGACAAGTGTCTAATACTTCTTGAACCATTTGATCTGGTTGCCAACTGTAAGGTAATAACGGTCGATTTGATTTTAACTCTGTTAATAAAAATGCTTGTTTTTCTTCTTCAGACCATTGAGCATAGCTACCTAAGTTAAGTTCTTTGGTTAATGCGTCGAGCGCTTCTGTATGTACTGAACTGTCTTGACGGATATCTAATCTGACTAATTGTAACCCAAAGCTTTTTATACGACGCAGTGTATCTAACAATGGTCCATGAGCAATTGTTGACATTCCATTGTCAATTAACGATTCATAACATACATAAAGCGGATTCCACAACTGCTCATTTTTAATCAAAATATCGCAAGGCGCTAATATAGGTTCATTATTCAATAAAGCTTCAATATAGTTGTGAGTTTTGATTAAACGTGTTCGTAACTGCTTCATTACAGCTCGATATGGCTCTGAAACGTTTTTGTTTTTTTCATCTAACAGTTCAATGACCGAATTACTGCATTCCGTCATTGAAAGTTCACGAACAAGTATTTGAATATCTGCTAAAAATAACTCAATTGCCTTTAATCTGGCTTGTAACATGACTTTTTCAGTTACTTTTGCTGTGACATTTGGGTTACCATCACGATCACCCCCCATCCATGAGGTAAATTTAATAGGGACATTATCAACGGATAATTGTTCATCAAACGCATCAACTAACTGATCATTAAGTTCACGTAAGAATAGAGGTACCCCATTCCATAGACTATCTTCAATGACTGAGAATCCCCATTTTGCTTCATCAATTGGAGTAGGTCGTTTTTTACGTATTTCGTCAGTATACCAAGCCTGACAAACTAACTGCTTCAAACGTCGCATAATACGCTCAATTTCGTAGTCAGCTAAATCATCATGGTCCAGTTGTGATAGACAGTTATTTATAGCAGTATAAGTATTAATCATCGTTCGGCGATTAATTTCGGTCGGATGTGCGGTTAACACTAATTCAATTGACAAATCATTAATTGCTTTTGTAATAGTTTGATTTGAGAAATTAAGGTTTTTTAGTGTGCTAAATAATTCGGTCATTTTTTTAGGACTACTAGAAGCTTCCCCATGGGGTGAAATACCATAATACTCAGCGGCTGTATTGACCAAATTCAAAAACTGATTGAATGCCCGTGCAACATGTAATAAATCGTCATCATTAAGGTTTTCAATTAATTTAAGTAACTCATTATGAGCTTGAGTATCTCCTTGTTGAGCTGATTTTGATAATTGTCTTACCATTTCAACTAAATCAAATGTTTCATTACCGGTAGCTCGTTTGATTGCGTTCCCTAGTAAAGTACCTAACATATTGACATTACTTCTCATTGATGAGTATTGGTTATTCATGATTTTCTCGTCTTCGATTTTATTATGCCTAAGCACCTTTAAGCTGTATGAATCAAAATGACAATTTAATGGGATAGGTATAATGTTGATTAATGTGCATAAGTTATACTTTATTACAATTTGATTTTGAATTTAAATAATAAAATTTTATGGTTTTTATTTGTTTTAGTTGTTTTAATTATATCTATCATGAAAAATTAGACTTCGAATGTTTATTCGATATTAGAAATATTCATTAGAAAACTTATTTAACAGGATTATTTTTTATGAATACAGTGGTAAACTGTATCTTGATATCATTTGGGTATATACTAGCTATATTATGAATACACATTGGATTATTTAATGATTGCTGTTTTTTATATCGCGTCGATTATTGCTGTCGTTGCTAGTATAAAAGTAATTAGTAGTTTACGTGTTGATAAAGCAATTTTATATCTTGTTATTTCACTTTTTGCTTCAGCATTAATATTTATTCTACTTAATACATATTATTCAGCTATTTTATATATTTTACTGTTTATTGGTGGATCGGTAACTCTTTTTTTACTTGTCGCTTCAATTTTGAAAATTAAAGATGATAATGTTGAAAACCACAAGCAAGGAATTAGTCCTAAAATCTGGTTAGGTCCACTTGTCTTAGCATTTGTATTATTAGTCGCCCTAATTTATAGTGTAGTAAGTACTGACTATTCAGAACTGAAAGAGTCTCATGAATTAATGCATGAAATGTCTAAATATGCATACATTTTGATAGCTGAATTGGCACTGTTTTTACTATTGGGCGCAGTTGTGATTGCTTATCATTTTATGCATCGGCTTATGTTGGAGAAATAATATGATTCCACTCATACATAGTCTTATTCTTGCTTCTATTTTATTTGTGATTGGTTTGTTAGGAATAATGATTCGACGCCATTTCTATTTTTTATTACTTAGCCTTATTATTATGAATAATGGGGTTATAGTTGCGTTGTTTGCAGCAAGTAGCTATTGGCAACAATCTGATGGGCAAGTACTTGCTATATTAGCAGTAATAACTGCCTTAGCCGAAGTTTGTGTCGGTCTTGCATTGATGATAAAACTATTTTACCGTCGAAAAACATTTAATATTGACTCATTGAGTGAAATGAAAGGATGAATTTACTTTATTTAACTATTATTGTTCCCTTATTTTCTTTTTTAGTATTGGTGAGCTTGGGAAGACATATCAGATCAATTAATGTGATAATTATTGGTATTACTACTATGCTGATAATAGCATTAATTACTGTATTTTCTTGTATCGATTTTAGTTCAAATACAGTACCTGATATGACCTTAGTTTATACTCGACCACTGTGGAATTGGTTTTCGGTAGGTGACTTTTCAGTACCTATTTCCTTAACCTTGGATGGATTATCATTAACCTTTTTAGCGTTGATTTCATTTTTTGGTTTTTGGGTCTATCTTTTTGCAGCTTGTGATTTAACTTCAAAAAAAGATATTTACACCTTTTATGCTTACAGTAATTTATTAATTGCTAGCATATTAACTATAATATTGGTCAATAATTTGTTTGTTATGCTAATGGGTTGGGAAGGTTTGAGTATAAGTGCATACTTGCTCATTGGTATTTACTATAAACAGCCTCGTAATGGTTATGCTGCAGTTAGAGCATTTGTGATTATGCATTTAACTGATATTTTTCTAATTATTGGTATATTTTTACTGTATCAAACTCTAGAAACATTAAATATCCGTGACGTTTTGACGCAAGCACATGATAATTTGGCTGTTGATTCTGATATCATATTTTGGATTACTCTAATGCTATTCCTTGGGGCAATGGGCAAGTCGGCACTATTTCCTATGCATTCATGGTTTGCTGAAACAACATTAGCTCCAATGCCTGCGATGGCTTTATTGCAATCTTCAACAGTAATTTTAGCTGGTGTATATTTAGTTTTAAGACTTAGTGATTTGTTTATGATGTCGAGCGATGTTCTTGCTATTATAGCAATGATTTCATCATTGACTATATTATTTGCTAGCACCATTGCATTAGTGCAGTATGATATTAAACGAATTGTTACATATATTAATTTAACGCAAATTAGCTATTTATTTTATGCTTTTTCAACAAAAAGTTGGAGTTTATCTCTTAATTGCTTAATTAATTATGTCGTAACAAGCACATTGCTAATTTTAGCTTCATCTATTTTAATTAAGAAATGTCAAGGTGAACGAGATATCAGTAAACTAGGTGGTTTACTTAAAACGTTTCCGATGTTATATGCGATATTTTTGTTAATCATGCTATCACTTAGTGCTATGCCTTGGGTTTCATCATCATTTTATATTAAAGGCGATATCATATTGGGTTTAATGACTCAAGATAAATTGATATTAGGAACCATTGGTTTGTTTGGTATTTTACTTTCTAGTTTAGGTATTTGGCGCTTAATTTCAATGGTTTTTTATCGTAAACAAAAACAGTATGATTTTACTAAAACCAAGTGGTTAAGTTATTTACCAATTTTCATCTTATTAATATTTACTACAGCTTTATTTATCTACTTCCCATTACCAACTCAAGGTATTATTCCGATAGCTGAGTTAGATACTAATGGGCAGTTACCTTTTCAACTACTTCTAGTAGCTGTAACTGGATTGAGTTTTTTGATTGCTTATATTTTATATGCTCATCCAAATAGCGAAGTACAAGAAATTCTAAATACGCCAATGGTTAAATTCCTTTTACGTTTATGTAATAGTGATTGGCATTATGATTATTTATTGCATACTTTATTTGTTAAACCTTATGTCTATTTAGCCCGTTTTTTGAAAAAAGATCCACTAGCTTTTTGGGATAATTGGATAATGAGGGGAATCAGAAAAGTAAACGCGTTCACCGTTGATCTAGAAAATGGGCAAATTCGGTGGTATATGGTTTCGATGGTTATAGGTAGTATTTTCATATTAATGCTACTGATTTTTATTTAATAAAGGTGTAATCATTCATGTTATTATGGCTCGTTTTTTTACCTATAATAGGCGGATTTATTGGTTGGTTATGCCATGTATGTTTACAAAGAGGCGTTGTTTCAGCCAATGTACAAATGCGTTGGTCAAAATTACCAATAATTGTAGCTTTTATTACTATTTTTCTTACATTATTGATGTCGATATTATTATGGATAGATGCTATAAATATATTAAATCAAGGGGGAAATTGGGTAAAAGAAGTTAATCTAGAATGGATCCCTCTATTAGGAATTCGTTTTCATCTTGTCTTAGATGGTTTATCTATGGTTGTTATTACCTCAACCTTATTTATTGTATTATTGACTATTATCTATTCTAGTAAAGAAAGCTTAAACAATCTTGGTCTATTTTACTTATGTCTATTATTTATGACATCGGCAATCATGATGTTATTTGTAATCACTGACTTATTTTTAATGTTTTTCTTTTGGGAAGCTGTAGCAATCCCCATCTATTTTTTAATCTCCTTATGGGGACGACGAGATTCAAGTTCGCAATTGCGTTTTAATGGTGCAAGTAAATTCCTGATTTATACTCAAGTGAGCAGTTTACTTATGCTAATTTCGATAGTTTCATTAGCTTTGATTAACTGGAATTTAACAGGACATTGGACGTTTGATTATCAAGAATTAACCAAAACGCCAATTTCAAGTTATACTGAATTTTTAATTATGCTAGGATTTTTAGCTGCTTTTATCGTTCGTATACCATTTGTTCCATTTCATGGTTGGTTTATTGACGCCCATATTGAATCTTCAACAACTGGCTCAATGATGATTAGTGGATTATTACTTAACACAGCTGCATTTGGCTTATTGCGTTTTGTTATACCATTATTTCCTAATGCATCAATCATTATTATGCCGTTAATGTTAGCATTTGCACTACTTACGGTTGTTTATGCTGCTTTACTTGCTTTTAACCAAACTGATATTAAAAAGCTAATAGCTTATATTCATATTGCTTTAATGGGATTTGTAACTGCAATAATCTATAGTGGTTCTGTTCTTGCTTATCAAGGTGTGGTTATTCAAATGATAGCCATCAATTTGGCAATCGTCGGCATGTTTATAATTAGTGGATTATTAGTTGAATGTTATTCAACGCGAAATATAAATCAATTTGTTGGGCTTAAAGAAAGAGTGCCTTATTTATCTTCTTTTACTTTGTTTTTTATATTGGCAGTGTTAGGCATTCCTGGTACGGCTAATTTTATTGGGAATTATATGATGTTGCTTGGTAGTTATAATGCTTTTTCCTATTATACAATTTTACTAGTAATTGGTTTATTATTACTGTCCATTTCATTTATTGTACGTATACAGCCAATTTTTTATGGTGTAGTTGATAAAGGAGCTGCAACAAAATGCCGGCTTAGTAAGAAAGATCTTTTATTATTATCAAGTATTTTAAGTGTACTTATTTTTATCGGTTTATATCCTCAAGTAGTTTTAGATATGTCTTATTCTGTCGTGAATCAAACACAGCAATACATAACCATAGAGCGGGTAGGGGAGTAATAAACTATGATAGCTTTATCCCCCATTTTTGTATTAAGCCTAGCCATCATCGTTTTTTTATCTTTACTATTTGCTTTTAAGCTAAGTACCAAAGGATGTGCTATTTTAACGGTATGCGGATTAACCTGTGCTTTAATTTGCTCTGTGATGGTTGGATATAAAATTTCTTTTAGTACTCAAGCTATTACTGATATCAGCAGTGATAATATGCAAATATCAGCATCGATTTCAGAGCCAGCTAAAGAACAAATCCGATCGAGTGAAGAAACTATTGCAATTGATACGGTGTCTACAGGAACGACCGAATCATCTAATGAAGATGAAACTATAAATATTGATAGTAATACCGAAAATAATAGCATTGACAATAAAAATATCGATATTAATTCTAATGTTGTGAATAATTCGAATATTGATGACGAGTCAACAGATGAGTGGAAAGCACACCATATCACAGCTCTATTTACTTGTGATGGCTATGGGCTACTTTACACCAGTTTGATTTTAATGATATCTATTTCCGTTGCATGTTTTGCTTATCGCTGGTTTAAACAAGAACAGAATCATCATGGATTATTTTATTTAATTTTACTTTTCATGGCATTAGGTGGTGTAACACTTGTTTACTCAAGCCATTTAATTGCATTTTTTATTGGGATCGAACTGTTATCTATTCCATTTGTTGGATTAATTGGTTATCAATATACGCAGACTCATTCGTTGGAAGCAGCAGTTAAATACATGATTTTATCTGCTATCGCCAGCGTGTTTTTATTAATGGGGATTGCTTTTTATTATGCAACTACTGGAGAACTTACTTTTAGTGGTTTAAGTTATCAACTCTCAACAATGTCTTATCCAAGTTTATTATTATTGATAGGTGTATGCTTAATGCTAGTCGGCATTGGTTTTAAATTATCTCTTGTACCATTTCAACTTTGGTTACCAGATGTTTATCAAGGTGCACCAACAATAGTCGCCTTATTATTATCAACAGTCGGAAAAGTTGCAATTTTTTGTGCTATAGCAAGACTATTTTTATTGGCACCTATTGTTAACAATGAAACTATTCGTATTATTTTAGTTATTATGGCGTTTTGCTCTATTTTGTGGGGCAACTTATTGGCGCTAATGCAAAGTAGTTTAAAGCGACTATTAGCTTATTCATCAATAGCACATTTTGGTTATTTATTAACGGCTTTAATAGCTGTGCAATATCAAGTATTAGCATTAGAAACTATTGGTGTTTATCTAATTGGCTATATTTTAGCTAATATCTGTATTTTAGGCGCGATCAGTTTAGATTCACACTCTGATGAACTTCAAGATCATGAAAACGAAATTGACCTATCAGGACTATTTTGGCGAAGGCCAATCCTAGCATTAGCCATGGGAGTTGGACTTTTATCTTTAGCAGGAACTCCCTTAACTGCGGGATTTGTTGGGCGATTTTTATTAGTGTTATTAGGTGTAACCGCCGAATTATGGTGGTTAGTCGCTGCCGTTGTTATTGGCAGTGCATTAGGTCTTTACTTCTATGCTCGCTTAATTATAAACCTTTATATAAGACCTGTTTGTCGTGATGATCTAATATCAAGCAAATCTTCAATTAAATTAAAATGGACTGATATTAGAATAAGTGAATTAATCATTGTGTTATGTGCTTTATTGACGATGCTTTGTGGAATATACCCTAAATGGCTATTTAATTTAGTCAGTATGGCGCAATATTTGGCAACCTAATTAACATTTATCTGCCACATCGTTTTATTGGTGGAATTATATCAACCTAGGTAGTATTGAATGCTTTGTTTTTATACTAGAACGCATAGTTACCTGAAACTTTTTGACAAGAAATAGTTAATAATAGCTTAATTTATTATGTTATAATTCCGACCTTTAAAATTTATTTTAATCAAGAGGACCAATATGGACTTTTTAATCTCTAATGCTTATGCTACTGATGGGCAAGCCACTGAAAGCAATCCTTATTTTTTACTAATCATGTTAGTAGTTTTTGGGCTATTTTTCTACTTTATGATTATGCGACCTCAGCAAAAACGTGCCAAAGCTCATCGTGATTTAATGGCATCAATTTCAAAAGGTGATGAAGTATTAACTAACGGTGGACTTATTGGTCGCGTATCAAAAGTTAACGAAAATGGTTACATTGCGTTAGAATTAAATGATACGACTGAAGTTGTGATCAAACGTGACTTTATTACATCAGTCTTACCAAAAGGGACAATGAAATCACTATAATAGAAATAGTATTTATTCGCTATTATTGTTCATTGTATTAATTACCTAATACCACAAGAGAATATGTCGTGTTAAACCGTTATCCTTTGTGGAAGTACATTATGTTGGTCGTCGTAATTTGCCTCGGCCTTCTTTATGCACTTCCAAATATTTATGGTGAAGATCCTGCTATACAAATTTCAGGATCAGATACTGCTGAAATTAACGTTGCTACGCAAGATAAAATCAAAAAACTTTTAACTGATAATCATATCGAACCAAAATCAATAGTTTATGAAAATAAGTCTATTTTAATTCGTCTTGGTGATAACGATACACAGCTTAAAGCAAAAGAAATTATATCCGAAGCATTAGGTGAGCAGTATATCGTTGCATTAAATTTAGCATCAGCAACACCAACTTGGCTTACGGTGTTAGGTGCTGAACCAATGAAGCTTGGTCTCGATTTACGCGGTGGTGTTCACTTTTTAATGGAAGTCGATATGACAACCGCATTAAGTAAACTCACTGAACAATCCATTGAAAACATAAAAGCCGAATTTACTAATAGCAAACTAAATTATAAAACGATCAGTAAAGATAGTAATCAGCAAATTTTAATACAATTTGATAATACTGAAGATCGCAATAAAGCTATCACTAAGATCAACAGTATACAAGATTTCAAAGTTGTTTCTCAAAGTGATAATACTATTGTAATTAATGTCAGTGAGCAACGGTTACAACAAGCAAAAAATGATGCTGTACAACAAAACACTACAATTTTACGAAATCGTGTTAATCAGTTGGGTGTAGCTGAACCAATTGTTCAACGCCAAGGAGCAGATCGTATAGTTGTTGAATTACCTGGTATACAAGACACAGCATTAGCTAAACGCATTTTGGGAGCAACAGCAACACTTGAATTTAGACAAGTTAATGAAGAAAGCTCTCCTAACTTGCCAGCTATCTTAAAGGGTGATATGCGTGTTCCTTATGGCTCAGAAATTAAATATATGGAGAACGGCCGCCCAGTACTACTTTATAAGCGTATTGTATTAACAGGGGATCATATAACTGATTCTTCATATCGTACTAATCAATATGGCCAACCCGAAGTTGCAATTACTCTTGATGGCTCGGGGGGTAAAAGAATGTTTGATTTTACCCAAAAAAATCTTCATAAAGCGATGGCAACATTGTTTGTTGAATACAAAGACACTGGTAAACGTGATGAAAACGATAAACCAATTCTTGAAAAACAAGAGCGTGTTATCAATGTAGCAACGATTCAAGGTATTTTCAGTGACCGTTTTCAGGTAACGGGTATTGGTAATATTGATGAAGCTAAAAATTTATCATTATTATTACGTGCAGGAGCTTTAATTGCTCCGATTCAAATCATTGAAGAGCGCACTGTTGGACCATCAATGGGGCAAGAAAATATAACTCAAGGGTTAGAATCTTGCGCATGGGGTTTAGCGATTTCAGTCATCTTTATGTTAGTGATGTATCGTCTGTTTGGCGTATTTGCTAGCCTTGCGTTAGTTGCTAACTTAATTTTAATTGTTGGTGCAATGTCTTTACTTCCTGGGGCAACGCTAAGCATGCCAGGTATTGCGGGTATTGTGTTAACCGTTGGCATGGCTGTTGATGCCAACGTACTGATTAATGAAAGAATAAAAGAAGAACTTAGCAATGGACGCAGTGTTCAGCATGCAATTAATGAAGGGTATGCTGGTGCTTGGAGCAGTATTTTTGACGCCAACCTAACAACATTAATTACAGCTGTTATTCTTTATGCTGTTGGTACAGGCTCAATTAAAGGCTTTGCCATTACATTAGGCATCGGTATTGTAACATCAATGTTTACATCGATTGTTGGTACTCGCGCATTAGCCAATCTTATTTATGGCGGACGCCGTGTTAATAAGTTATCAATTTAGAGGTTTATTGTGGTTATTAATAAAAAAGAAAATCATGATGTTATAGATTTAAATCATGGTCGCAGAGTCCTCGACTTTTTAAAATTTGGCTTTATTGCTTTTGTTATTTCAATGTTATTGGTAGTTGCATCGTTTGTGGTTATTTTTGTTAAAGGATTTAATCTAGGACAAGACTTCACTGGCGGTACGACAGTAGAACTCACAGTAACAAAAGTGGTTAACCTTGATGACCTTCGTAACAGTTTACGCGACGCTGGCTATCATGAGCCGATAGTACAATATTATGGTAGCAGTAAAGATATCATTATTCGATTACCTTCAGCTAAACAAGAAGATGGCAGTACGTCATCTGCTATTGATAATGCACTAGGTACAAAAATTTCCAATTTAATACATAAAGATATTGATGCCGATGCTCAAATCAAACGTATTGAATTTGTAGGACCAACAGTAGGCTCTGAACTTGCCCAAGATGGTATTTTGGCAATCTGCGCCGCATTAGTGTGTATTTTAATCTATATTGCCTTTCGTTTTGAATGGCGATTTGGTACTGGTGCCGTTGTTGCCTTAGCGCATGATGTTATCATCACCGCAGGTTATCTATCGTTATTTGAACGAGAACTAGATTTAACTATCATTGCTGCAATGTTATCAATAATTGGTTATTCGCTCAATGATACCATTGTAGTTTTCGACCGAATTCGTGAGAATTTCAGAAAGATTCGACGAGCAGATCCTTACGATGTTATCAACATCTCGTTAACACAAACATTGCACCGTACTTTGATGACGTCAGGGACAACCCTTGCAGTAGTCATCATTTTGTATATCTTTGGCGGTTCAATGTTAAAAGGTTTCTCTGAAACATTAGGCGTTGGTATTGTGCTTGGTACAATCTCATCAATTTATGTGGCTGCGTACATGTCACTCAAATTAGGCGTAAAACGTGAACACTTTATGCCACCAAAAATTGAAGCTGAAGGTGCAGATCAACCTTCAATATTGCGTTAATTATGTGAACTCTGCCATTAATTGGCAGAGTTTTATTAGACTGTTTTTCAAACAAATAGTACCAAACTAATTGACACTTATCGTTTAGTTGCATATTATTAGCCACAGTTTTATCCCTTTCTATTTGGGGCCATAGCTCAGCTGGGAGAGCGCAACGCTGGCAGCGTTGAGGTCAGGGGTTCGATCCCCCTTGGCTCCACCAATCAATATTCTGCAAGATTCTTTAAAACCCACTTAAAGTATATAAAATTCTCGAAGTATTTGTTAGCAGATGCATGACCAAAATTTTTAGTTATATTATTGTGTTATTCAGTGGTTATCAATGAAAAACGAAATTGATTTAATAAATAAAAAAAAATCAATTAATTATTGAATATCTCCAAATATTAAACTCAATTCTATTAAAAGTGCACAATCAATTTTGTATATATAAATATAGTGCAATGATGACATCTACTAAGTGATACTTTTGTGCATAATCTAATAGTGATAGGATATAAAAAGTTAAATAAACAAAAGGTATAAAATCGTGACTTATAAACCTACCCAAGCGCCAAACAAATGTGAGAATATGAACCACATTCGTGCCGAAATAGATCAGATTGACCATTCCATAATTAAATTGCTTGCTACACGCTTTGAATACGTCAAAGCTGCCAGTAAGTTCAAGAAAAATACCACTGACGTACAAGCCAAAGAACGTTTTGACAGTATGCTAGAGCAACGAAAACAATGGTCGAATGAATTAGGACTTAATGGCGAAATCATCAAAGATCTATATGCAAATCTAGTACGATATTTTATCGATGAAGAATTGAAATATTTCAAAAACAAAGAAAATAAAAACAGAGATTTCATTAAAAATATTTAGATAAGATATTGATTTTATGTTATCTTTAAAGATATGAATGATCTCATAAGAAGTAGGTGACATGGCTTATGCAACTAAACAGCAGTTATTAGATGAAATAAACAAAACGGCCAAGCTATTTATTGATGAGTTTATAGTTTTATCTGAATCACAAAAAGACTCTTTGGTAGAGGGCGTTGATCGTACTCCTGCACAAATGATTGCTTATCAACTCGGTTGGCTTAATTTGGTGAAATCTTGGGATGATGATGAGCTTGCTGGTCAAACACCTGAATTACCGGCCCCTGGATACAAATGGAATCAATTGGGTAATTTGTATCGGCAATTTTATAAAACATATCAATACCTATCATTACAGGCATTAATTCAAGCATTTAATCAGCAAATCACCATTTGGAATGATTGGATTCAATCTTTGAACGAAGACACTTTGTTTATAAAAGATAGCCGTAATTGGACTAAACCTTATCCTGAATCTTGGACTGTTGCTCGATTTATCCATATCAATTCTGTGGCGCCTTTTAAATCGTTTAGAGCAAAAATAAGAAAGTGGAAAAAGCTAAATGCATCAGTTTAAAATTATATTCAATATAATGTAAGGAGAATAATATGGCCTTTACAGAAACAGAACGACAGCAGTTGATGGAGCTTAAATTTGTGGGTACCAAAATTATTGAAAGGCTTGAAGATATGAAGTTCGATTCTTTCGATAAATTGCGTAATGCTAGTTTAGATGAAATCCTTAACGAAGGTGCATTATTAACAGGTTCAACTTGTTGGAAAAACAGTCATCAAGCAAGAACGGCAATAAGTAATATTTTGAGTTTAGTCAACAATACGTAATATCCCTTTTTATGAGCAACGAGTACATCCAACTTTTCAATTGAATAATGATAGTCAATTTTTTGATTTTTAATCTATTTTCAAGATATTTATACTGAAACGTATAGTTACCTGAAACTTTTTTACAAAAATTGTAAGGTTTTGCCGACAATGTCGGCAAAGCAGGAATTAAGCAAAGCCTTTCAAACCAACTACATGCACATGTTCTTGGTTATTAATAACTTTACGTACTAGTTTATAGGTTGTTCCTTTTTCAGGACTGATGTTTTCTGGAGCAGCAATGATTAATTGCATTTCTAATCGTTCACAAAGTTCAAATAGTGTTGCAATTGATTTGGCATCTAGTCGAGCTGCTTCATCTAAGAATAGTAGACGACATGGCAAAATATCTTTATTCCGAAGTCGCTTGGATTCTTCTTCCCAACTTTGAATCACCATAAGTAAAATTGACATACCTGTACCAATTGCCTCACCCGTCGATAATGCACCGCTTTCAGCACGTAACCAACCATCTGCACCTCGATTCACCTCAACATCCATTTCAAGATAATTTCGATAATCTAGCAGTTCTTCACCAATATTTTGAGCAGTTCGTTGTCCCATATCAATATGTGGATTTAAACGTTGATAGAGTTTAGCTAACGCTTCCGAGAAGGTAATACGATTATTACTAAATAGATCTTGATGTTCATTTTGCTCATCGGCAAGTGCAGCTAAAAGAGTTGAATGAGCTTCGCGAACATTGACATTTAAACGCACGCCATTAACTTGACCAAATGCCACTGCTTGTAATCCTTGGTTAAGCATACGAATACGATTTTGTTCGCGCTGTATGGTCTTACGAATAATATTCGATACACTCTTCGAGCTAATTGCCAGTTGCTGTTCACGCGAAGTGAGTTCTTCTGTTAAGCGTGACAATTCAATTTCCATCTGTTCAATGGCTTCAATTGGATCGTCAGTTTTAACAATATCTTGGCGAATTCGTTCACGCAAATGTGCGTAAACAGCGATATAGAATTGGATTTTACGTTCTGGGCGTTTTGGATCTTCTGATAGTCTTAATACATCCCGTAAATGTTCATTGTCATTAACAGCTAAACGTAAGGAACCTAATGCTTTATCTGACATTGAGCGCAATTCATCCGCACTTAAATAGGCAAGTTCACGTCGATGTAAACGCCGTTCAACACTATTTTCTTTAACAAGCCTTAAGACTAAACACCAACCCGCTTTGGCTTGCACTACTTGTTCGCGTAGTTGCTTATAATCTCGCAGTGTTTGAGTTAGTCGTTTTTGCAATTGTGTCATTTCGCTTTCGCACATAATGAGTTGCTTTTCAAGCGATGTACAATGTTGACGATTATTATTTAATTTTTGATGGATTTCATCACGACGTAATCGAGCACGTTCTTCAGTGATCGCATCGGCTTTTACCCCAATTTGTTCAATTTCTTTTTGTAGCTCATGCAACATATCGCGCTTAGTTTCAAATGCACTTTTAAGCGAAGCTAGCGTTTGGTTATATTGATTGTATTTGTCTTGATACTGTTGCATCTGACTGCGCGCTTCAGTTCTTTGAACTTCGACGACTTCTAAGCGAGAACGTAATTTTTCATTTAAATCACTATTTTCATTTAGCATACCTGCCGAGTCTTCATAGCTAAAGTGTGCACGACGTTGCATTACTTCAGTTAAGGCAAAAACTTGTTGGCGGATAGTCTGTTGTTGTGCTTTAACTGTATTGTATTGTTCTCGTAAAGCCTCATTTTGTTCAGGATCACTTTGTAAAACAGCTAAAATTGGTTCAAGCTCAGAAACTGTATTACGATTACGGCTAACATATTGCGCAGATTCTTGTGCTTGTGCAACTTGTTCACGTAAATCGTCAACCCTATCGGCCAGATCATCATCAGCCAATAAATGCATTTGCGCAATCAAGCGATTTATGGTTGCTAATTGTTCTTTGCAATTAGTAACTTTTTGCTGATTTTGTTTATCAATACTTTCCTGAGACGATAATTGTCGTTCAATTTCAGTGCGTCTTGTCGTTAATTTTTGCGCTTCAGCTTCAGGATCGATATCAAAAGCAACTCCTAAATGTTGACCAATAAATTGCCCAACATTTTGTTCAATTCGTTGTAATTTTTGTAAATCAAATGAGATAGTTGCATAGCGTTCATGTAATTCATCACGTTCGGCAGATAATTTTTCAAGGTGAATCTCACGAGCAGCACGACCAAATAGTGGTACTTTAGGGAAGCTTGAGAATCGCCATTGACGATCACCCGTTTTGACAAGTACCGCTTTATTCATCTCCTCACAATCAAAAACACTATCATCAAATGATGAAGGATCACCTTCGATAAAATAGATATCTTCAGGGTAATCTTCATCACTTGCGGTAAGGTTTTCTAATTGCTGTTTAACTAATGATAAATCTGGTACAACAATAGCTTGTCTTGATGGACCATATAATGCAGAAAAGTAAGGTGCATCATCAATTGTTACATCTTCATAAATTTCAGAAAGTAATACACCATTAAATCGTTCTGCTAACGAAGACAAACGTCCATCATCGACACCACTAGGTTGATTTAGTTGCTCAATTTGAACATCTAATTGGTTGCGTCTAAAACTAATTTGGTCTCGCTCAGTAACAAGTATTCGCTCTTTTTCTAGCAGTTTTTGCATATGTTGAGTGACATCTTGACTGTTATTAAAATGTTCGCTAGTTTGTTCTTGTAAAGCGATTAATGCATCTTGTGCTTTCAACCATAATGGAGCTTTTTGACGATAATCAGCTATTTTTGATTGAATTTGTTCAAGCTCTTGCCTAAATTCGATACGTTTTTCGCTAGATTCATTAGCTCGTTCGGCTGTTTCGTCTAATTGCAATTCAATTTCTTGTTTTAAATCATCTAGTTCATCGTAATTAACTTGGCGTTCAATACGTTTACAAAATTGTGTTAATAACGATTCTGCTTCTTTTTGTTCAAAAAATCGTTGTTCTAGCTCATCTAGTTGTAGCTGTAAATGCTCGGCTTGTTCTGCTTGGTAACATTGTGATGGCCATTGTCTTAATGCTTCTTTAGCTGCCGCAAAAGCGTCACTTCGGGTAACATCGCCGACTAATTTAATCACTAATTGATAAGCACGGTCAAACTGATTAATTGCCGCATCAGATACACTTAATTTTTGCTCAAGTTCAAGAACTTGTTCCGTGATCTCTTTTTGCTTTTCTTCAAACAATTCATAGTGATTTTCAATATTACTAATACCTAATTTTTGTAACTGGCATAATGACTGAGCATTTTTTAACGCCTGTAAGGCCTGTTGGTATTGAATTGCACGTGTTTGTTGAACATCAAGAGCCTGTTGATAATCAGCTAATTGAGTCTTGATTTCGTCAACTTCTTGTTCTGTTTGTTCTACTTGCTCACGATAGTTTTGGTACTGTTCATTCGCTTCAAGTACCACTTCGTTTTGTTCTTCTAACTTTAAGTTTAAATCATCTAAATCTGCTTGATAACGATCGATTTTTTCCTGTTGACGTAATGCAGTTTGCGCTAAATTGAGGTGATCATTAGCTGCCTGTAAGTCGGTTTCCAAATCATTTTGCGCATTTTGATATTCTTTAAGTTCTTTTGCCATTTCAACTTGGCGGTATTGATTGCTTATAAGCAGCTCTTGCGTTTTAAACATGTCACGACGCAGGCCAAGTACTGATTCTATATGAACTCGGCGTTCATTATTATGGCGCATATAATCAGCTGCCACATAATTAGTTGACTCAGTAATTAAGTGTTTAAATAAGTCACGATCTGATTGAGTTACTCGAATAGCTTCTAACGTCATCCGATTCTCGCGTAATGCGGCTTCCATATCTTGGAAAGCTTTTCGCACACCACTATTTTCTGGTAATAAATAATCACGTAGAGAACGAGTAATAGCACTTGAGATACCACCATAAAGTGAGGCCTCAATCAAACGGTAATATTTACTTCTATCGGATGGAGAGCGCAAGCGTTTCGGTAAAATACCAAAATCAAACATAACCGAATGATAATCAGTAATTGAGTTAAATTGTTTAAAGATAATGCCTTCCATTGATTCGGCTTTATCTTTTAACTCTGGTAACGATAAAATTCGCGCTTGTTTATCATTTAAACGCTCCGTAACCAACTCTGTTGGGCTTACACTGATAGATAATCCTTGCAATAAAAAAGGCTTGATATCGACTTTTTTGTCTCGCCCTGCTACTTGTTGCAAACGTACACCACAAATAATTCTTTGATTCCGTGAGTTAATTACGTCCAACATAGAATAACAGACGCCTGGTTTTAATTTACCATGCAAGCCTTTATCTCGTGAGCCTGATGTGGCTCCAGCTTCGGTTGTATTTCTAAAGTGTAATAAAGTTAAGTCAGGTATTAATGCAGTTACAAATGCCGCCATGGTAGTTGATTTACCAGCACCATTACCACCAGATAATGTCGTAACTAATTGGTCAAGCTCAAAAGTTCGTGCAAAAAAACCATTCCAGTTAATTAGCGTTAATGAGTGAAATTTACCGTGTCCAATCATGATTATTCAGTCTCCTCATTAACATCTTCATCTTGTTCTTCATTATTATCATCTAAAATAAGTGCTGATTCGATTTTAATTGCTTCGCCATCTCGAATTAGGCGTAATTGAGCTTCTTGTGCGTCATCACTACTTCGTACATCCGCACCAAAACGGAAAATTGATTCGTTAATGCGAAAACGGCTACTGTCATTACCAACAATAAAAAAAATCATGCCTAGCCGGCGTAGGCGATTTAACGCTGTTTTCACTTTATCAAATAGTTTTTGGCGATCTAAATCTGAACCTGTTGAACGTTGGTTTACTAATTTGAGTAACTTACTTTCATCTGCTAATGAAACCAGTTCATCAAACAATTCTTGTAAGGTAAAAATCCCCTCATGCGCTAATCTCTCGGGACTTAAATACAAATAACAAAGTACTTTGCCAACAAGCATATCAAGCTCCGATAATACTGAACGAGGTATTAATGTTGTTGAGCGAGGACGAAGATAGAAAAATCCTTCAGGTGCACGGATTAGCTCAACATTATAACGTTGATAAAATTGTTCAAGCTCAAGTTGGAAATCCATTAGAAAAGCATGATGATCAAGTTCATCAATACCAATATGACGGCCAGAGCGTAATAAACTATCCAGTTCTGGAAAGATCGGATTAGCAATTGCTTGGGCCAACTTAACGGGCATATATTTATCAATAGAAGCCTGAGAACTAGCGACTATGCGCCCCATAACTTCATCAAGATGATGTGCAGTTTGTTGTGTTTCGAAATCGTTAGTATCTGTTGATGACATGTGCTTGTACCTTAGCTCCATAATCGTTAATAGGTTTCCATTCGGCAGGAATTCCAAGCCAATCATCTTCAGCAATACCGAGACGAATGGCTTGATCAATAAATAATCTTGCTATATCAAAATGTTGTTCGCGCGGGAACTGAGCCAAATAGCTATGAATGGTAGCGCCCATATCAAGTGGTTTATTTTCTTGCTTAAATACCATTAAATTTTGTTCAATATGAGCAATAATATGTTCTTGAATCTCTTCAATCATTTCAAATTCAAGTTCCGACGGTAATTCCCCAGTTACTTCAGCATCATGTAAAGCCAATTCTTCATCACGCATATCTAGTAAGCGATCGGCATTAGCAAAAGTGAGTGACCAAGGCAAATCAAAGTATCCTTGAATCGATTTTCGTAAGCGTTGTGAAAACACACGATTTTTATCTAAATCAATAGCAGTGCGAATAAATTTATGAACATGGCGATCATAACCGATCCAAAGGTCAATCGCTTTTTGCCCCCAACCAATAATGCGATCTAGTTTACCTTGCAGATCCATAACTACATTGTTGATTTTATCGAGTTCTGGATTATCAAGCGTCGCATCTTGTATTAAAAGTAAACTGGCTTGTAATTTATCACCTGCAGCAGCCAAAGTATCTTGTAACTCCCGCAATGTTTGTGATGTTTCAGTCAGCAACCCTTCACAACTGCTAATTGCTGCTTGCCAATCTTGACTTAATAGGGCAGAAATATTTTGTTTAACATCAGCTTGTTGTTCATCCATCACTCGTTGTGTGATATCGATACTATCAAAAATTTCAGCGACTGAATATTTTAATGGAGCAAAGACATTTCGATGCCAATGTAAATCATCACCACCTTCGATGGCTGCATCTGCAGCTCGTTTTAACTCTTGCGCAACAATAGATAACTGAATGGATAAACGCAGCGTTGAGAATTCACGTTGGCGAATATAATAATCAGAAATACCTATACCTAACGGAGTTAAACGATAAATCGAGAAACCGTCTGTCATTTCACTTGCAAAACGTGTGATTAAGCGTTGGCGTACCAAATCATTGATAGCATTATTGGCTCGCAATGTAATAGTGTCTTCACTCTGCTCGAAAATTTGTGAAACATGCCTAAAAGCATCAATTAATTCAGATTCCGTCATTTCACCGTCAAAACGTTCGCTATTTAATACGGCAATAGCTAATAAAAAAGCTAACCTTTCCACAGGCAAAGCGATCGAAAAATCATTCTTTTTTGCCCAAGAGACCAGTTCTGGCACTGATTGGGAAAAATCAATCATAAAAAATCCTTAATTCAAGGAGAACAAAATCGAATCATGCCTTAAAGTTTACACTTCAAGGTAGACACAAAAATAACGCCAATTATATAACAATATAGAGTAAATTTGTAATGGAATTCAATGAAAGCATTAAAACTGTTTTATTTAAATTATAGCTATTTCGATATAGCCTTATAATAATATTAATTAATAAATATTACTCAGATAATTTAAAAATCTTATTTCTTGAATAAAAAATAGATTCCCTACTCGCACATAACCCTATTTATGCTAAAATCAACTTACATACAATAAACTAACATAAGGACGTAACGAAATGCATATCGGTATACCTAAAGAACGGTTAGCCAATGAAGCTAGAGTTGCAGCAACTCCTTTGACTGTTGGACAACTGTTAAAACTGGGCTTTACAGTTTCCGTAGAACAAGGCGCTGGACATGCAGCTCATTATGAAGACCAAGCTTTTATTGATGCTGGAGCCACAATTCAAAACACACAAGATGTTTGGCAAAATGATTTAATTTTGAAGTTTCATGCGCCAAGCGATGATGAAATTTCTTTAATGAAAGAGGGTTCAACCCTTATTAGCTATATTTATCCAGCTCAACATAAAGAGCTATTAGAAAAATTAGCCACCAAAAATATTACTGTAATGGCTATGGATTGTGTACCACGTATTTCACGTGCACAATCTCTAGATGCATTAAGCTCAATGTCTAATATTGCTGGTTATCGTTCAGTTATTGAAGCAGCAAATCAATTTGGTCGATTCTTTACAGGGCAAGTTACTGCTGCTGGTAAAGTACCGCCAGCTAAAATATTAGTTATTGGAGCAGGTGTTGCAGGCCTTGCAGCCATTGGCGCAGCGGTGAGTCTGGGGGCAATTGTTCGTGCTTTTGACACCCGCCCTGAAGTTGCCGAACAAATTAATAGCATGGGAGCTGACTTTTTAGAGTTAGATTTTGAAGAAGAAGCAGGTTCTGGTGACGGTTATGCTAAACAAATGTCAGCGGCCTTTATTGAAGCTGAAATGGCACTGTTTGCAGAGCAAGCCAAAGATGTTGATATCATCATAACAACTGCACTAATTCCAGGTAAACCAGCTCCAAAACTCATTTCGAAAGAAATGGTTGAATCAATGAAACCGGGTAGTGTTATTGTTGATTTGGCTGCGTTAACTGGTGGTAACTGTGAATTAACTAAACCAGGTGAAATTTTCGAAACAGATAACAATGTTAAAATTGTTGGTTATACTGATTTAGCTAATCGTATGCCAGCACAAGCATCACAGCTTTATGGTACTAACATTGTTAACCTATTAAAACTGCTTGCTAAAGAAAAAGACGGTAATATTGATATCAATTTTGAAGATGTTGTAATTCGTGGTGTAACTGTGGTTAAAGATAAAGAAATCACTTGGCCAGCACCACCGATTCAAGTATCTGCTCAACCTCAGAAAAAAGCAGCAGAGCCAATTGTTAAACCAGAACCAAAGCCAATGGATCCTCGCAAAAAATATGGTATTTTAGCTTTAGTTCTCATTGCTTTCTTCTGGCTTGCAAACTCCGTTCCTGAAAGCTTTTTAGGGCATTTTACTGTATTTGCATTATCTTGCGTTGTTGGTTACTACGTTGTATGGAATGTTACACATTCTTTGCATACACCACTAATGTCGGTAACTAATGCAATTTCTGGAATTATATTGGTCGGAGCAATATTACAAGTCAGTGATGATAATGGCTTAACTACGGCAATTGCTTTTGTTGCTATTTTGATTGCTAGTATCAATATTTTTGGTGGATTCTTTGTTACTCAAAGAATGCTGAAAATGTTCCAACGTGGCAAGTAAAGGAGAGCATACATTATGAGTAATGGAATCATTCAAGCAGCCTATGTTATTGCTGCATTACTTTTTATCTTTAGTTTACGAGGTCTTTCCAACCAAGAATCTGCCAAATCTGGTAATATTTACGGTATGATTGGTATGGTAATCGCACTTATTGCAGCAGTTGCAAGTATTAAAGGCGGATTACACTGGATAGTTATTGCAATGATTATTGGTGCTGTAATTGGTTTATATTTGGCTAAAAAAGTTGAAATGACTCAAATGCCAGAGCTTGTTGCACTACTTCATAGCTTTGTTGGAATGGCTGCTGTTCTAGTTGGCTTAAACAGTTATTTAGAACCACACATTCAAAATTTTCAAGGTGGTGAGTTAACTGTACATTTAGTAGAGATTTTTGTTGGTGTCTTTATCGGCGCAGTAACCTTCTCCGGCTCTGTTGTCGCATTTGGTAAATTAAATGGACGCATTAGCTCAAAACCATTATCAATTCCAAATAAACATTATTGGAATCTAGCAGCAATTGTTGTTTCTATCATTTTAATGTTTACTTTTGTTGAAGTAAAAAGTGGCGCTGGTGCAACAATTAGTTTGTTGATCATGGCAATTATTGCATTCGTGTTTGGTTTCCATCTTGTTGCTTCAATTGGTGGTGCTGACATGCCTGTTGTTATTTCAATGCTAAATTCTTATTCAGGTTGGGCAGCAGCAGCAGCAGGCTTTATGTTAGGCAATGATCTATTAATTGTAACAGGCGCATTAGTTGGTTCATCAGGCGCAATTCTTTCATATATTATGTGTAAAGCGATGAACCGCTCATTTATTAGTGTTATTGCTGGCGGTTTCGGTAGCGATGGTAGCGCAGCTAGTTCATCGGATGAAGAACAAGGTGAATACCGTGAAATGCAACCAGCTGAAGTTGCACAAACTTTAAAAGAAGCTCGCTCAGTTATTATTGTCCCTGGGTATGGTATGGCAGTTGCTCAAGCTCAAGGTGCAGTAAGTAATATTACTGAAAGACTACGTGGTATGGGTATAGAAGTTCGTTTTGGTATTCACCCAGTAGCAGGACGTTTACCTGGGCATATGAATGTATTATTAGCCGAAGCAAAAGTCCCTTATGATATTGTATTAGAAATGGATGAAATCAACGATGACTTCCCTGATACTGATGTGGTTTGGGTAATTGGAGCTAACGATACAGTCAACCCAGCGGCAGAAGAAGATCCAAATAGCCCAATAGCAGGCATGCCTGTTCTTGAAGTTTGGAAAGCAAAAACGGTTGTTATTTCTAAACGCTCAATGAATACTGGTTATGCAGGTGTACAAAATCCACTATTCTTTAAAGAAAATAGCTATATGCTATTTGGTGATGCTAAAGACAGTGTTGAAAAAGTACTACAAAACCTTTAAGTATCACTAAAAGTATTACTGCGGCTTTTGCCGCAGTATATTTCTAAAATAGGCACTTAATTTAAATTCACCTTAGCTAAAAAATCGATTATTTGATCCGTTATTTCACGGTGTATCTCTGTCCTTGTGCGATTCCCACCATCTTTACAAATGATTGCTTCTCCTTTAGCCTCTTGCTCTAAAATATCTATAGCATCTGATTTACAAATTTGCATGAAACTAAAATGCGTTGCATCAGGGATAACAATATAAGTTGATAATGATTTTGAAAGAAACTGTTGTAAATAACCAGATTCTAGTTCTACATTCATATCACCAACATCAATACCAGCGCCAATGATTAAAGAAGGAAAAGCAATATTTTTCAAACTATCTGCAGTAAATCCTCTAACTAATCCAGCATCTAAAGAAATAAATGACTTTATTCTCTGATCTGACATGTTTTTATTTAATTGTGGGTTATCCAGTCCAAGTTCATTTACTAACTGGCAAGCTTTTAAATGTGAATGTATAGTGCAATCTTGTTTAAAAAGATCTGTATCAAACCTTGCTCCAGCAAGTGCAGCTACTGTCCAACCGCCAAGGGAATGTCCAATAGATGAAATTTTATTCATATCAATATAGTTTGCCAAAAACTCATCTATTTGTAACGCATCAATAGTTTTACTTAGATCTTGAGGACGTAACCACAATTTAGTAGATTGAGTAATATCTTTATTAAAATAAGTAGTTCCCGGATGATTTGGTGCAGCAACAATATATCCCCTATCTGCCAGTTCATAAGCAAGCCAATTTAAACTTTGCCAATTTCCTCCATAACCATGCGAAATAACAATCAAAGGATGTTTACGATAATTTGAAATAGATGCTGCATTAGGAATGACTTTAGAACCGTAAAAAACGGCATTATCGCCAATAGCTACTGCTCTTTGTTGAGCATCTGTCGGATACCATATTGCAATATTTAAAGGTCTACTGTCTTCTTTGCTATAATAGATTTCCTTAAATCCCACATTTGAATAAGCATAGTTGAAAAAGGGAAAGGACAAAATAAGCGAATAAAGCAAAAAGTATAGTTTAGTCATGAAATTAATTTCTATTTAACAATGTTTCTCTTTTTTTTTTAATGCTACAGTATGAATAACAAAAACACAATAAATAGTAATAGTAAAAATCAGTAATTAGTAGATATTCTTATTGAAAATAATTAATTGCTAAACAGCATGAAACTTTAATATTACAACCAAATTAGGGTTTTGAGATGAGGCATATCGATTAATGACTATCTTTTTTGATTTGTTCTTTATGGTATAGATAATAAGCTCCACGAGATACCATTCGTAGTTGAAAAATGAGATCTTCAATTAATTTTTCACGCTGCACCAAATCAAAATCAATCGCTTCTGCACCAGCATTAAATGCAATAGTGACCATCGCTTCTGCTTGAGCTTCATTATAATGGTGAGGCATTTGGTTAGCATTATCAAGATAATCCACAAGTTCGACAATAAAGTGTTGAATTTCACGGGCAATAGCAGATCGAAAAGCGGCTGACGTCCCCGCTTTTTCACGAAGAAGTAATAAAAAGACCTTCGGATTCTTATCAATAAATTCAATAAATGTGGTCACCGATGTCCGTAATACACTACCACCTTTTTCAATACGCTTACGTGCTTGTCGCAATAATTGACGAAGCGTTAAACCGCTTTCATCAACCATGGCTAAACCCAACTCATCCATATCACGAAAATGACGATAAAATGAAGTAGCAGCGATTCCAGCTTCACGCGCTACTTCTCGCAAACTTAAACTTGTAAAACCTTGCTCAGCATTAAGTTGATTAAATGCTGTTTCAATTAAAGTACGGCGAGTTCTTTCTTTTTGTTGAGCACGAACACCACCGGTCTTGATATTTTTCATTTGATAGCTCAGTTATAATATTTTCGATTTACTACCTATCTCTAAATTGATTTGTTTAATAATCGTTCTTTCTCAGCAAATACTTTGGGCATATGCTCTCGGATTGTTTTAGCTATTGTTTCATAACGGGAACGTAATGGTGAACCAGGACGATAAATAAGAGCAATGCTGCGTACAGGTACAGGATCAGTACAAGGAATATAGCAAATATTATCACGAATTCGCTCGTTAGGTATAGCAAGTTCAGGAAATAAAGTAATACCGCGACTAGCAGAAATCATACTCCGAAGCGTTTCAAGACTAGTAGCTTTAAATTGTTTATCTTCATCAACTCCAACTTGAAAACAGTATCCCATTGCATGATCTCGTAAACAGTGACCATCTTCTAACATTAAGAATTTTTTACCTTTTAAGCTAGAAAGTTTAACTGTATTTTTGCTAGCTAATTCATCAGTAGCAGGAACAGTTAAAAACATGGGTTCATCAAATAAAGGTAGTTCAATAAATTGTGATGTTTCTTTGACTTGTGCAATGATTGCGCAATCAAGCTTGCCGCTTTCGAGTTGAGCAACAATATTGGCGGTTTGTGCTTCGTGCAAGTAAAGTTCCAACTGAGGAAAAAAGTCATGTAAAACTGTAATGACATGAGGTAAAAGATAAGGTGCTATAGTAGGGATCAGGCCTACATGCATTGGTCCAGACATTTCTTCGCCTTGACGGCTAGCCATTTCTTTTAAAATTTGGATATTACGCAAAATCTCTTTGGCTTGTTCAACTAGCATCATACCAGTTTGAGTAAATAGTACTTTGCGACTTGTGCGCTCTAATAACATTACGCCTAATTCATCTTCTAATTTTCTAATTTGACCACTGAGAGTTGGTTGACTCACATTGCAAGCATCAGCAGCTTTACGGAAATGGCGAAATTCAGCTAACGAAACAAAATATTCCAAATCACGAATGTTCATAATGTCCCCAATAGGTTATCAGTTAATGGTATATACTCAAATAACTTCTATTATTTAATAGTTATAACAAATAACATCAAAAGCGCTTTATAATTTATCAAATTATAAAGCGTTATTAATTATATTTTGTGATACAAATAAGTAAAAAGAAGTTCTGAGTACAGTTTTATTCCATCTTAATTAGCTAATTAAATACACTAATCAGAGTAAAACAAAGTTTATTTTTTTTATTAGATGTTGTTAATATTACTATACGAGACACTATTGTTGATAATTATGTTTAAAAAATCAAATAGAATATTTAAGTCATCTAAAAAAATACAATTTTATTGAACGAAAAAATACCAATTCCAAGAAAAATGGAAACTTATTAGCAATTACTATATAATTGCGCGCTATATTATTATGAAGCAAAAAAACTTTTTGAGGTGCACCATTTTTAAACAAGTTTCACGCTTTTATCGAAAGTTTTTTCACAATGAAGACGAACAAAAAGCTAGCTATGTGTCCATTCCTCGTAATGAACATAATATATCTCGTAAAGAGATTAGTGAAAATGCATTAAAAGTCCTTTATCGATTAAATAAACAAGGGTACGAAGCTTATCTAGTCGGGGGATGTATCAGAGATCTTATCTTAGGTAAAACACCAAAGGATTTTGATATCACAACGAATGCTACGCCAGAACAAATTCAGAAAATTTTCCGTAACTGTCGCTTAATAGGAAGACGATTTCGTCTTGCTCATATTATATTTGGGAAAGAAATTATTGAAGTTGCAACATTCCGCGGTGAGCACGATTCTCAAAAAGGACAAACCAATATATCTAAACGTTCGCAGTCAGGTATGCTATTACGTGATAATGTCTACGGAACCATTGAGCAAGATGCTATCCGTCGGGATTTCACTATGAATGCACTTTACTATAATGTAAATGATTTTACTTTACGTGATTATTGCGGAGGATTAGAAGATTTACAAAAAGGCATTATTCGATTAATTGGTGATCCGCAAACACGTTATCGAGAAGATCCTGTTAGAATGCTAAGGACAGTCCGTTTTGCCGCAAAACTGAATATGAAAATTGAACTAGCTACTGCTAAGCCAATTAAACAGCTTGCATCATTATTAAGAAATGTACCTTCAGCACGACTTTTTGATGAGTCCATTAAATTATTACAAACTGGGAATGGTTACAAAACTTATAAGTTACTAAGAGAGTATGGCCTTTTTGAACAACTATTTCCTGTTATTGAGCATCTATTTGCTAACAATCCAAACAGTTATTTAGAGAAAATCATCGAACAAGTTTTAAAAAATACTGATTATCGCATTGCCAACAATAAGCGAATTAATCCAGCATTTTTGTTTGCAGTTTTTTTCTGGTATCCAATAATTGAACAAACACAAGCAACGTGTATCGAAAGTGGTTTGCCATTTCATGATTCGTTTTCGATGGCAATTAACGAAGTACTAAGTGAACAATGTAAAAGTATTGCTATACCTAGACGCTTAACGAGCATCATGGGTGATATTTGGCGTTTACAGCTACGAATGAAGAAACGGAATGGTAAACGAGCGTTTGCCATTTTAGAACATCCTAAGTTTAGAGCTGCTTATGACCTTTTAGAAATGCGAGCCTCAATCGAAAAAGGAGAGCTCTTGCAGTTAGCTAGGTGGTGGGATGAGTTTCAAAATACTACAGCCGAAAAAAGAATAGCAATGGTAAAACAGCTTAATAAAATAAATAAACGCATAGGGAAACGTTAATTTTTAATTCGCACTTTTATAAATAACCGCTATAATGCTGCAATTAAAATAATCAAAAATAGCTTTAGAATCATTGATGAAAAATTTAACGCCTTCTCTTATTGCTATAGCCGTTACTCTTTTTTTGTATAATAGCTCTAGTTATGCTTTAGATTTACCTAAAACCGTTGTAAGCAATAATCCTCAATGCCTTATAGACGTTCCTAAGTTTGATCGCCCTTTAGTTAATGGAGATATAGATACTTTACCCGTAAATGCTGAAGCTAATCAACTTGAAGCAATCTACCCTAATATTGCTATATATAAAGGTGAAGTATTAATAGAACAAGGCAACCGAACGGTTCAAGCAGACAAAGTAACAGTTGATACTCAAGATAGTAATAATAGAATAGTAACATTAGAAGGTGATATTACTTATCAAGATAATTTAATAAAAATGAAAGGCGATAAAGCATCAATGAATCTAAATAACAATGATGCAGATATGATCCCAAGTGAGTATCATCTTGTCAATAGGCTTGGTCGCGGTAATGCAGATAAAATGCAACTTGAAAAAAATCGTTATGTTATTTTAAAAAAAGGTAGTTTTACATCTTGTCCTATTAATGACAGCACATGGGATATTAAAGGAACGACCGTTATTCATGACAACGAGGAGCAATTTCTAGAGGTCTGGAACGCTGTATTTAGTATTGGTAAAGTGCCTGTTCTATACTCGCCTTATTTACAATTACCAACTGGTAATAAACGCCGTTCAGGATTATTAATTCCTAATTTCGGCTATGACAGTATCGATGGCATTGATTTTTCAATACCTGTTTATTGGAATATTGCACCAAATTATGATGCAACCTTTACCCCAAGAGTATTAGAAAAACGAGGTCTACAATTGCAAACAGAATTTCGTTATTTAAACGAAATAGGTTTAGGTACACTTGCATTTGACTGGCTTCAACACGATACTAAATATAATGAAGATAGAGACAATCGTTTTAATGGTAACAATTATGACGACAATCGTCACCGTTGGTTATTTCATTGGAAAAATGATGAATTAATTAACTATAATTGGCGCTTTTATGCAGATACAACTCGAGTTAGTGACAATCAGTATCTTACAAACTTAAGTTCTAAATACGCCTCCCAAACTGCAGGATATTTAACGCAGTATTATAAAATTGCTTATAATGATGAAAGTTGGGATATTATGTTAGGCTATCGACACTTTCAACCATTCCATTCAGAATTAAAAAATTCGCTTTATCAAACTCAACCACAATTGGATATGAATTATTATAATAATGATTTGGGGCCATTCAAATTTAGAGTATTCTCTCAAGTATCTCGCTTCTTGACGTCTGGAAAAAGTAAACCTAAAGCATGGCGAGCACATTTTGAACCAACGCTTAATTATACTTTATCCAATTCTTGGTCATTATTAACCACTGAAACTGGGATTATGGCAACTCATTATAATCAAGATAATATCAATAAAAATATTGAACAATATAAATATTTAGATAAAAAGGTAAATCGCTTTTTGCCTAAGTTTAGCATTGATGGTAAAGTCATCTTCGAGCGTGATGTTCCATTTATTAATGGCTATACGCAAACCTTAGAGCCTAGAGTAAAATATATCTATATTCCCTATCGGAACCAATCTAATATTAGCGACTATGATTCCACTATATTACAGTCAGATTATATTGGTCTATTTAGAGATCAACCATATAGTGGTTTAGATAGGATTGCTTCAACCAATAAAATATCAACTGGTGTAACAACTCGATTTTATGATAATAACAAGGTTGAAAAATTTAACTTATCTATTGGGCAAATTACTTATTTCACCAAATCAAAAACGAGTGAACACAATAATGATTTAGATGAAAACTCCGATACAGGCAGTATTACTTGGGCATCGGATAACTTTTGGCGTATAAGTAATGATATAATCTTTAGAAGTGGCGTTCAGTATGATACTCGAATTGATACAATATCATTAGCCAATGCAATATTTGAATACCGGCCAACTGGCGATAAGTTAATCCAATTATCATACCGATATGCAAACCGTAACTATATTGATACTGTCGATAAGAATCCATTTTATAGAGGCTATAGACAAGATATTTCACAGGCAGGAATGATGACCGCTTGGCCATTATCGCAAACATTCAATGCTGTTGGTTCATATTATTATGACGTTAAATTAGAACAAACTACAGATGGTTCTATCGGATTGAATTATAGTGATTGTTGTTGGGGAACAACAGTACAATATGGTAGAAAATTGACGGACTGGGATAATACTTCTCGCAAAAGTAAATATGAAAATAAACTATCGATTAACTTCGAATTAAAAGGATTGGGTAGCAACCGAGATACCAAAGCTAAAATGCTTAATTTCGGTAAACTACCGTATAATACAGCATTTGAATAAAATATTTTTGTAACTATAAGATTACCAATAAATTTATTACTAGCTGTCTATGCTGAAAAACAAAATGAGTTAAGTGAATATGAAATTATTAAAACTATTAATAGCATTAAATCTAAGCATAACTTTAGGAATTATAACTCCGTTATCTGCTAATGCAGCTCCGAAAGTTGTAGAACAAGTTGCTGCGGTTGTTAATAACAATGTCATTTTAGAAAGTGATGTTAATGATATGTTAAAAACGATTAAAGCTAGCTCAGATCCTAAAAATCTACCTAATGATAAAATACTTAGGCAACAAATTATTGAACGTTTAATTATTGAAAATTTAATTTTACAAAAAGCAGCTAAAGCTAAAATTACAGTTAGTGATGACGAGGTAACTGATGCTATTAATAGAATTGCAGCAGAAAATGGTATGAGTGTAGACCAACTTAGAAGTAGACTTTCGATGATGAGAATAAGTTATGGTGCCTATCGTGAAAGAATTCACAATGATATGCTAATAGATAAGACTCGAATGCATGAAGTTAGATCAAGAGTCAGAATTTCAGAAAAAGAAATAGAAAATTTAGCAAAAAATATTGCTCGTCAACCAGCCAATAATATTGATGTAAAAATAAGCCATATTTTGATTTCTGTTCCAGAAAAAGCATCAAAACAACAAATTGATAATGCAACAAATAAAGCACGAGATATCATTAATCGAGCTCAAAAAGGGGAAAGTTTTGCTAAATTAGCCACTTCATATTCAAACGATGATTTTGCATTAAAAGGTGGTAGTATGGGGTGGCGTAAACTTAATGAATTACCTACTATCTTTGAAGAGCGATTAGTACGAGCTACAAAAGGTAGTATTATTGGACCTATCCGTTCTGGGGTTGGTCTACATATTCTAAAAGTTGATGATACTCGTTCAGAAGCACCAAGAACCTTCACAATTGAAGAGGTAAATGCGCGCCATATACTGATTAAAACAAATGTATTAGTCACCGACCAAATTGCAAAACAAAAGCTAAGTGATATCCGTAAATCAATTACTAGTGGAGCCACAACTTTTGAAGCAGCAGCTAAAGCTAACTCTGAAGATACAGGCTCGGCAAGTAAAGGGGGCAACTTAGGTTGGAATCGTCCTGAAATTTATGATAATAGCTTTAGGACTGCTCTGATTCAGTTAAAAAAAGGAGAAATTAGCCAACCAATAAAATCAGCCTACGGTTGGCACTTAATCCAATTAATTGATAAAAGAAAAGCTGATGGAACAAATGCAATGAATAAAGATCAAGCTTATCGACTTATTTTTAATCGTAAATTTTCTGAAGAAGCCCAAGTATGGATTCAAGAAATAAAAGGTGACGCTTATATTAAAATCACAGGTGAAGATAAACATGAATAACCGTGTTCACCAAGGGCATTTTGCCCGTAAAAGATTCGGGCAAAATTTTTTACATGATGATTACATTATCGAAAGTATTGTTTCAGCTATACAACCTAAAAAAGATCAAGCACTAGTCGAAATCGGTCCTGGGCTTGCGGCATTAACAATACCTATCAGTAAACATATTGATCATTTGACAGTTATAGAGATAGATAGAGATCTAGCTAATAGATTAATTGAAAATCCATTTTTAAATAATAAATTAACGGTTATTGAACAAGATGCCCTGACCTTTGACTTTAATCAGTTAGCCGATCAATTAGGTAAACCATTAAGAGTATTTGGTAACTTACCTTATAATATCTCGACACCGTTAATGTTTCATTTATTTGAACATACAAATATCATCACTGACATGCATTTTATGCTACAAAAAGAAGTAGTAACTCGCTTAGTTGCATCGCCTAACAGTAAACATTATGGTAGATTGAGCGTTATGGCTCAATATTATTGTCAGATTATTCCTGTTCTTGAAGTACCACCAACATCATTTAAACCTGCTCCAAAAGTTGACTCTGCTGTTGTTAAATTAATACCTTATAAAGAAAAGCCTTATCTTGTTAATGATATAAAAATACTTTCTCGCGTAACTACAGAGGCATTTAACCAACGACGTAAAACTATCCGTAACAGTTTAAGTAACTTGTTTACTGTTGAACAATTAACTGAATTAAATATTGATCCTAATTTACGTGCCGAAAACTTAACAGTACAGCAATACTGTCAACTTGCAAATTCATGGAGTTAACAGGAATGGCAAACTTACTTATTGGTGATATTCATGGTTGTTATGATGAGTTTATGCGCTTACTTGAAAAAGTGAAATTCTCATCATCGGATATTTTATGGTTAACAGGTGATCTAGTTGCTAGAGGTCCAAAATCATTAGAAGTTCTAAGATTTGTTAAACATAATGCTAACCAAATTCGATTGGTATTAGGTAATCATGACCTACATTTATTATCAATTTATGCCAATGTTACCCCTTCTAAAAAGAAGGATAATCTTGATGAAATTATTCGTGCACCAGATTTTGGTGAATTAATGGAATGGCTGCGTAGACAGCCATTGGTCCAAATTGACGAATCATTAAAGTTAATTATGACCCACGCTGGTATTTCACCACAATGGGATATCGAAACACTAAAAAAATGTGCTTATGATCTGAATGTTATGCTATCTAGTGATTCCTATATCCTATTCCTTGATAAAATGTATGGCAACTTTCCGGATGAATGGTTTCCTGAACTACAAGGATTAGATAGATTGCGTTATATTGCTAATGCATTAACTCGTATGCGTTTTTGTTATGAAGATGGTCGATTAGATTTTTATTACAAAAAATCACCTGAGCAAGCACCTTCGAAACTTAAACCTTGGTTTTTATTACCAAGCAAAATTCCAAACGAGTATGCAGTTGCCTTTGGCCACTGGGCTGCATTAAATGGAAAAGGTACACCAGATAATGTTTATGCACTCGATACAGGATGTTGTTGGGGTGGAAAATTAACGTGCTTAAGATTTGAAGATAAAAAATACTTTAAAAAGAAAAATATTGAAGTAAAAAATTAGATAAACTATCTATGAAAGGATCATTTATTATGTCTGCTTTATCTGTCATTAAATCAATATGGAAAGTGATTAACTTAATAAGAGAAATATTTCTTAATCTAATATTTCTAATTATTATTATTTTAATCTTTAGCGTCATCGCATTAGTCCAAGAAACACAAAAACAAGAAATTATTCCACAATATGGAGCATTGGTGTTGGATATTGAAGGAGTAATTGTTGACAATACATTATACGGTGATGAAATTTATGCTTTACAAAGCAAAATCTACGGTAAGAAAGTAAATACTTCTCGTGAAAATAGTTTATTTGAATTAACTCAAAAAATAGCTCAAGCCACAGCAGATCCAAAGATTACAAGCATGGTTCTTAAATTAGATCATTTTGTCGGTGCTGATGTGAGTTCGCTACAGTATATTGGTAAATATTTAACCAAATTTAGTAAGGCGAATAAACCAATTTATGCTTATGGTTCTAACTTCAATCAAAGCCAATATTATTTAGCCAGCTATGCTGATAAAATATATTTAACACCACTTGGCTCAGTTAATGTATATGGTCTAGCGGCCAACAATCTATACTATAAAACTTTGCTTGATAATTTAAAAATTAACACACATGTTTTTAGAGTAGGAACTTATAAGTCAGCCATCGAACCATTTATTCGTGATGATATGTCAGAAGAAGCAAAAAGCAATACGACACGTTGGTTAACACTTATGTGGAACAATTATCTTCAAGACATTTCAACACAACGGAAAAAGGCCGATACCCAATTGGTTCCAACTCCAGAGGCTATGTTGACCAATTTAAAAGAGGCTAATGGTAATATGGCTCAATATGCTATGTCTAATGGATTGGTCGATGAAATTGCATCTAACTATCAATTTGAATCTGAGCTTAATAAGCAACATCAAATCAGTATTTATGATTATCAACTTAAGTCAAAAGATACAAATTTAGATAGTGATAACGGAAGCAACAAACCACTAATTGCGGTTGTATTTGTAAATGGCACTATTACGGATGGTGAAAATAGTAGTAATATTGCTGGTAGTCAAGACATTGTTGAACAATTGAGAAATATCCGTAAAAACTTAAATAAACATAACACACAAGCAATAGTATTACGAGTAAATAGCCCAGGAGGAAGTGTAGATGCGTCAGAAGCAATTCGTAGTGAATTAGAAGTATTACGTGATTACCAGATTCCTGTTGTTATCTCTATGGGAGGAATGGCTGCATCGGGTGGATACTGGATATCAACTGCATCGGATTACATAGTTGCAAGCCCAAATACAATTACTGGCTCTATTGGTATCTTCGGTATTATTCCAACATTCGAAAAATCTTTATCTCATATTGGTGTTTATAGCGATGGTGTAACTACCTCTCCATTAGCAAGTAATAATTTTGCGCAAGATCTACCAACCGAAATGAACCAACTAATTCAATTAAATATTGATAATGGCTATCAAACATTTATTTCGTTAGTAGCAAAAGCACGAAATATGACAACCGAGCAAGTCGATAAAATTGGACAAGGACAAGTTTGGTTAGGTTCAGAAGCAAGTAAGATTGGACTTGTTGATAAATTAGGTGACTTTGATGATGCCATTGAAACAGCTGCAACATTAGCTAATTTAACTGATTATGAAATTGACTGGCAAAAGCCAAAAGGAAATTGGTTTAATGCATTTTATTCAGATATGATAGCCATGTTACCTAAATCAACGGCAGAAATATTTTTTGAACAACTTCCTGCAGCAAAACAACTTCAACAGCATGTTTCTTTATGGAATAAGTTTAATGATCCACAAAATCGCTATATTTATTGCTTAAATTGTGCTGATGTTCGTTAATATACTTTTGCTTATTATCTGCCACTGTTGTGGCAGATAATAATTTCTTTCTCACTCTAATTTATAATTTGAGGAAAAACGTGAGTTGTTTTACTGCACGATTAAAATAATCTTCTAAACTACTTATAGGCAGTTGCTTAAAATCTGGTTTTATCTCTTTCAAATTATTAAATATTTGCTTATTATATGGTATCTTGATTAAAGGATATATACGTTTTTTGCCTTCTAATTCATTTGAAGGCAAGTTGGTTTAGTATATTTTTGATTGATAAGATGCCTATTACAAAATCTAACAAATGAAATACTGTGAATTTTCAATTAATCATAAAACAGTATAAAATCCTGAATATTTTTTACAAAATATAACCCCAAAAGTGAATAGTTATGTAAATACCTTATAGTTAGTTTACAACTTAGGTTAAAATTTGTTGCTTGTTTTAGTGTTTTATATCCAGTAAGACTATTGTCAAATAGCCACAAAAAGCGCAAATAATTCCTACAATTAAATATATATCTTATTTATCTCCCTTGTATTTCACTAGCTGGTAGAAGTTTAGTTGCTATTGATAAAATTGAATAAAATCAATACCCTACCTGAATGATTTTTGCTGTTCATCTTATTGCTTCATTAACATTAAAAAAATATTTAAAATTTAATAATGAAGGTATTAATTGTAAAATTGAAAAAAGTATTAATAATTCAAACTAAAATAATCAGTAAAAATAGCGTACAATAGCGCAATATTAAACACAAGCTTATTATAAATAGATTAGGAATTTAGTATGACCGGCAAATTTATTGTCGTCGAAGGGCTTGAAGGGGCAGGTAAGACCACCGCTATTGATATCGTTGCTCGTATTTTAAATCGACACAATATTGGCGATTTGCAGTTTACTCGAGAGCCAGGTGGAACAGCGATTGCTGAGGCATTACGCAATATTATTAAAAATGGTTTAGATAATGAGCTTTTGACTGATAAAGCCGAATTATTGATGTTATATGCCGCACGTATTCAGCTGATCGATAATGTAATTAAACCAGCACTTCATGCAGGTAGATGGGTTATTGGTGATCGTCATGACTTATCAACGCAAGCTTATCAAGGAGGTGGGCGCCAGTTAGATAAAGTTTTTATGATGACATTGAAAGAACAAGTGTTAGGTGATTTTAAACCTGATCTTACTTTATATTTGGATATTGATCCTCAAATAGGATTAATGCGAGCAAGATCTCGAGGTAAACTCGATCGCATCGAGCAACAGTCATTGCCGTTTTTTGAACGAACTCGTCAAAGTTATTTAGAACTTGCTAAACAAGATAAAACCATCATTACAGTTGATGCAGGAAAATCAATCGACAATGTGAATGGGCAAATTGAACAAATTTTAACTGCATGGTTAACTAAACAGGTTGATATTGAATGATCTTAAATGACTACCCTTGGCTTTCTTTGCCGTATCAGCAATTAGCTTCTGGAATTATGCACAAACGGGCTCATCATGCTTTATTAATTAATTATGTCCAAGGTAGTGGTGAAGATGAGTTTGTTTCAAAGATTGCAAGCCGTTTATTATGCCAATCCTCACAGCAATTGGAGCCGTGCTTAAACTGCCATAGTTGCCAATTATTTTTGTCTCACCATCACCCTGATTATTATGTAATAACCAATGAACAATCTAAACAGTCAATAGGTATTGATCAAATCCGTAAAATATCAAACAAAGTTTACGAAAAATCTCAGCAAGGTGGAAATAAAGTTATTTGGATAAAAAACGCAGTTTTAATGACCGAAGCTGCCGCCAATGCATTGTTAAAAACGTTAGAAGAACCACCAGAAAACACATATTTTATTTTAAGTGATGAACATAACAGCAAATTGCTTCCAACAATTCACAGTCGCTGTTTTTCTTATTTTTTACCTATTCCTAAATTGGAACAATCCATTGAATGGTTAAAAAGTCAACGCAATCAGCAATACAGCGATAATGAGCTTGCTTCAGCATTATTATTGAGCGAAAATGCACCTCTAAAAGCACTTGCACTATTGGTACCTGAAAAGTGGCAACAACGAAAAGCATTTTGTGATCATTTGTTAGAAGTTGTACCACAAAACAATTATTGGCAACTAGCTAAAACCTTTGATCATGAAGAATTTATTGAAAGAGTTATTTGGTTTTGTGCTTTATTAAGTGATGCGCTTAAAGCGAAGCAAAAAGTGGGGCGTTTTATTGTTAATCGTGATCAAGTCCCATTGGTTCGACTGCTCGCCACTAAAAGCAATGAAAAAATTTCTGAGCTCTATAATTTATGGTTGCAGGCAAGAAATCAGTTATTAACTGTTACTGGATTGAATAAAGAATTGATTGTTTATAATGTACTTGCTCAATCCGAATTGATTAGCTAGCAAAAAGTAAAGTATTTTATAAAGGGTTTAGTCAAAAATTTTCAGTAAAGTATACTGTTAAGTAATAAGGATTGCAGTGAGTTATTTATCTATAGAGTTTGGTTTACTCTTTATCGCTTTCTTTGCCTTGTATTGGGGATGTCACTTATCACCCAAAATACAAAATATTCTACTTTTAGTAGCAAGTTATCTTATTGTTGGCAGTTATAGCTGGCAATTTTCGCTTATCCTTTTTATTTATACATGTGCAATCTATTTGTTCTCAGTACTGATTGCTACATCTGATCGTCACTCAAAACGATGGTTAATTTTAGGATTATGCTTATCAATAATTAATCTGGCGTTGTTTAAATATTTTGATTTTTTTCGTTATGAGTTGCAGGATCTACTTAATTTATTAAATTTACCAGTTTTACTACCTGTTATAACCGTACTAATTCCAATAGGCATCTCATTTTATACTTTCCATTCGGTAAGTTATTTAGTTTCGGTAAAAAAGAAAGAGTTACCCGTCGCTAACTTTTGGGATTTTGCCTTGTTTTTGTCTTTTTTTCCAAGTATTATTGCCGGTCCTATTAACCGAGCTAAAGAATTTTTACCTCAAATTAGCATCAGTCAGCCTCGTAAAATTTTAGAGCCATTTCGTGCATTTACGTTGCTTATCTTGGCCGTAATCAAGGTTTACTGTTTAGGTGGTTTAATCAATGAATATTGGGTTAAACCAATATTTGCTAACCCGTTAGAATTTAGTGTAATTGATTTACTAGTAGGTCTTTATTCTTATGCAATGCAAATTTATTTAAATTTTTCAGGGTATACTGATTTAGTTACAGGTATTGCCTTATTGCTAGGATTTCGTTTACCAATTAACTTTAATTTCCCTTATTTAGCATTAAATTTGAGAGATTTTTGGGCACGTTGGCATATTAGCTTATCTCGTTGGATTCGCGATTATATTTATATTCCTTTAGGAGGAAGTCGTCGAGGTTTTATTCGGACTCAAATCAATGTCATGTTGGCAATGTTACTATCTGGATTATGGCATGGCGCTGGCATTAATTTTATTATTTGGGGGGCATGTCACGGCATTGGTATTGTGGCACTCAACATTGGCGATCGTTATTTTGGGCAAGATTGGATAGCTACACGTTCACCATGGATAGCACGGTTATTAACATGGCATTATGTCTGTTTCACATGGTTATTTTTTAATAGTGACAGTTTACCTGATTCAGTAGATTATATGACAGCATTAATGCATAACTTCTTGATAGAACCACATCATGCAGGGGCATTTTTAGTGATTTGTTTCATTTACTTTGCCTACCCGATGTGTAAAACTTTTACTGATTGGTTTATTATGCAGTTAACCAAAATACCGCATTTATATTTACCATTGATTTTTATTTTAATTCTGTGGTTGGTTATTTATATTGCACCATCAGGTATGCCAAACTTTATTTACGCTAATTTTTAATTATATTAATTTAATTATGATGATATATAAAAAATCGTTCTCAAAAAATAATAAAAAACCAAAATCTAGTTTGAAACGGCAACGTCATAAATCGCTGAATAAAAGTGTAATTAAAAAAAATCTTCACAAAAAAACAAACACACCTCTCGTTTTTACTGGCAGCCCTTTATCAGCTCGTTATATATTAGTTATAATGTCTGTTACTGCTATTGCATTAATTGCGATTTATTATAAATCTATATTGATTTATTGCCAGCAAGCATACCATACTGATTTATTTGATGGTAATACGATTGCTTCCCAAGAAATTTCATCACAAGATATTGAAAAAAACTACATTGATGAGCAAAATGATCAAGAACATATAATCACACAAGCATCAACTTCACTTACTCAACCGATTGATGTTGCTTTACCCGTTACTGAAAATAAAACATCCAAGTTAGCAACGGATGAGTTTGATGAGATAAAACAAAATAAAAAAATCGAAGAAGTAGTTACAGACAAAAATCTAAAAAGTGAAGATACTGGTGCGGATTACAATTTAGAGATATATTCTGATACTACTAATCAAAATAAGCAAGAAATAGTATCTGTACTTCAAGATAGGAATGATGAAGTTCATAAGGATATTGAATCAATCCATGAACCACTACCGATTGTTCTAACAAGTAATGATAAGGTATTTTTTGCAGGTGACTCTTTAATGCAAGGCGTTGCACCATATGTAAAAAAAATGTTGTTTAAGCAGTATAAAATAGAAAGTATTGATTTGAGCAAACAAAGTACAGGACTTGCTTATCCAAGTGCCTTCGATTGGCCAAAAACAATTAATGATAATTTAATTGCTGATCCTTCAATAAAATTATTGGTCGTTTTTCTTGGTGCTAATGATCCTTGGGATTTTCCTGTTAAAGGTTATGCCAAATACGCTAAATTTAAATCTGAATTATGGGAAGAGCACTACCGTTTGCGTATTGCATCTATTTTAAATAGTGCTATAGAAAATGATGTTCAAGTACTTTGGCTTGCTGCGCCTTGTATGCGTAAACACAAATTAAATAATGGAATGGTTTATCTAAATAATTTATATAAATCTGAAATAGAAAAAACTCAACAACATTTCTTAACAACAAACGAATTATTGGGTTGCACATACGAAAAGTTCAGTAATTTCATAGAAACCGATAAAGCCAAAATTAAAGTAAGAGTTGATGATGGGGTACATTTTACACCAACTGGCCAAAAAATTTTGGCAAAAGCGATTATGGAACAAATAATTTATAAAGAATTAGAGGATACCTTTAATGATTAAATCTTTAAAGTATATTATAACCGTAATTGCAGTAACAATTACCGTTGGTTGTAGTGTAGCTGAAAGTAAAACCACCACGGTATCTACTATTGTTGATTTTGGTGATCCTAATGCTAAACAATTTGCAATGCGTTTAAAATCGTTAGAGGATAATAAAAAAACGGATCAAGTGGTCAATATTACTCAATTTGGTGATTCGCATTCAGCCGCTGATTTTTTTACTGGTGAGTTAAGAACATTAATGCAACAAAAGTATGGTAATGCTGGTATTGGCTGGATAACGCCTGTAGCTATAAAAGGACAAAGCCATGCAGCTGTTACGTGGAGTTCTAAAAATTGGAATGTGCTAAGTAGCCGAACTTTAAGTAACTTAGATTTTCCTATGGGTGGTTTTATTGCTAAACCAAATAAAGATTTAGCCACTATCCGAATTACACCAAGAGGCTCTAATAATAAAGATTGGCAAGTTAAGTTAACCTTTAAAGCACTTAAAAATAACACAAATTCATTAGCGCTTTATGATGCTAATAATCATAAAATTAATTTAAGCAATACTCCAAAATCAAATACTTGGCAAACAGCTTCGGTTGTTTCTAAAATGCCATTGGTTATAAAAGGTCAAAAAGATATAGAGCTTGGTGGAATTTGGTTGACTCGTTATCAACAACCAGGTGTTATTGTTTCATCTATTGCCACTAATGGAGCTAAACAGACAATTTGGCAAAAGTGGGGGAAAGATTGGTTTAAAGAACTGTCTATATCACAAAGTGATTTAATTATTTTAGAATACGGGACAAATGAAAGTTTTGATGGAGCATTAGATGCTAATCAATATCGAAAAAATTTAGTGAATAATATTAGACTGATTCGTAAAACATTACCCAATGCTACGATCTTGATAATGACACCGCCTGATACTATGGCAAATGAAACAAATATGCCTAAGTCTTTTGCAAAGATAATGGATATTCAAAAACAAGTTGCTAAATCTGAAAAAACATTATTTTGGGATTGGCAAGTGGCAATGGGGGGAAAGTATTCTATTAAGCAGTGGCGAAAACGGGGGTTAGCACGCCCAGATTTAGTGCATCAAACTTTACGAGGTTATAAAGAAAGCGCTCGTATTTTTTATGCTGATTTGAATGAATTTGTTAGAAAGAATAGCTAAGAATTTTGATTAGAAGGAATAAATGAGTTATGGCATCACCAATTATTGTTGCAGTTGATTTTCCAGATGTTAAATCGGCATGGAATTTTATTGATCGTGTAGATCCCAAAGATTGTCGCATTAAAATTGGTAAAGAGCTTTTTACACATGCAGGACCTGACTTTATCAAGCAAATTATGAAAAAAGGTTTTGATGTTTTTTTAGATCTTAAATTCCATGATATTCCAAATACTGTCGCAAAAGCAATTGCTGCAACTGCTGACCTTGGTGTGTGGATGACCAATGTTCATGCTAGCGGTGGTTCACGCATGTTGACAGCTGCTAAAGATGCGCTTTATTCATATGGTAAAGATGCCCCTATTTTGATTGCAGTAACAGTATTAACTAGCATGGAGTTAGCAGATCTACAAGAAATTGGTATTAACGTATCACCTTTAGAGCAAGCAACCAGATTAGCAATACTTGCTAAAAACTGCGGGCTTGATGGTGTAGTATGTTCAGCGAAAGAAGTACAAAGTTTTAAAACCCGTTTGGGTAGTGATTTTAAATTGGTGACACCAGGTATTAGACCAGTGGGTACTAATTCTGATGACCAAAGGCGTATTATGACACCTCAGCGAGCTCAAGCTGCAGGTTCTGATTATTTAGTCATTGGACGCCCAATTACCCAAGCAGAAGATCCTGCTAAAGCTTTACAAACAATTTTAGCAACACTAGATACAAGTAAGAGTTAATAATATTATTATGTCTGATAATTCAATTGTTTACTCGACCGATAAAGGTCGAATTAAACCGACCCAAACACTTATCTCACGCCCTAAGGGGGATGGTATTATTCGAATTCAACGACAAACATCAGGCCGTAAAGGTAAAGGTGTTTGTGTTATTACTGGATTTGATATCGATCATACTCAATTATTACAGTTAGCAGCAGAATTAAAAAAACGTTGTGGTTGTGGGGGAGCAGTTAAAGATGATGTTATTGAAATACAAGGTGATAAACGTGATTTATTAAAGTCATTGCTAGAAGATAAAGGATTTAAAGTAAAGCTAGCAGGTGGCTGATTTAGTTTATAAAATTAGCGCCCACAATAAAAATGGACGCTAATTACAGCACAATAGATTTTAATTAGAACGATAACTACGCATTTTTTTACTGATCTCTCGACGTTCTTTTGAAATTTCAGCATTTTTAATAATGTAATCATCAACACGATCATCGTAATCGCTTTTCATGTTCGCAATAATTGCTTGAAGCTCTTCATAAGTCATATCTGGTTTAATATATTCGCTCAAGTTTTCAAGTAGCAGTACTCTTTTTTGGTTGTCACGAATTTTCTTTTCGTTATCTGATATTTCACGTTTTAATTTATTCAAACGGCGTGATAAACGAATGTATTCTAATACATCTTGAAACGATGGTGCGGTTGTTTTTTCCTTGTCCATCTATAACCCCTTATTTCAAAAAATGGAAAATAAACTTTTACCAATTATATACCAATAATTTTTTAAGATCATATTAATTATATTTTTAAACAAAATGATATTTCAGTAGATTAGTTATCTGTTGAGTGTTAGCTATTTTAAATTCGATTTTAAGCAGATTTTATTTCTAAATCTTTATCAAAATATTTTTTTATTTTATAAGGTTATTTGCAAAATAACATAAAAATAAAAACAGCTATTAAGAATTAGTGCAAAGTATTGTACAATACCTTCAAATTTGTAAAAAGTGCCAGAATGAGAGAATCATAATGAGCTGGATTGAAAAAATTCTTAGTAAAAATAATATATCGTCAGATCATAAAAAGGCGAATATTCCTGGTGGCGTTTGGACAAAATGCACTAACTGTGATCAAGTCATTTATCAAGCTGAACTCGATCTTAATTTAGAGGTCTGTCCAAAATGTGATCACCATATGCATATCCCTGCCCGAGTGCGTTTATATCGTTTTTTAGACGAAGGTTCGGATATCGAAATTGGTGCAGATCTTATGCCTAAAGATATCTTAAAATTTAAAGATACTAAAAAATATAAAGATCGATTAACAGCAGCTCAAAAAGAAACTCACGAAAAAGAAGCAATGGTTGTCATGAAGGGAACATTGCTTGGCGTACCAGTAGTTGTTGCTTGTTTTGAATTTGCTTTCATTGGTGGTTCAATGTCTTCTGTTGTTGGTGCATTATTCACTCGCGCCGCAGAGCAGGCCATTGAGGATAAATGCCCTTTAATTTGCTTTTCAACAAGTGGTGGTGCACGAATGCAAGAGGCGCTATTCTCATTAATGCAAATGGCAAAGACGAGCGCTATTCTTGCTAAAATGCAAGATGAAGGTTTACCATATATTTCAGTAATGACCGACCCTACCATGGGAGGTGTATCGGCAAGTCTGGCAATGTTGGGTGACATTAATATTGCTGAACCTAAAGCACTAATTGGTTTTGCTGGTCCTCGAGTGATTCAACAAACTGTTCGTGAAACATTACCAGAAGGTTTTCAACGTAGTGAATTTTTACTTGAAAAAGGGGCAATTGATATGATCATTCATCGCAAAGATATGCGTTCTAAAATTGCCAGTTTAGTAACAAAATTAATGAAACTACCTGATCCGTTTAATGAAGTTACTCTTAACGAGACAGCTTAATTGAGTATGACAAATAACCAACTGAATGCCATGTCAGATCTAAAGACATGGCTTTATTATTTAGAACAACTACATCCTATAACTATTGACTTAGGTTTAGAACGAGTAAAAGCTGTAGCTCAGCGCCTAGATTTATTACAACCAGCGCCTTATATTTTTACCGTTGCTGGCACTAATGGCAAAGGAACAACTTGTCGAACGCTTGAAATGATATTACTTGAAGCGAATTTAAAAGTTGGTGTTTATAGCTCTCCCCATTTATTACGTTTTACTGAACGGGTACGTATTAATAATCAAGAATCAAGTGAACAACAAACCGTAAAAGCCTTTGTAGAAATAGAACAAGCCAGAGGTGATATATCGCTTACCTATTTTGAATATGCAACACTTGCTGCACTTTATCAATTTAAACAAGCAAAATTAGATGTAGTTATATTAGAAGTTGGTCTTGGTGGGCGACTTGATGCAACTAATATCGTTGATGCTGATGTGGCAGTTATTACAACTATTGGTATTGATCATGTTGATTATTTAGGTGATACCCGTGAAAGTATCGGACGTGAAAAAGCAGGCATTTTTAAACCTAAAAGTATTGCTATTGTTGGTGAGCCAGATGTACCAGCATCTATTTTAAATGTGGCTAAATCTGTGAATTGCTCTATTTATAGGGTAAATTGTGATTGGCGTTACCAACAACTTAATAAAGATTTATGGTCATTTGAATCGGCAATAAGACAGTATAAAAATTTACCTATTGCCAATGTTCCTTTAGCTAATGCAGCAACTGCAATTGCAGCTATAAGTTATTCATCACTTAAAATAACACAAGATGAAATAACTAAAGGATTGGCAAAATCAAATTTAATCGGGCGTTTTCAAATTATTCAAACATCGCCACTGGTTATTCTTGATGTAGCACATAACCCACATGCAGCAGCTTATTTAACACAACAATTAGAAAAACTAAAAGCAGAATATTTGCAAGTAGGCAAAGTTAGATTTGTTGTTGGTATGCTTAAGGATAAAGATATTAAAAGTACCTTATCCATCTTAAAAGGTGATAGATGGTATTGTGCTTCACTTTATGGTGAACGAGGTTGTAGTGCTGAAGTATTAAAACAGCACTTATTTAATGAAGGTGAGTTTAATGTATCAGCATTTGATACTGTATCTAAAGCCTATCAAAAGGCAATGCAAGATGCTAAAGAAGATGATATCATCGTGGTATGTGGCTCATTTCATACTGTATCGGATGTGTTAACTGAAATTGAGCATTAAGTGGAATTAGTCATGGTAGACAATCAAGAAAATAATCCCAATAGAGTAAGAAATTGCCTTGTAGGTTTTGCTACATTACTACTTATTATTGCAGCAATAGTCCCGTGGATTATAACGGATAAACCTAACTTACGAACGACAACAACACCAATTTTGCAACCTGAAGTGGTTACGCAGCAAAATCAAGTGGTAGTACCATCTGATGATGTTGATGACAATTTTACCCATAATATATCAGATGTTCCTTACCTATCTGGCTCAGATCAAGATCTAAATTCATCAGCTTCATCTGATATTGTTGATGATACTGACGATTCAACAAATATAATTCAACCTTCAATGTCACAGCAAGAATCTAAACCTTATATGATCCAACTTACGGCTTTAAAAAATAAACAAAAAATAGAAGAGTTAATTGCATTATTACGATTAAATAATTATAGCGTTAGAACAATACCTGATAACCCAGAACCTAATCAGTTAATTAAGTTACAGGTTGGCCCTTATGCTAAAAAAGAGCAAGCTGAACAAGTCATTATTAATTTAAATAACCTAACAAAATTAGAAGGTATTATTATTACTAATTGACCGTTGTGCTACTTGTTTTTAAGTTGTAAAGAATAATTATTATTAATAAAAAGTTGTGAGTTATTATGATGAACTGGGCTGATTTTACGATTATTGGTGTAATTGCTTTTTCTGCATTAATTAGCGTTGTTCGAGGTTTTGTTCGAGAAGCGTTATCATTAGTTAGCTGGATATTAGCTTTTTTTATTTCCAGTCAATTTTATATTTATATTACTGATTATTTAACTTATTTTGATAGTGATGTTATACGTATTGCTGTAGCAATTGTTATTTTATTTATTGCTACCTTATTGGTTTGTTCGATTGTGTCTTATGTTATTGGACAATTATTAAAAAAAACGGGATTATCTGGTACTGATCGTTTATTAGGTATCTGTTTTGGTGTATTACGAGGCGTTTTAGTTGTTGCAGCTATTCTTTTTTTAGTTGATACTTTTACGCCGTTATCACAATCACCTTACTGGATTCAATCTCAGCTAATCCCGCATTTTAGTTTTATTATTCGCTGGTTTTTTGATTTTATACAACAGTCTTCTTCGTTTTTAATACAATAAATTTGGGGTAACCATAGTATGTGTGGTGTTGTTGGTATTGTTGGGAATAGTTCTGTTAATCAATCTATTTATGATGCATTGACTGTTTTGCAACATCGAGGGCAAGATGCAGCAGGTATTGTGACTATCGATAATCAAAATCGATTTCGTTTACGCAAAGCGAATGGTTTAGTCAAAGATGTGTTTCAAGAGCATCATATGCAACGGTTGCAAGGTAATTTGGGCATAGGACATATTCGTTATCCTACCGCAGGTAGCTCAAGCCCATCCGAAGCGCAACCTTTTTATGTCAATTCACCTTATGGTATTGCGCTTGCTCATAATGGAAATTTAACCAATACTGATCAGTTGCGTAATAAAGTGTTCGAACTTGCAAGGCGTCATATTAATACCAATTCCGACTCAGAGGTGCTACTCAATATTCTTGCTAATGAACTTGACAAATTTCCCACCTATCCACTAACTGCCGACAATATTTTTACAGCAATACATAATGTTCATAACATAATTAAAGGCGCATATGCCTGTGTTGCAATGATTATTGGGCATGGTCTTGTTGCTTTTCGTGATCCTTATGGAATACGGCCATTAGTTATTGGTAAACGGGTACTTGAGAATCAGAAAATTGAGTACATGGTTGCCTCTGAAAGTGTAGCATTAGATATTCTCGATTTTGAGTTTATACGTGATGTCGAACCAGGTGAGGCAATTTATATTACTCAAGATGGACAATTATATTCTCAGCAATGTTCGGATAACCCTCAATATTATCCATGTATTTTTGAATATGTTTATTTTGCAAGACCTGATTCTTTAATGAATGGTGTCTCAGTTTATCAATCACGTATTCAAATGGGGCAAAAATTGGGGGCTAAAATAGCAAGAGAATGGAAAGATGTTGATATTGATGTAGTCATCCCTATTCCCGAAACATCTTGTGATGCCGCTCTTGAAATTGCACGTATTTTAAATAAACCTTACCGGCAAGGGTTTGTTAAAAATCGCTATGTTGGACGCACCTTTATTATGCCAGGGCAAAGCGCACGTAAATTGTCTGTAAGACGAAAACTCAATGCTAACCGTATTGAATTTGAAGGTAAAAATGTCTTATTAGTTGATGATTCGATTGTACGAGGAACAACCTCAAAAGAAATTCTCGAAATGGTACGTTCTGTTGGAGCTAAAAAAGTCTATTTAGCGTCTGCTGCGCCAGAAATCAGGCATCCAAATGTTTATGGGATAGATATGCCGGTTGCCCGTGAACTTATTGCTTATAACCGAACAGTTGATGAAATAGCAAAAAATATCGGTGCTGATAAGGTTATATTTCAAGATTTATCTGATTTAATTAATTCAATTACAGAACAAAACTCCAACATTCATCATTTAGAGTGTTCTGTTTTTGATGGAAAATATGTTACTGAAGGAATTGATGATAGCTATTTATCATTATTAGAACAGAAAAGAAATGAAACTAAAAAATCTTCAGACATTAAAGAATCAGAAAACCTAGAGATTTATAATGAAGGTTAATAAATTGTGAAAATATAAAATACAATATAAAGGCCTAAAATTATCAATTAGGTCTTTTTTTATTTAGAGAATAATTTTATAATTTATTTAGCTAGTTACCTACAATAAATTCTTTAATATCAAAAGAAATAGCAATTCCTCACTACTCAACTAGATCTACATCCACTATTAAATTTACAAAACTTTACAAATCTTAATAAATCTTTACTTAATAAATTGAATAATAATGATAAATAAAAAATATATAAAAAACTCAACAAAAAACATAACAAAAAAGTAATAAATTATTTTGATAAATGACATTTTTGTAATAGAATTGCAAAAATTAAAAAATAGTTGTAAAAATCTAAATAGTAAAAGTTAATAAGAAATAATTATATTGCTATTTAAAATTAGAAATTGATATTGGCAATAGATTTCATATTATGCGCTTTATCGGTGAAATATAAGGAATATTAAGATGAGAAAGAATCTTAATTTAACGATTATCTCTGCATTTGTAATAGCTACATTAGGATGGCAATCTGCTTTTGCTTCTGAAACTCAAGTGTCGCAAGGTCCTATAGATAGTAATAAAATAATTGAGTTAAAAGATGGTACGAAAGCTCGTGAGATGCTTAACAATCAGCAACGTAGTCTTTATCAAATTGCACTTTTAAGTAGCATCTCTATTTCAGAATTACGTGCAATGAATGCGGGGCGTTTTGATAAAAAAGATGTTGTTGAGATCGGTGAGCGTATCGTTCTGCCAGAGAATTCACCATTGTTACCTGCAATTAAATTAAACGATGATAAAAAAGATGAACACGCCAATTTGCCTCAATTAGGATCAGATGATAATTACGATGTAAAAAAGGATAAAGACGCACTATCAACTCAAATAGCTTCAACATTACAAACTTTAGCTAGCCAAGACTGGAAACAAATAACTTCGCCAGACAATGGTGGTCTATCCCAACATTTAAAAAACAAGGGTAAAGATTACGCAGAAAGTTATGTACGAAATGGGGTTAAAAACCAAGTTGTTGATCCAGTACGTAATGCTGTACAGGATTTTTTAGGTCGTTTTGGTACTGCTCAGTTACAATTTGATTTAAGTGATAAAGGCGAATTTAACAATGTCAATTTGAAGTTATTTAGCCCATGGTATGACACAGAAGATACATTAATATTTAGCCAAATATCATTTCAGGAATATGAACACAACCGTCGAATAGGTAACTTTGGTATTGGTCAACGTTGGGATGTTGCTGATAAAAAATGGTTACTTGGTTATAACGTATTTTTTGACCATGATTTCCAGCGTGCACACAATCGTTTAGGTATTGGTGCCGAAGCTTGGACTGATTATATGAAATTTGCTGCTAACTATTATCATCCGTTATCAGACTGGAAAGATTCTAAAGATTTTGATGATTATTTAGAACGAGCAGCAAGAGGCTTTGATGTTCGATTCCAAGGATATTTACCACAATATCCACATTTGGGCGGATCACTGATGTATGAACAATACTATGGTGATAAAGTTGCTTTATTTGGTAAAGATAATTTACAAAAAGACCCGCGAGCAATTACTGTCGGTCTTGATTATACACCAGTTCCACTTTTCACTATTAAGGCTGAGCATAAACGAGGTCAAGACAATAAAAAGGCAACTAAAGCTGAACTTACAATGAACTATCGTATAGGTACACCGTTAAAAGATCAGTTAGATCCAGATATGGTTCAATCTGCTCGTTCTTTAAAAGGTAGCCGTTATGATTTAGTTGATCGTAATAACTATATCGTTCTTGAATATAAAGAAAAGAAAATATCGGTCGATTTAGGGCTTGAGCAAACTCAGTTAATCGAAGGACAAGCCTATCCGCTAAATATCAGTGTTCACAATGCTAAGAACTTATCAAGTTTAGTATGGTCTGGTGATATGCTTGAAATTGACGCTGGAGGTGGTTTTTTATGTATTGCTACAGGTGAATGTACCGCTTCTTCATGGCTTAATCCACCAGCCGATGTGAATAATTGGCAAATTGTTGCTCCTAGTTATGTTGATCAAGATGGTCAGCGTCGCCCAGTTAGTACAAATGGCAAATATTCTTTATCAGTATCAGTCACTGATAGCCGAGGAAAATCTGCAACATCTAATGCTGTAAGTTTTGAAGTGTTACCAGACCCAGCAATGCGTAAAATTGGTGTATGGGCAGTAGATAGTTCAGGTAACAAAACAACGTTGGCGACTCAGCCTGCAAATGGCTCAAGTAGTTTGACCGTGTTAGCAACTCTCGTTAAACCGAAGGTAAATAATGGTTCAATCAACTCTTTTCAAGATGTAGATGGTTTTAGTGATAGTGAACTAATGGATAGTATACCAGTAACATTTAACGAATTTGTCGGATTGTGGACTGCAACCAGTAATGGCGAAAAAATTGCTTTAATCAATGGTACATCAGGTAATGTAAATGAATGTCCAGAGCAGAAACCTTGTGTTATTGTAAAATCATTTGAAAAAGTAGCAAAAGGTCAAAAAGTATCATCTCGTGCTTCAACTGCGGCTGGTTTAGAAGTAATTGGTGATAGTTATGCAATAGATGTAGCTTCAAATATTGAAGGACTGATTGATTTTTCAATTTCGTTAGATCAGTATGGTTTTGGTTCGTCATTCAATAGAGCCTCTGTTGATTTTTCTGGTGGTAGATCGGGGTATATAGAGGTTTGGAATAAATCTGGAACATTAGTTGCTAAGAGCTCAGGTTCTGTACTTGAATTTGACCCTGCTGGGCCAAACGAATGGCGTGTTGGTAATGAATACCTTGTTAAAGCATTTACATCTGAAAATGGTACCCAAATTGTTGAACCGTATGTAATTTGGTCATTGGTAGGTTCAAATGCAAGTGCTTGTCCTAATAATGAGACTTTATTACCAAATGACGCTAGGAATCATCCTAATGGACCGTGGTTTAACGTTGCTTTGGGACGAGATGCTCACTATATAATAAGAGGTAAAACGGCTAACAATTATAGTTATGCTTCATCTGGCACAAGTATACCAGCGTCTGGTGAGACAGCTCCAGAGAATTTAGATTTAACATCACAGCATGTTTCTACCCCTGCGTGTGCTGGCGATCAAGGATTTAAATTGCAAGTGACCGTTTTATAATAGATAAAAGTTTAGATTATCGACGTAAGTCGATAATCAAGAAGGGAACACCAACAAAATGGTGTATTTATATAAATACAACATGTTAATTTATAGAGAAAAATAGGAAGTTAAACATGAAAAATTTTACAATTAAAAAAGTTGCATTAGGCTTATTTTTAGCTGGTTATGCAGCAAGCAGTGCATTTGCTTTAGATGCAACTACTAATAAGGTGATTAATGGTAATGCACCAATATTGAAAGCTGTAAATGGTACAAAAGCAGAACATACTTTGACTGTTGTTGTATCTCAAAATGAAGATGGTAGTACACCAATCGGTAATCGAGTAGCTAAAGTAGGTGACTATGTCGTTATTAAATTTAATCTAGAAGATGCAGATGGCGATAATGATACTGGAAAAATCAAAGACACATTAAAAGTTTTTGCAAAAAAAACTAATGGTTGGGAGGCTATGAGTGTTCAGGCGACTGAAGACCATAGTGATGCAATAGCTCGTATATCTTTTAAAATAACTAGTGATTTCGCAGGCGCAGAAAAAATTGGTTTTAAACTTTTAGAAAGAACTGACTTTGGTATTCCTTATACCAATAAATGGTTAGAAGTAAATGATATTTGGGCAACAGGTACTCCTAATACTGCTCCAGTAGATCCTAATAACCCAGAAAACCCTCCAAGTAATCCAACTGATTCAGATAATCCAATTTCTGATGATAATCAGGTAAATAATCCCCATGGTCCAGGTGGTGATAATACAGGTATTGGTAATGGTCCAATTATAACTGATGATGCTGAAATTGGTATTTTCCTAGTCAAAGATGATGGTACTCCAAACAAAGATGTTAACTATAAGTTAAGTTCAGCTCCTGAACCTAAATATGGTCAGACATTCCAAGCTATCGTGTGGATTGATAGCGATCTTACAAATGGTGTAATGGATAGTGGTGCAGTTGAATTAACTGGTTATAATTTTGTCTGGACTCTAGATGGTGAATATAAAGGCAAGTCAGCAAATACAGAAGAAATAGCAAGTGGTGATACTATTACCTTAGCTACGACTAATAGTGATACCATGTACAATAAAGGTACCCCGAACCCGAACTACTATGCTGGTGGTCAAGGTTATCACCTTAAAGTTACAACTAACTAATTTTAAATTTGATTATATTTATAAGTGTAAAAAACCACTCTTTGGAGTGGTTTTTTATTTAATATACGCATAACTTAGTGATGCTTTATATTATTTAAATGTTGTTATAAAATAACTAGAAATCTAATTTACTATCATCAAATATGATTATTCCTTGGCAAAATCTTGATCCACAAACATTAAATAACCTAATTGAATATTTTGTATTACGTGAAGGCACTGACTACGGTTTACAAGAAAAATCACTCCAAGAAAAAGTTAATGATGTTAAACTTCAATTAGAGAATGGTTCGGCAGCACTTTTTTGGTCTCAATTACATGAAACAATTGATATTAAACTAATTAAATAGCAGTTAAAATGATTGTTTGTATATGATTTAGTGCGTAACTTTGTTATAGTGTTAGTGTTGTAAATAAAATGGAGAGGTAGGATTAATGATTGGTAAACAACAGTCGGATACAACGTTAGAATGGTTTTTATCTCATTGCCATATTCATAAATATCCAGCTAAGAGTACCCTTATACATCAAGGCGAAAAAGCAGAAACTCTCTATTATATTTTGAAAGGCTCTGTTGCGGTATTGATTAAAGATGATGAAGGCAACGAAATGATTTTGTCTTACTTAAATCAAAATCAGTTTTTAGGCGAATTAGGTCTTTTTGAAGAAGACACAGAGCGAAGCGCTTGGGTTAAAGCTAAAACAAGTTGTGAAGTAGCCGAAATTTCATACAAAAAATTTAAGCAACTTGTTCAAGTTAATCCTGATATTTTAATGCGTCTTGCCAGTCAAATGGCTAGCCGATTACAAGTAACATCTGAAAAAGTTAGTAATTTAGCATTTTTAGATGTTGCAGGGCGTATAGCACAAACACTTCTAAATCTTGCTAAACAACCCGATGCAATGACACACCCTGATGGTATGCAAATCAAAATTACGCGTCAAGAAATAGGTCAAATTGTTGGCTGTTCGCGTGAAACAGTTGGTCGAATTTTAAAAATGCTTGAAGATCAACATTTGATTTCTGCACATGGTAAAACAATTGTAGTTTATGGTACGCGTTAATTGGACAAAATAATATAATTAATATAATGATTGCGACAATATGAGATATTGCATGACACAAGAAAGATCTATTCCTAGTCATGTGGCTATAATTATGGATGGTAATGGTCGCTGGGCACAGCAACATAATCAGTTACGAGTTATTGGTCATCGAGCAGGCTTGAAAGCAGTTCGAAAAATTGTAGCTTATGCGGCAAAAATAAAGATAAAAGTCCTTACTTTATATGCTTTTAGTAGTGAAAATTGGAAACGTCCACACAATGAAGTTTCTGCCCTAATTTCCCTTTTTATTTATGCATTAAATCGTGAGATAAAAAGTTTAAATAAAAATAATGTTCGTTTGAATATTATTGGTGATATTTCTCGCTTTAGTGAACATTTACAAAATATGATTATTCATGCGCAAAATTTAACGAAAAACAATTCTGGACTAGTACTAAATATTGCAGCTAACTATGGCGGACGTTGGGATATTTTGCAGTCAGCAAAAAAAATTGCTATGCAAGTTACTAACGGAGAAATCAGTTTAGATGATATTACTGAGGATCGTTTTGGCTCAACAATGTGTATGAGCGAATTTCCTGAAGTGGATTTAGTTATTCGTACTGGCGGAGAATATCGAATTAGTAATTTTTTGTTATGGCAAATTGCTTATTCTGAACTCTATTTTACCAATACCTTATGGCCTGATTTTAATCAATCTTTATTCGATGAAGCAATCAATGCATTTAATGCCAGAGAACGACGCTTTGGTGGTATTCATAATAAGGAGCATTCATGTTAATCCATCGCATACTTGCTGCAATTGTGCTTATTCCGCTTGTGGTAGCAGTTCTTTTTTTTGTTCCATTACCCGTGTTTTCTTTCACTATTATTCTGGTTTGTGGATTAGCCGCATGGGAGTGGACTCAGTTTCTTCATATTAGAAAAAAATATTTAAAATTAATTTTTTCTTTTTCAACAGTTATTTTATTGGGCATACTTTATTTGGTTCCGGATTCTATTGAATTTAAAATGAATTTATATAGTATAATTTTATTTTTATCAATCATATGGTGGTTAACTGCTTTGTTTTTAGTAAGTAGCTATCCAACCACGACAAAGTATTGGTGTAATTCAATCTTTATAAAGTTACTATTTGCTTTTTTTACGCTAGCACCGTTCTTTATTAGTATGGTCGAATTAAGAGCAATTAACTACAATTCTAATTCTTATACGGGTGCAATTTGGTTGCTTTACGTCTTTGTGCTAGTATGGGCGACAGATACTGGAGCTTATTTTGTTGGGCGATCATTTGGTAAACGAAAATTAGCGGCAAAAGTATCCCCGGGTAAAACTATAGAAGGATTCATAGGCGGTATTAGTGTAGCAATTGCAATTAGTTTAATTGCTTACATACTTAACATGTTTGACATGACTTTCAGTACATTTTTTATTAGCTCTTTGTTAGCGATTTTAGTTTCGGTTTTAGGTGATTTAACTGAAAGTATGTTTAAGCGTGAAGCAAATATTAAAGATAGTGGTCACTTAATTCCTGGTCATGGTGGAATTTTAGATCGCATTGATAGCTTAACTGCTGCCGTTCCTGTTTTTGCTACATTAGCTTTTTACTTATTATAAAAGGTAATAGATTTTGTTGTGGTCGCTGTTATTGTTTGTTATTACCATGAGTATATTAGTTACTATTCATGAGTTTGGACATTTTTGTGTTGCTCGTTTGTGCAAGGTTCAAGTTGAATGTTTCTCAATTGGTTTTGGTAAAAAAATATGGTCTCATAAATTTTTAAGCGGAACCGAATTGGTAATTGCTATGATTCCGCTTGGTGGTTATGTTAAAATGCTCGACGGTAGAGCAACAACATTATCAAGCGATAACGAAAACTTTGCATTTGATAGAAAAAAAATTTGGCAAAGAACTGCAATTATTTTTGCTGGTCCATTTGCTAATTTTATATTAGCCTTAATTATCTATTGGATCATTTTTTTGATGGGTGTAGTTGTTTATCCTGTTAAAATAAAAGAAGTTATACCTAATACACCAGCTTCTACAGTAATAATACCAGCTGGTGCAGAATTGAAAACTATTGATAATATAAAAGTAGAAACATGGAATGACGTAAATTTAGCCTTAATTGCGGCAATGGGAAAAGCTAATGTGTCTTTTTCTTATATCGATAGCTTTGGTGATGATAACCAGAAAGAAGTTAAAAAAAATGTAGATATCAGTAATTGGCATTTTGATATAGAAAAGGATTCGACAATTACCGCATTTGGTTTTGTTCCTGAGAAGGTGAAAGTTTATCCAATTGTGAGTAAAATTGTATCGGGTTCGGCTGCTGAGAAAGCAGGTCTGCGTGTTGGGGATAAAATTATTGGTTATAATGATCACTCATACGTTGATTGGAATGATTTTTCCAATACAATTAAAACAGCTCAAGCAATGATGTTAAAGGTTAATCGAGGAAATATAGATATTTATCTTAAACTCGTGCCAACTATTGGAATAGATGGAAAAGGTGTCGCTGGTTTGTATCCCAAGTCTGATGCAAGAATTATGCAGTATGGTTTTTTAGAAAGTTTTAATAAAGGTATGGCGCAAACAGTGTTAACCACGAAGTTAACGATTCGTTCGCTTTATCAATTAGTAACAGGTGTTATTGGTCTAAAACATTTGTCTGGACCAATAACAATAGCAAAAAGCGCAGGGCAAACAGCAAGTTATGGTTTTACCTCTTACTTATATTTTCTAGCTTTTATTAGTATAAGTTTGGGCGTTATCAATCTTGTTCCATTACCTATGTTAGATGGCGGGCACCTTGTTTTTTTATTATTTGAAAAGATAAAAGGTAAAGCCTTATCAAATGAAGTACAAGAACGATTTTCTCGTATTGGCTTTTTTTTATTGATGGTAATAATGGGAATTGCACTATTTAATGATATTTTACGATTGTGATGGGATGAGGTTATAAACATTTACGATGAAAATAAATAAATTACTTATAGCATCTTTGTTGTTTAGTACTACAGCAGTATATAGTTCCAATGCATTTTGTGTTGATGATTTTGTAGTAAAAGACATCAAATTTGAAGGTTTGCAACGTGTTACTGTTGGAGCAGCATTACTTGAAATGCCTATTCAAGTCGGTGATTATGTTAATGAAGCTGATTTAGGCCGTATCATTAAATCACTATATTCTAGTGGAAACTTTGATAATATTACCGTTTCTCGTGATGGTGATAGGTTAATTGTTCATGTTCAAGAACGCCCTACTATTGCTAGCATAACTTTTTCTGGTAATAAGTCTGTTAAAGATGAGATGCTGAAAAAAAACCTAGATAGTTCAGGTATTCGTGAAGGTGAAGCATTAGATCGTACTATGCTTTCTGGTATAGAAAAAGGCTTAGAAGATTTTTACTATAGTGTTGGTAAATATAATGCTCAAATCAAAGCTGTTGTAACTCCGTTGTCACGTAATCGTGTTGATTTAAAATTAGTTGTAGCTGAAGGTAAATCGGCACTAATTGATCAGATTAATATTGTTGGTGCTAAAGCTTTTTCATCTGAAGAACTTATTTCGCGTTTTACTTTGCGTGATGAAGTACCTTGGTGGAATATGTTTGGAGATCGCAAATATCAAAAACAAAAATTGGCAGCAGATTTAGATGAATTACAAAGTTTTTATTTAAATCGTGGTTATGCTCGTTTTAACATTGAGTCAACGCAAGTTAGTTTAACGCCAGACAAAAAAGGCATATACGTTACAGTTAATATTCATGAAGGTGAACAGTATAAGTTATCTCAACTTGAATTTATGGGTAATTTTGCTGGCCATAAAGGCGAGATTTCCAAAATTGCTAATGAAAAAGTAAAAGTTGGTGAACTTTATAATGGTAAAAAAATTACTGAAATTGAAGATGGCGTTAAGCGTCTACTTGCTAATTTCGGTTATGCGTACCCTAGAGTATCAATTCAGCCTGAAATGGATGATGTCGCACATACGGTTAAATTAGTTGTTCTTGTTGATGTGGGTGAACGTTTTTATGTTCGTAAAATTAAAATAGTTGGCAATACTGTAACCAGCGAAAGTGTAATTCGCCGTGAGCTTCGACAAATGGAGGGGGCTTGGTTAAGTAATGGATTAGTTGAATTAGGTAAAGAACGTTTAAACCGACTTGGATTTTTTGATACTGTTGAAGCTAATACTGAACGTGTGCCTGGTATTGATGATCAAGTTGATATTATTTATAAAGTTGCTGAACGTAATACCGGTAGTATCAAATTTGGTATTGGTGTTGGTTCTGATAGTGGTGTTAGTTTCAATGCCGGTATTTCTCAAGATAACTGGTTGGGAACAGGTAACAGTGTCTCATTTGATGTTAACACAACTGATACAGATAAAACTGCATCTATTTCTATCGTTGATCCTTATTTTACTGTTGATGGTGTAAGTTTAGGGGGTAGTATTTATTATAATACCTATAAAAATGACGATAAAGATGATGAATCAGAATATTCAAGTAAGACTTGGGGCGCATCAGCTAATTTAGGATTCCCAATTAGTGAAAATAATTTTGTTCGTTTTGGTTCTGAATTTGCTAACCATAAGTTATCTGGTATGCAAGCGCAATATGGAATGTGGCGTTATTTCAACTCTATGGGTGAAAAAGTGAACAATAAAAGTTCTATTTCATTTGATACTAATGATTTATTGTTAAATGCTTATTGGACATATAACTCTTTAGATCGTGGATTTTTCCCTACTGATGGACTTAAAATAACAGCTAATGCTAAAGTTACAGCACCATTATTTGAAAATAGGTTCTATAAACTAGTCTCAGATGCGTCTTACTATTATCCTATTGACAATGACCATAACTGGATCTTTTTAACTCGTGCTCGATTAGGCTATGGTGGCGGTTTAGGTGGAAAAGAGTTACCTTTTTATGAAAACTTCTATGCTGGTGGTGCCTCTGTGCTACGTGGGTTTAAATCAAATACTGTAGGTCCTAAAGCGGTATATCTTAATAAAAGTGGAGTTTGCGATAGCTTAGATAATACATCTGGATGTACAAAATCAAAAGATGCTGTAGGTGGTAATGCTATAGCTTTTGCAAGTACAGAGCTAATACTTCCAACGCCATTTGCTAGCGAAAAATATGCTGATAATATTAGAACATCACTATTTTTCGATGCAGGTACTGTATGGGATACTGAATGGAATTTAAAAGGAAAAAATATCCCTGATTATAGTTCCCCATCGGATATTAGGATGTCTGCTGGGCTTGCTGTGCAATGGATGTCTCCATTAGGTCCTTTAGTCTTTTCTTATGCTCAACCGTTTAAGAAATATGATGGTGATTCAACTCAACAGTTTCAATTTAATATAGGTTCTACATGGTAATTCCATGTTATAAAATAGAAAACAAATAGGTGATTAAAGTGAAAAAAATTATATATTTTCTTAGTGTTAGTACGGCATTACTTTTTGCAAGCTTTGTAAATGCTGAAGTAAAAATTGGTGTAGTCGATGTTATGTCAGTATTACAACGTATGCCGCAACGCGAATCGGTTGGTAAAGCATTGGATAGTGAATTTGAAGCAAGAGCTAAATCATTACAAGCTGAAGAAAAGAAAGCAAATGAAGCTGCTGCACGATTAAAAAAAGATGGTTTAACATTGTCTTCATCTGAAAAAACGAAATTAAATAAAACAATTTCTGATTTTGAAAATAAAGCTAAGGCTTTTTCTGCAGATTATCGTAAGCGTGAAACAGAAGAAGCAGAGAAATTATTAATTAAAATCCAAGAAGCTATTAAAGATATAGTCGCAAAAGAAAAATACGATATTATTTTAAAAGCAGAAGCCACCTTATCAGCTTCAGATGCGGTTGACATTTCAGACAAAGTGTTGGAAAAGGTTAAAAAATAATGTTTTCCTTTCGTTTAGAGCAATTAGCTAAGCAACTTGATGCTAGGTTATATGGTGATGGTGATTTAGCCATCACTGGTATAGCATCAATGAATAGTGCTATATCAGGTCAAATTACATTTTTATCTGATAAGAAATTACAAAAGAATTTATTAGAATGCAAAGCTTCTGCTGTGGTAATGACAGAAGAGGGTCTTGAGCATTGGAATGGTGCAGCCCTTATTGTAAAAGATCCATACCTTGCATATGCAAAATTAGCACAATACCTAGATACTACTCCAGCTCCAGCTAAGGATATAGCTACATCAGCAGTGATTGATTCGACTGCTCAATTAGGTAGTAATGTTTCTATTGGCGCTAACGCTGTTATCGAAAGCGGTGTGATATTAGGAGACGATTGTATCATTGGTGCAGGGTGTTTTGTTGGAAAAAATACAACAATAGGTGCAGGTACAAAATTATGGGCTAATGTTTCTATTTATCATAATTGTATTATTGGAGAAAATTGCCTGATTCAATCTGGGACTGTAATTGGTGCAGATGGATTTGGTTATGCTAATGATAAAGGGAAGTGGGTTAAAATTCCTCAATTAGGGCGTGTTGTCATTGGCAATAACGTTGAAATTGGTGCCTCAACGACAATTGATCGCGGTGCTCTTGATGATACTATTATTGGTAATGGTGTTATTATTGACAATCAATGTCAGATTGCTCATAACGATGTAATTGGAGATCATACGGCCGTTGCTGGTGGCGTTATTATGGCTGGAAGTTTAACTATTGGTCGACATTGTTTGATTGGTGGTGCAAGTGTTATTAATGGACATATGGAAATATGTGACCAAGTTACAGTAACAGGTATGGGTATGGTAATGCGCCCAATTACACAGCCAGGTGTTTATTCATCAGGTATTCCATTGCAAGAAAACAAAGTATGGCGAAAAACGGCATCATTAGTTTTACATATTGACGAAATGAATAAACGCTTGAAAGCGCTTGAGAAGAAACTATTAAATGTCTCGACGTAGACGATTGCGGTCGGTATAATGCATGCCTATTTTTTAATTTTTTAGCTCAATTATCGTTTTTATATAATTATGAGCAAATAATATTCAATAATTTCGAGGTATAAACATGCAAGTTTCGGTAGAAACAACACAAGGATTAGGTCGACGTTTATCTATTACAATTAAAGCTGAAGATATTAAAAAAGCGGTTGATAAAGAGCTTATTAATACAGCAAAAAAAGTACGCATTGATGGTTTTCGTAAAGGAAAAGTGCCTTTAAAAATTGTTGAACAACGTTATGGTGCTTCTATTTTACAAGATGCTTTAGGCGATTTGATGCAACGGAATTTTGTTGACGCTATTATTCAAGAAAAATTAAATCCAGCTGGAGCTCCGACTTATACTCCACAAGAATATAAAAATGGTGAAGATTATACATTTACTGTTGAATTTGAAGTTTACCCAGAAATAAAAGTTGAAAATTTAGATAAAATTGAAGTTGAAAAACCAGTTGCAGAAGTTGCTGATGCAGATGTTGAAACAATGATTGAAACATTACGCAAACAACAAGGTGCTTGGAAAGAAGTTGAAAAAGCGGCTGAAGAGCAATATCGTGTTACTTTGGATTTTGTCGGTCAAGTTGATGGTGCCGAGTTTGAAGGTGGTAAGGCTAATGATTTTGCTTTAGTGTTAGGGCAAGGTCGTATGATTCCAGGTTTTGAAGATGCAATTATTGGTCATAAAGTAGGTGATAAGTTTGATATTAATGTGACTTTCCCTGAGGACTATCATGCTGAAAACCTAAAAGGTAAACCTGCTGTATTTGCATCTACACTTAAAAAGGTTGAAGAACTTGAATTACCTGAACTTACCGAAGACGTTGTTAAACGCTTTGGTATTGTAGATGGTACCGTTGAAAGTTTGAGAGCTGAAGTTCGTAAAAATATGACAAGAGAACTCAACGCAACAATTCGTAACAAAGTTAAAACACAAGCTATTGATGGTTTAGTTAAAAATAATGAGATTGATGTACCTGTGGCATTAATCGATCGTGAAATTGATGTGTTACGTCAACAAGCCTTATCTCGCTTTGGCGGTAATGTCAAACAAGGTATGGAATTACCGAAAGAACTATTTGAAGCTGAGGCTAAAAAACGTGTTGCTACAGGCTTATTATTTAGTGAAATAATTGAAAGTAATAAATTAACTGCAGACGAATCGCGTGTTCAAGCATTAATTGATGAAATTGCGACTGCATATGAAGATCCAAAAGAAGTTTCAGAATATTATCATAAAGATAAAAAAGCGATGGAGAATATTCGAGCTGTTGCATTAGAAGATCAAGTTGTAGATCTGTTATTAGCTAGTGCGAAAGTAACAGAAAAGAATTATTCATTTTCTGAATTAATGAATCAGCAGATAGCTTAATCTATTAGCTTTTTCATTTAATTTAAAAACGCTCACTTTTAAGCCCAAATATGTATTATCTGTTTGGGCTATTTTGTTAATTAGGAGATAAAAATGCCTTTTGAATCATATATGGGTGTTATTCCAATGGTAGTTGAACAAAGCTCTCGGGGTGAACGAGCTTATGATATTTACTCACGGTTATTAAAAGAGCGAGTTATATTTTTGACGGGTCAAGTTGAAGATAATATGGCAAACCTTATTATTGCTCAAATGTTATTTCTAGAAGCAGAGAATCCTGATAAAGATATCTATTTGTATATCAATTCACCTGGTGGGGTTGTTACAGCTGGCATGGCTATTTATGATACAATGCAATTTATAAAACCAGATGTTAGTACAATTTGTTTGGGACAAGCTTGTTCAATGGGGTCATTGCTTTTAACAGCTGGAGCTAAAGGTAAACGTTATTGCTTACCAAATGCACGTGTCATGATTCACCAACCATTAGGTGGTTTTCAAGGACAGGCTTCTGATATCCAAATACATGCACAAGAGATTTTACAGGTAAAAAACCGGCTAAATAATATTTTAGCAATGCACACAGGTCAAGATATTAGTGTGATTGAAAAAGATACCGACCGTGATAATTTTATGTCTGCCGATAAAGCAGTTGAATATGGTTTAGTTGATGCCATATATAGTAAACGATCTTAATGTTGGGTAGGTGATAAACGTGAATAAAGAAAGTTCAGAAAAATTACTCTATTGTACTTTTTGTGGTAAAAGTGAGCATGAAGTCCGTAAACTTATTGCTGGTCCATCATCTATTTATATTTGTAATGAATGTATAGGATTATGTAATGATATTTTAAAAGAAGAGAAAAAAAGTTTTCTTTCTCATGAAGAGTTTATTAGTAAACCATTACCAACACCACACGAAATTAGAGAGCATCTTGATGAATACGTAATTGGTCAAGAAAGAGCTAAAAAAGTTTTATCTGTTGCTGTTTATAATCATTATAAGCGCTTACGTAACCATGCTAGTCGTAGTGATGTTGAATTAGGCAAAAGTAATATTTTGCTTATAGGACCTACTGGTAGCGGTAAAACATTATTAGCTGAAACATTAGCTCGTTTTTTAGATGTACCTTTTGCTATGGCTGATGCAACAACACTAACTGAAGCTGGTTATGTTGGTGAAGATGTAGAAAATATTATTCAAAAATTATTACAGAATTGTGATTATGATGTTGAAAAAGCTCAGAGGGGGATTATTTACGTTGATGAAATCGATAAAATTTCACGAAAATCGGATAACCCATCTATTACTAGAGATGTTTCTGGTGAGGGAGTTCAACAGGCTTTATTGAAAATTATTGAAGGCACTATCGCTTCTGTTCCGCCAAAAGGTGGACGTAAACATCCTCAGCAGGAGTTTTTGCAAGTAGATACTTCAAAAATTCTATTTATTTGTGGTGGTGCATTTAGTGGTTTGGATAAAGTCATTGAGAATCGTGTATCAATTAATACAGGAATAGGTTTTGGTGCTGAGGTAACAAGCACTAAAAATAAACTTTCTGAGTCGGAGCTATTAGCAAAAATTGAAGCAGAAGACTTAGTTAAGTTTGGTTTAATTCCTGAGTTTATCGGAAGATTACCTGTTATAGGAACATTATCCGAATTAGATAAAAATGCCTTAATTAATATTCTAACGGAACCTAAAAACGCTTTAACTAAACAATTTCAAACTTTGTTTGAGTTAGATGGTGTTGAGCTTGAGTTTACGAGAGAAGCCTTGGATGCTATCGCTATAAAAGCGATGCAAAGAAAAACAGGAGCGAGAGGTTTGCGTTCAATTGTTGAAAATATATTATTAGATATAATGTATGACTTACCATCAATGAATACTATTAACAAAGTAATTGTTGAAAAAGACACCGTTGAACAATCTCTAGCACCGAAATTAATCCATCGTGAAGATGCTGAAATCTCGGCTTGAAATATATATTTGCCATCATAAATATGATGGCAAGAGCTATACCTCAAATTAATATTAAAGCAAAATTTCAGTAAATACTGTCAAGATGTTCTAGAATTAATGTATGTTAAAACAAAAAAGATAGGCTTGAATATCTAAAAATGAACCCAATATCTATCTAATAGATTTGTACTACTAGAGAGAATAAAATGAAAATAAAACGAACTAAACAAATGATTATGCCTATTTTACCATTGCGTGATGTTGTTGTATTTCCACATATGGTAATTCCTCTCTTTGTTGGTAGAAGTAAATCAATACGTTGCTTAGAAGGTGCAATGGAAATGGATAAGCAAGTCTTTCTTGTAACCCAAAAAAATCCTTCTCAAGATGATCCTGATATAGATGATTTATATGATGTCGGAACTGTGGCTAATGTTTTACAATTACTTCAATTGCCAGATGGAACAGTAAAAGTTCTTGTTGAAGGTATTGCAAGAGCTAAAATGAATGACATTGTTGAGAACAACGACAATGAATATTTTATTGCAAAAGTCAAACCATTAAGTGAAGTAAAAAAAGCCGCGGATATAAGTGAAGCCATGATACGCTTGACTTTATCTAACTTTGATGAATACTCAAAACTAAACAAAAAAATAACTCAGGAAATTGTTGATTCTATACATTTTTTGAAGGAACCTTCACGTTTAGCCGACTCTATTGCTGCAACTTTATTTTTGAAAGTTGAACAAAAACAAGAGATTTTAGAAACCGCTAATCTTATAAAGCGTTTTGAATTGCTTATTTCATTGATGGAATCAGAAATTGATTTACTACAAGTTGAAAAAAATATTCGACACCGAGTTAAACAACAAATGGAAAAGGCTCAAAGGGAGTATTACCTCAATGAGCAAATTAAGGCGATTCGTAAAGAGTTAGGCGATATAGATAATAAACCTGATGAATATGAAGAATTAAAAGAAAAAATTACTAAAGCTAAAATGCCAAAAGAAGCTACAGACAAAGCATTAGCTGAGCTTAATAAACTTAAAATGATGCCAGCGATGTCTGCTGAGGCAACGGTTGTTCGGGGATATATTGATTGGATGCTTCAAGTTCCTTGGTATAAGCGTAGTAACGTTAAAAAAGATATTGAAGCTGCACAAAAAGTTTTAGATAAAGATCATTATGGACTTGAACGTGTAAAAGATAGAATTTTAGAATATTTAGCAGTTCAAGGGCGTGTTAATAAAGTTAAAGGTCCAATTTTATGTTTAGTTGGTCCTCCTGGTGTGGGGAAGACCTCACTTGGACAATCAATTGCTAAAGCGACAGGGCGTCAGTATATACGAATGGCGCTTGGTGGTGTACGTGACGAAGCTGAGATACGTGGACATAGGCGTACATATATAGGTTCAATGCCAGGTAAATTAATTCAACGTATGGTAAAAGTGGGGGTTAAGAATCCGTTATTTTTATTAGATGAGATAGATAAGATGGCATCGGATATGCGTGGCGACCCTGCATCTGCATTATTGGAAGTGCTTGATCCTGAACAAAATAATGCTTTTAGTGACCATTATTTAGAAGTTGACTACGATTTATCTGATGTGATGTTTGTTGCAACGGCTAACTCTATGAATATTCCTGCGCCATTATTGGATAGGATGGAAGTTATTCGTCTTTCTGGCTATACAGAAGATGAGAAATTGAATATAGCAAAACAACACTTAATTGCTAAGCAGATAGAAAATAATGGTTTGAAATCAAAAGAAATTAGTATTGATGACTCAGCTATTATTGGAATCATTCGTTATTATACACGGGAAGCTGGAGTTCGAAATCTAGAAAGAGAGATTGCAAAAATTTGTCGTAAAGTTGTTAAGCAATTAGCATTAAATAGCAAATTGAAAAAAGTAACGGTAACACAAGATAACTTAAAAGATTTCTTGGGAATACAGCGTTTTGATTACGGTAAGGCAGATAATGAAAACCGTATTGGGCAAGTTATTGGTCTTGCGTGGACAGAAGTTGGTGGAGACTTACTTACTATTGAATCAGTAAGTGTACTAGGTAAAGGAAAATTGACTTACACTGGTTCATTAGGTGATGTTATGCAAGAATCGATTCAAACGGCATTAACAGTTGTTCGATCTCGTGCAGAAAAATTGGGTATTAATAGTGATTTTTATGAAAAACGCGATATCCATGTACATGTGCCTGATGGAGCAACGCCAAAAGATGGACCGAGTGCAGGTATCGCAATGTGTACTTCACTAATTTCAACATTAACGGGTAATCCAGTTCGTTCTGATGTTGCTATGACTGGCGAAATAACATTACGTGGTGAAGTTTTACCTATCGGCGGATTAAAAGAAAAATTATTAGCTGCACACCGAGGAGGAATTAAAACTGTATTGATTCCAATGGATAATGTTAAAGACTTGGAAGATATTCCTGATAATGTAAAATCTGAAGTTGATATACATCCAGTAAAATGGATTGATGATGTGCTTACAATTGCATTGCAGAATAATCCATTTGGTGTAGAGTCAGTACCAATAACTAGAAAAACTATTAAGAAATTAAAAAATAGCGTTGATAGTCCTGCTATATTAAACTAGTTATTTATTAATTTAATAAAAGATCAACTCTATGTTGATCTTTTTTTTGTAGTACATAATATTCGGACAATAGCCAATTTAGTTAAATATGCTATACTTTTACAATTCAACATTTGGTATGGAGAATCGCAATAAATGATGGAGACAATCCGAACAGCAGCAAATAATATTGTTGTTAAGATTATTTTTGCAATAATTATTTTATGTTTTATTTTCACTGGCGTCGGATTTCTAGGCTTTGGTGGCAGTGTAAGTGTTCAAGATCAACAGAAATATATCGCAAAAGTTGATGGTGAAGGTATTAGTCGGGCCGAATTCGAAGCTCAAGCTAGAGCAGTAACAGCGAATGCTGGAGGCGATAGTTCTTTTATCAAAAAATTACGCCGTAATGTTTTATCTTATCAAATTGATAATTATTTAGCTTATAAATTTTCAGAAAAAGTTGGTGTAGCTATTAGTAATGATCAAATCAAAAAGTTTATCAAAAAACAAAAAGAGTTTTTTAAAGATGGTAAATTTGATAATCAGACATATTTAAACCTTCTAGCTGAAAATAATTTTACTCCAGATAGTTATGCTGAAATTATAAGAACTGTATTACAGCAACAACAGACTGTTAATGCTATAATAAATAGTAATTTTATTCTGCCAATTGATTCTGAAATAGCTTCTCTTAAAAATCAAACTAGAAGTGTATATGCTACTTCTGTTAATGCTTCTGTAAGTGATATTGATGAGTCGAATATTACGTTAGATGATGAACAAAAATATTATAACGAACATTCAAAAGATTTTTTTAAAAATGAGCGTGTAAAAGTTAAATATATTATGACTTCTGACGAATCTTTGAGAAAAACAATTAGCGTTACTGAAAAAGAAATTAAAAATGAGTATGATAAAAATATTAAAACTTATTCATATCCAGCTAAGAGAGCTTATAGTGTAATTTTTGTGACTAATAAAGAACAAGCTAATGAAATTGCAAAGGATCTTTCGTCTGGAGCTGATTTTGATACTATTGCTAAAACTGTTAATCAGAATCATGATATTTCACCTTATGGCAAAAATGGTTCATTAGGCTGGTTTGCTGATGATGATTCATTACCTCAAGTTTTTAAAGATGCTCAATTAAAGAAAGTAGGGAAAATCTCATCGCCAATAGCCGTTGATAGTGGTTACGCAATAGTGAAATTAGATGGTATACAACCTAAAAAAGTTATGGATTTCGATTATGCTAAATACCAAATCAAGCCAAAACTCACTGAACAAAAAATACAAAAAGCTTTAGAAAATGAAGAGAATAAAATTAAAACTGCATTACATGATTCTCCTAAAAGTATTGAAGAGCTTGCTAACAAACTTGGATTTGAAGTAAAGACCTCAAATTGGATATCTTTCAACGATAAGTTTTCACTTGCTGCTCATCCTGAGGTTAGGGATGTGATTTTTAGTGAAGAAATGATAGTCGATGGTAAGGCAACGGATAAAATTTCTGATTTAATACCTGTAGATAGGAGTTTTGGGAAGTTTGATTTTGTTGTACAAACAGTTGATTATCGCCCTGAAGGTATAGCTCCATTTGATGAGGTTAAAGATGATATTCATAAAAAACTTTTTACAGAAAAGGCTCAAAGCCAGTTTAGATCTAGTGTTGATAATATATTGACTCAACTTAACGAAACTGGAAAAGCCAAAAATGTCCAATTTGCAAAAAAATATGTTTTGAATCGAAATTCAACAGAACTTGATCAAAAAGTTGTTAATATGGTCTTTAATTTAAATCCTTCAGTATCTGGGAAGACTGTTTATGGTGTGGAATTTTTAGATGATAAAAATGCTTATATTGTTGCGCTAACTAAGGTAGATACCCCAAAAGAATATGAAGATATTTCTTCTGAGTTATTACCTTTATTTATTAATAATATGCATTATTATCTTGCTGCTGACATACGCTCTAAGGCTAAGATAGAAATTATGCCTGATTCCAATTTGTGATTTAACTCCCAAAATAGTAGAAATAATTGAAAAAATGAAAAGTCACTTAGGTGGCTTTTCTCATTTTTATTATTAATGAAATTTTTTTATTTGATGAAGTGAGATAGTTATAAAGCAAATTTAATTGCGTAACTATTTTATGAGGTTAATCAAATGAAAGTATTTTCACTATTATGTATTATATTATCAAGTTTTATTTTTTCGAACATAAGCTTTGCTAATTCGGTTCCAGAAACACCAACTTCCGTTAAACAAGAACAAAAACAAGTTGCTCAAGTAAATATCAATACTGCAACAGCAGAAGAATTATCAAAAGTATTAACTGGGATTGGGGCAAGTAAAGCTCAGAAGATAATAGAATACCGAGAAAAGTTTGGTCCTTTTGTTTCAGTTGAGCAGCTAAAGGAAGTTTCAGGTATTGGACAGGCAACATTGGATAAAAATGCTGGTAAAATAATATTATAATTTATTATCTCCACTAATTAGTATTGGTGGAGATAATATCACTTTAATTATCAATGGGATCGACATCAATACTCCATCTTACTTTTGATGTTTCACTCCATTTTCCTATTACGATTAATAGTTGATCCAAAATTTTCTGTAATTGTTGTCTACTTGTATGTTGAAGTAGTAATTGCCAACGATGATATCCTGCTTTTTTCGGTTGACTTGCAGGCATTGGCCCCAACTGCCATAAAGTATTATTACTATGTTCTTTTAGCCAATCATGCACATGTTGTAAGAATGCTGGAGCGTAATGATTGTTACGATCAGCTGCACGAATTAATGTTTGGTAACTAAACGGAGGTAATTGTGTATGTTGCCGTTCTTGTAACGTTAATTTAGCAAATTTTTCATAACCTTGAGTTAGTAAAATATTGAGTAAAGGGTGATCTGGATGATATGTTTGTAAAATAACTTGTCCAGCTTTAGTTTCACGACCTGCTCTTCCTGATACTTGAGTATAAATTTGTGCAAATCGCTCAGTTGCCCTAAAATCACTTGAGAATAATGCCCCATCAACATCGACAATTCCAACTAAAGTTACATCCGGGAAATGATGCCCTTTAGCTAAAATTTGCGTGCCAACTAAAATGTGTGCGCCACCTTGTTGAATACTTTGTAAATAGTTATCTAATGCGCCTTTTTTATTCACTGTGTCTCGATCAATGCGGCTAATTTTAATATTAGGAAAGAGGATTTCAAGTTGTTGTTCAAGTTGTTCTGTTCCAAATCCAATAGGCATTAAATGAGTTGATCCACATTTTGGGCATTGTTTAGGAATCGTCCTCGGTGTATCACAATAATGACATATAAGTTTGTGTTGTTTTTGATGTAGTGTATAAGGTCTATCACAGCGAGGACATTCAGCAATCCATCCACAGTCATGGCATATTAACAATGGTGAAAAGCCTCGGCGATTTAAAAATAGCATTACCTGATTATTATTAGATAAATGTTTTTTTATTTGTTCAATTAATGGTTGAGATAAACCTGCAGTAAGTACTAACCCACGCAGATCCAAAATTGACTGTTTGGCTAGCATTGCATTACCGGCTCTTTCGGTTAATTGTAATAAATGGTATTTGTGATTTTGTACATTATTGAGTGTTTCAAGCGACGGTGTTGCGGAGCCTAAAACAATTGGAACATTGTTAAATTTTGCTCGAATAATTGCTAAATCTCGGGCATTATAACGCCAACCTTCTTGTTGTTTATAGGAACTATCATGCTCTTCATCAATAATAATCATTCCTAAGTCTTTAAAAGGAGTAAAAAGTGATGAGCGAGTGCCAACAACAATAGCATTTTCACCATGTTTACTTCTTAGCCAAACAGTGAGTCTTTGTTTATCCGTTAATCCTGAGTGCAAAATATCAATTGGCGCATTAAAGCGTTTTTTGAAACGTCCAATTGTTTGTGGTGTTAACCCAATTTCTGGAACTAGTACTAATGCTTGCTTACCTGTAGCTAATATATTAGATAGTATATTTAAATATACTTCTGTTTTACCCGATCCAGTCACTCCTTCTAATAAAAATACTTCAAATTGATGATTTTTGTTGTTGATTGTTTCTATAGCATAGGTCTGTTCTTTATTTAGCTGAATTGAACTAGTATTTGTTGAAAAATTGGTTTGCCATTGAATATTATCGGATTGGCAGTTTACTTGTTCTATAAGATTTTTTTTCTGTAATTCTTGATAGATAGTACTACTTACTTCATTTTCAGAAGGGGTATTATTTCTGAATGATGATAATAATAATTTTTGTTTCGGAGTCCGTGATAATGATTTTAAATCAATATTTTTACCCAATTGAGTTAATTGCCATCGTTTGGTGTCTTCCTTGATTGCTTTTCGCCCTTGTCGTAATAAAACAGGTATAGAATGAAAAAGAACTTCGCCAATAGGATAATGGTAATAACTAGCAGCCCAGTTTAACAACCGCCAAATAGAAGGTGTAAAAACAGGTTCAGTATCAATAACAGTTGTAATCGTTTTTAAGCTTTCAATATCAAATTCGGTTTTTTCGTCAATACTAACAATAATTCCTATTGCGTCACGTTTACCAAAAGGAACTTTAACCCGCATTCCAACTTGAGCTGGTTTAGTTAATTGATAATCAAATATTTGGTAAAGTGGTACAGGTAAGGCTATATGAGCGATAAGCATTAAAAAATCACAGATATTATAATTTATATAAAGCTATATTGTACGCAGTTTTTACATAACCCGCAAAAGTTATAAAAACAATCTAGTTTTTATTCATCTAGATTTATTACATTAATAACCTTAAAAGGATTAGTAGTAACTATTAATAAAATTTGCTATCTTGGTAAAAATTGATAATTAATAAAATAGTAGGGATTAAAGGATGAGTGAATCATTTTCGCACATTAATCAGCGAGGTGAAGCCTGTATGGTTGATGTCTCAGAAAAACTAATAACAACACGCGAAGCAAGAGCTGAGTCATTAGTCTTAATGAATGCTGAAACATTGAAGATGATTATTGAGGGTAAACATCATAAAGGCGATGTTTTTGCAACAGCAAGAATTGCAGGGATTCAAGCTGCTAAAAAGACTTGGGAGCTTATTCCGCTTTGTCATCCACTTTTTTTGAGTAAAATTGAAATCAACATTGAAGTAGATCAAATAAAAAATTGTGTCCGAGTTCAATCGTTTTGTCGATTGAATGGGCAAACAGGAGTTGAAATGGAAGCAATGGTTGCCGCATCTATTGCAGCATTAACCATTTACGACATGTGCAAAGCGGTTCAAAAAGATATGGTGATTTCTCAAGTAAGATTGTTGACGAAAAGTGGTGGTAGGTCAGGGGAGTTTATTGCTCAAAAGGTTTAATAGATAGAAAATGAATAAAGTTATTTTTTTCGCTCAAATTAGAGAATTAGTTGGGACTGAGAGTGTTATGTTAGATGCTAATCAACTTCCAGTTTCCTATCTTATCGATCAGTTAAGTGAACGTGGTGAACAATGGTTTTTGGCATTTAAGGAAAACTCTGTTTTATGCGCTGTAAATCAAACGTTGGTTGATTTTGATTATATTGTGAAAGAAGGCGATGAAATCGCTTTCTTTCCTCCTGTAACAGGTGGATAATATTATGGATCTTATCAAGGTTAGTGAGCAGCCGATTGATATTAATAAGTTAAACGATTGGCTTTCACAATTACCACAAGATGGTGCTGTTGTCTCTTTTATGGGCAAAGTTCGTAGTAATGAAAAACAAACGATAAGCTTATTTTTAGAACATTATGCAGGAATGACAGAGAAGGTCTTGGCTAATATCATAGCCCAAGCTAGAGAGCGGTGGCAATTAAGTCGAGTTGCGGTAATTCATCGAGTAGGTGAAATTAGCGCAAATGAAAAGATTGTCTTTGTGGGAGCAAGTAGCGCGCATCGTTCAGATGCGTTTGCAGCAGTAGAGTTCATTATGGATGTATTAAAGAACGAAGCGCCTTTTTGGAAAAAAGAACGAACGCCCCAAGGCGAAATTTGGGTAAAAGCTAAAAAAACAGATAAAGAAGCTTTGAGAAAATGGTATTAGTATTTATTTAGTATATAATGATATTAAGTTATGTCATTCTTTTTTAACGAGAGGTAATTAATGAGAAATTATTCACCTAATGGTTCGATTATTGAACAATCTAGTAATCGCGTGCAAACATACATGAGTCATGTTTATGGTTGGATGACCGTCGGATTACTATTAACAGCTCTGGTTGCTTGGTTTGCATCCAATAACTATGAGCTTTTGAACGTTTTATATCAAGGTATGTGGGTATTGCTTATTGCTGAATTTGCTTTAGTTTTTGCCATTTCTGGATTGATTAATCGTCTCTCTGGAGCTGTTGCGACAACATTATTCATGCTTTATTCGGTTTTAAATGGTTGCACATTTTCGATTTATTTTATTGTTTATACTTCATCATCAATAGCAAGTGTATTTTTTATTACTGCTGGAATGTTTGCAGCTTTGGCTCTTTATGGTTATACCACTAAACGTGATTTGTCTGGTTTTGGACGCTTTTTATTTATGGGATTAGTAGGTGTTGTAATTGCTTCTCTCGTTAATATCTTCATGCAAAGCCAGCCATTAATGTGGGCTATTACGTATATTGGTGTATTTGTTTTTGCTGGATTAACAGCTTATGATACACAAAAACTGAAAGAGTTAGGCGATCAATTATCGCAGGATGATCCTAATATGTTTAGGCGATTTGTTATTTTAGGTGCACTAACCCTTTATCTTGATTTTATTAACTTATTCATTATGTTGTTAAGAATTTTTGCAGATCGTCGATAACTGTATTTCATTCAACTAATAGGGCTCTAAATTGAGCCTTTTTTATTAAAATTTTATTAGAATCGTATTTTTTTAGTGCTAGTTTGTTAAAAAGTTTCAGGAAAGACTATGTTTCAATATAAAATACAGTAAAATTCTTATTATAATGAATTAATAACTTACTTAACACTATGAAAAAATTATACTATTTTGCCTTAATTAATCTATTTATTTCCTCAATACTATCAATTCGTTTTTTTCTTGTCCCCGAGGCATCATTTAATTGGCCGAGTGTGGCATTTTCAATATTTGCTGTATTGGGGCATTTTTTCTCGGCTTATTTATTACTTTTGGTTGTTTGTATACCTCTTTTATGGTTTAAACAAGCTATTCGCAATATTATTTTAGCTGCAATATTTAGCTTTATTCAAATTGGATTATATATCGATACTATTGTATTTCAACAGTATCGATTTCACGTAAATCAATCTGTCTTATCCATGGTTTTGTCTGGACAGGTTGTCGATTTTTCGATAATTACCTATTTTTTAATGTTTACGCTTATTGTTGTTGTATTTTGCACCGAGCATTTTATTCTTTACTTGCTCAATAACAAATTAACTTCATTGCATAAAAATTCAAGAATTGTTTTATTATCAACAATATTTCTTTTTAGTTCATTTTTAATTAGTCATGTTGTGCACATGATTGCATTTTATTATGCTTATTCGCCTCTTATGGTAGTGAAAGAATATATTCCACTTTATCGACCATTTACGTCGAAAAAAATCATGAATTTTTTTGACGAAAAAGGGCAACGAAAAGTCGTGTATAACAAAGATAATAGTAATGCTAGTGTTGATTACCCGAAAAATCCTTTGGTGATTAATCCAGAAAATAAAAAAACTAAAAATATCATGTTTATTGTTTTGGATTCTTGGCGATATGATACGTTTAGTGAAGAAATTTCGCCTAATACATTTCGTTTTGTTAAGCAGAATAATGGGGTCATTTTTGATAACCATTATTCAACTGGTAATGCAACACGTACAGGTATTTTTGGTTTGTTTTATGGTATTCCTGGTACTTATTGGGATTCATTTTTACGAAATAGTGTTCCTTCACTCTTTATCACAACACTACAGAAAGAAAACTATAATATTGGGATTTTTACGTCAGCTAAAGTGACTGCTCCAGAATTTGATCGAACAGCCTTTGTTACCATTAAAAATTTAAGAATTAGTAGTAAAGATGGTTCGGCATCTAATCGAGATAAACAAATTACTGATGATTGGCTTGCATGGTATAAACTACGAGATACATCTAGACCGACATTTTCTTTTTTATTTTATGATGCTCCTCATGCTTATGACTTTCCTGACGATTTTTCGGTGAAATTCAAACCTGTTGGTGATCTTAATTATATGACATTGAGTAATGACACCGATCCTTTGCCTATTTTTAATCGTTACAAGCAAAGTGTTTATTATGATGATTATTTACTACAAAATATTTATGATGAGCTTGTAGAATCAGGTTCGTTAGATAATACAATATTGATTATTACAGGTGATCATGCTCAAGAGATGAATGATAATAAATTAGGATTTTGGGGGCATAATGGTAATTACACAGATGCACAAACAAAGGTGCCTTTTATTATTATTGGTGGTAAAGAATTAGAGAGCCTTAAAAATAATAGTACAAAAATAACAAGCCATGAAGATGTCGTTCCAACCCTAATGAAACATTATTTATATGTGAAAAATGATATAAGTGATTATTCGACAGGTTATGATTTATTTAATCCTATAACTGACCGTAACTGGCTTTTGATGTCTAATTATAGTTCTTATGCGGTGAGAACATCTGATAATATTTATCTTGTTAATCGATTAGGTATTAGTCATTATATGGATTTACATAATCGTGAAGTTGATGAAGTGCCAAATTATCAATATATTCAAGAAGCAATGAATCATATGCGTTATTTTTCTCAATCAGGAAAAAATAGCTTAATAAATAAAAACAATTAATTGTTAATATTAATTTGATAATACGGTTAAATTATATAAAGCAATTTCAGGTGAAACATCTTATGATGTTTTTAGAGGATTATTTCAATCATGAAGTGTGAATAGCTCAATTCTTTTTTACAAATAATTGATAAAAATTTGGATATATAATTGATTTTATTGTTTTCATTTGTGTTAATAAAGATCCTATATATCAATAAAACAGAGATCACATTAATGTTGTTTTTGGCGTACTTTTGTTTAGCATATGATATATTAAAACTCTTTATGATTTGCTTTTAGAATAACGACATAGAGCAAATTAACACTTATGACAATAAAGTAACAATAATTGCCTTGATACCACTAAAACCGATGTAAAGGCCCTTTTATAATTTCATTAATTTGCATTATAAAAATACCTTGTTAAAATAAACCCGAAGCAAATTAAAGCATTATTCAAAAACGATATAATATTATTATTTTTAATTTATAAAAATATGGCTGGTTTGTATGATTCTGGAATTTAAAAATTATAAAAATGATCTCTTAAATCAAAGTACAATAAAAGATAAATATTAAGAATGGGTTTTATGGCTAATTTTCTAAAAAAAACATTTGGGGCATTAACTCTAGGTTATTTGATACGACAATATCTATTTTGTTTAATATTTGTTGTACCGCTTTTTTGTTTAATCATATTTAAGTTTAAAAATCCTGAAAGTATATATTTAGGTGTATGTATTTTAATACAATGGGGATTATATCCATATTCTAGATTTGTTTATGAAGGTGTTGTGAATTACATAGTTGGGGATAATTTATTTATTGTACGAACAGAATTGTTCTTAATAGTAAAAATATGGACAATGGCGCTGTGTTTTGGTTTTGCTTGGTTACTTGCTCCACTAGGTTTATTATATTTATATTTTCGATCGCCTTAGTTAGATGGATTTACCTTGCTATGCATTATTAAAAATATAAGTAATATAGCAATGATAATTCTGATACTTACTTTATATTGGGCTTTCTTTTTTATCCAAGCATGACTACTCACTAAAATTAGACGTACTTTTTTATAGTATTGCTGTATTGAAAGGTTATATTATGAATTGTTATAAGTTAGCAAGATAAAGCAGATTAACACTTGTAATAACCAAGTAAAAAACTACCAAACTATTACTAGCATAAAACACAATGCTACCAAGAGAGATTTATGAATCAACAAAATACCAATAATTGCCTTGATACGACTCAAACCGATGTAAAACGCTCTTTTATAATTTCAATTATGCATAAATTAGTTCCTTTTTCGATGATTTGGGTAAGTTTAGTTTTAATGTATGGCGTAATATGTATGTACACTAACACTGTTGGACAAGATGAGTTTTACCGTTTTATCTTCTTTTTGCGTAGCCCTTTTATTGTGGTGCTTAATTGTATTGCATTATTTATTAGTGTTTACCATTCAATAGTTTGGTTTAATTTAATACCCAAAGCTTTACCTTGCACAATATTTAATAAAAAATCTAACGCATTATTACTGATTGCGGGACTGTGGATGGTGATGCTAACTGTTTCGATTTTTTTATTTTTATTTGTATTGAAGTGAGTGGTATTGAATTAATGAAAAATCAACAAATTCAAGTTAAAAATACTGATGGAAAAGTCATAAAAGGATTATTTGCTTTAGGCGGTACATGGGCTGCAATTTTTTTACCAGTTGTGCTTGTCATTTTGGCATTTATTATTCCTTTTGGCGATGCAATAACACGTTCTTATATTCTTAAAATAGCCAATAAAGAAATTGGTAAAGTTTTTTTATTTTTGATGATTTCATTACCTATCTGGTGTGGATTACAACAAATTTTATCCATTTTACACGAGCGTAAAATCTATCCTAAACGTGAAAAATTACTGACGTTTGGATTAGCATTAGCATGGACATTACATGCTATTTATATATTGTTTATTCGAATGTAAGAGATATTTTTTTGAATTGTAAGAACAACGGCAAAAATACACAAAACGTTATCAATCAAATCACGTTTTGTGTATTTTAAAGACTAATAATAAGTAAGTTCGCGGGTAATAGTTGTCTGTTTACCACCGTTATTATTTTTAATTTTAATTGCTGTTAGCCAATCGTTTTTTTCATTAAAGGTTGAAAAATTAGTTACATAATGAGCCGCTTCTTTGCCTGATGACATATAAGTAGCTTCAATGGTTGTTAATCGATGATGACCATTATCATATTGATACGAAAAATCACTCTCATTTTTCATATTATTACTAAATTGATACAACACTTTGGCTAGCTGTTGCTCTTGATATCCAAATGTATAAATTGAACCCCCTTTTTGTTCTTTACCTGTATAGTTACCATTCTCATCAGTTTCTTTAAGCTGCCATTGTACATTTTTATTGATAAGACAATTATTACTGTCGTATACATAATTATCTGTTTCAAAAAAGACAAAATCGGTAGCTTTTTTAGTTTGCTGTGATACGACAATTTTGCCTTGTTCATCGGTATTAAATTGGATAATGCTGTTAGTTTTATCTTCTACATCTTCAATGATATTTTCCCAACCAGATTTATTTTTCTGTAGGTGTTCCGAGTAAATACGGGTATTTTTATCTGAATAAAGATCATAATGGCTTTGTGTGATAAGTCCGTTAGAAGCATATTCTAGTTCGTGCTTAGCTGTAGAGCTGTTAGCATCCGCTCCCAATTTGGTAGTTGAAGTCCGAATCTCTTGTTTAATATTTCTTACTGGTGAGTCAATATAATCGAGGATTTGAAAGATATAGTTATTTGCCTCAACTATATTCTGAATAGGATTATCACTACAGGTTATCGCCATGGCATTTATTGGAATTATTGATAAGCAAGGGGTTAATAAAAAAGGTAGTATTCGTTTTTGCATAATAAACCTGCTAAATAGATTGATATATTGACTTATTAACAATGGTTTATATTATAAACCATTGTTAAATTATTGCGTTGCATATTTATTTTCTACGCATTAACAAGGCATCTTCCCAACTGACCTCTCTATCTTTTTTCTTATCTCGCTGTAGATCTTGTTGAGATTCATCCTTATGAGTAAATTGCTCTGTTTTGTCAATTTTATCTTTATGTATCATAGTGTTACTTTTCTTTCGAGGTGGCTTATCTAAAAATGAAAGTAATGCTTTTGTATATTCATCTTCAGGAGAATAGAAGATCTTCTCACGTGAGCCTTGCTCAATAATACTACCATCTTTCATAACAACCACTTGGTGACACATAGTGTAAACCAACGCTAAATCATGGCTAATAAACAAATAACTAAGCTGATGCTTTTCTTGCAATGATTTCAGTAAATTAATAATTTGTTTTTGAATAGTATGATCCAACGATGAAGTAGGTTCGTCTAAAATCAATAATTCAGGCTGTAAAATTAAAGCTCTAGCAATAGCTATTCGTTGACGTTGCCCTCCAGAAAACTCGATCGGATAGCGATAACGCATATCTGGATCAAGCCCAACTTCTTGCATAATATCGATTACTGCTTGTTCACGCTGAACTTTGTTTAATTTTTTATGAGTCATTAATCCTTCACTAATAATTTGCTCAACATTGAGGCGAGGATTAAGCGAAGAGAACGGATCTTGAAATACTACTTGGATACGGCTTCGAAATGGTAATAATTTTTTACCAGTCAAATTTTGTATCGGATGGCTGTCAAATACAATTTTGCCCTGTGATTTAATCAATCGTAAAATAGCTAGTGCTGTAGTGCTTTTACCCGATCCTGACTCACCTACAATGCCAACCGTTTCACCTTGGTGTACAGCAAACCCAATATTGTTGATAATTTTCTTCTTTTGGCTGCTAAATAAACGTTTTTTGGTAATGACTTCAACATTAAGGTGATTAACATTAAGTAATATTCCAGGTGAATCGGGCAATGGTACAGGTTCACCTTTTGGCTCTGAATTCAATAGTGTTTGAGTATATTCATGCTGTGGACGTAAAAAGACACGCTGTTTATTATTGTATTCAATAATTTGGCCCTGTTGCATAACAGCCACTTTATCAGCAAGCTTTTTAACAATACCAAGGTTATGCGAAATAAAAAGCATACTCATATTGAGTTCTTTCTTTAACTCTTTTAGTAACTGAATAATTTGTGCCTGTACAGATACATCTAGTGCTGTTGTCGGTTCGTCAGCAATAAGTAACTTTGGATGCGTTAATATTGCCATAGCAATCATTACTCGCTGCCTTTCGCCACCAGATAGTTGATGAGGATAAGCTGATAATTTACTTTTTGGTTCCTTAATGCCTACACGATCAAGGTATTGTAAAATTTCGCCACGAGCTTGATTACGCTTCATTCCTCGATGTAATGCAAGCACTTCATAAAGTTGCTTTTCAACTGTATGTAGAGGATTTAATGACACCATCGGTTCTTGGAAGATCATGCTAATTTCATTGCCACGAACTTTACGAAGTTCTTTATCTGGCGCATGTAATAATGATTTTCCTTCAAACAAAATATCACCAGTAGGGTATACCACTTGTTCTTTACGTAGTAGTCGTAAAATTGATAATGCGGTAATGCTTTTCCCTGAGCCTGACTCTCCCACTAAAGCAAGTGTTTCTTGCTCATTAATATCAAAACTAACATTACTTACTACTTGCGATAGTAAATGCGTACCACGTTTAAATGCAACACTTAAATCCTGAATGGATAATAAAGGAGAACTCATTAATACACTCCTTTGTTTGGATCAAATGCATCTCTTACTGCTTCACCAATAAAAATAAGCAGTGACAGTAAAGTTGCAATAACTAAAAATGAACTGATGCCAAGCCAAGGAGCTTGTAGATTGTTTTTACCTTGTAGTAATAATCGTCCTAGTGATGGCGAATCAATCGGTAAACCAAAACCTAAAAAATCTAGCGCTGTTAGTGTTGTTATCGAGCCACAAAGTATAAAAGGTAAAAAGGTTAATGTTGCCACCATGGCATTAGGCAAGATATGACGAAACATAATTTTAGTATCACTAACTCCCATTGCTTTAGCTGCACGAATATAATCAAAATTGCGAGTACGCAAAAATTCAGTACGCACAACACCTACTAAAGCCATCCAACCAAATAATACGGTAATACCTAATAACCACCAAAAATTAAGCGGTAAAATACTGGCTAACAGAATAATAACAAATAGCTCTGGTAACCCACTCCATATTTCTATGAAACGTTGACCGATTAGATCAATTTTACCTCCATAATAGCCTTGTATAGCCCCAAAAATGACACCAATAATTGAAGTGAAAATCGTCAAGAAAATCGCAAAAAACATAGATATGCGAAAACCATATAAAATATTGGCTAATACATCGAAACCTGCATCGGTGGTGCCTAACCAATGTGATGCCGAAGGCGGCGTTGGAAACGCGTTTGATGTATCATAAATTAATGTATTGTAGCTATAACGAAATGGCGCCCATAAAATCCAGCCATTAGCTTCTATTTTATTTTGTACAGCAGGATCAAGAAAGTTGGTTTGCGTGGCTAATTGTCCACCAAATTCCGTTTCTGGATAAAAATGAAAAATCGGCGAATAGTAATTATCCTGATATTTAATAAAAATTGGTCTATCGTTAACAATAAAATCAGCAAATAAGCTAATCACAAAACAGATCATAAATAACCAAAGTGAATAATAACCACGACGATTCTGTTTAAATCGTTGCCAACGCTGTTGATTAATAGAGTAATGGGTGGTCATTAGTTGCGAGCCTCAAAGTCAATACGTGGGTCAATCATCATATAAGATAAATCAGATAATAATTTAGTAATAAGGCTGATTAATGTAAAAATATACAATGAACCAAAAATCACAGGGTAATCACGTTGTATAATTGCCTCATATCCCAATAGCCCAAGTCCATTAAGCGAAAAGATAATTTCAATCAATAATGAACCAGTAAATAAAATACCAACAAAAGCTGCAGGAAAGCCCGATACAATCAGTAATGTTGCATTGCGAAAAACATGTTTATATAAAATTTTTCTTTCACTTAATCCTTTAGCACGTGCGGTTATTACATATTGTTTGCGGATTTCATCTAAAAATGAATTTTTAGTTAGCATGGTGAGTGATGCAAAACCGCCAATGACCATTGCAATAGTGGGTAAACAGATATGCCATGCGTAGTCTTTTATTTTGCCCCAAAAATCGAGTTGATCAAAATGGTTCGATATTAGCCCACGTAGAGGAAAAATATCCCAATAACTACCGCCAGCAAATAATACAATAAATAAAACTGCCAATAAAAAAGCAGGTATCGCATAGCCAATAATAATTAAGGTACTTGACCAAAAATCAAATGCAGAGCCATCCTTCACTGCTTTGCGAATGCCTAACGGGATTGAAATTAGATAAACAATCAAAGTACTCCATAATCCTAATGAAATTGAAACAGGTAAACTTTTGGCAATTAAACCTAGTACCGATTCACTTTTAAAAAAACTATTACCAAAATCAAATAATATATATTTCTTTAGTGTTTCGATATAACGTTCAAATATCGGTTTATCAAAGCCGTACTGCTTTTCTATCATTGCGACAACTTGGGGATCAAGACCGCGTGAACCGCGATAATTTGATTCATTTTTATATTGCTGCACTGGCGTAGATGAGCCACCACTCCCAGGCAATAGCCCTTGCCCTGCTTGCGGTCCGTTTTCAATCATAGCAAGCGCCTGATCAACGGGTCCACCTGGCGCAACTTGTACAATAAAAAAGTTGATAGTTAAAATCACAAACAATGTTGGAATAATCAGCAACAGTCGACGAATAAGGTAATTGATCATATTAATGTTTCCGATTTTTAGGTAGGCTAGCTGCTTTGTTTGCATCATACCACCAACTATCAACTCCGATTGCATAAGTAGGTTGTATAGCTGGTTGCCCAAATTTATTCCAGTATGCATAATACGTTTTACTGTTATACCACATTGGAATCATTGGATATTCTTGCGTTAAAATCCGATCAAGCGCTCGTCCTAGCGGGACTAACTCTTCTTGATTATCCACATGTTTGGTGATTTCAGCAATAATGGCATCAATAGCCTTATTATGCAAACCCGAAGCATTCCATGATGAGTTAAGATACTCGCTTCCCCAAAGCACTAGCAAATTAGAGCTTGGGTAATTTACGGCATAATAATCACGTGCAACCATATCATAATCACGTTCACGAACACGTCGTAATTGTTGTGCTGAATCTAGCAAGGTAATATTCATGGTGATCCCCAAACGTGCTAAATTTTGTTGAAAGGGAATGGCATATTTAATATCACTACCGAGGTAACTGATCAGTTCAAATTCAAATGGTTGCTGTGTTTTAGTGTTAATCAGCTTACCGTCTTTAACTTCCCAGCCCGCTTGTTTTAATAATTCTGCTGCCTTTAATAAATTATCACGATTAAAACCCTGACCATCACTTTTTGGCACATAATAGGCATTGCCGAAAGCACGCTTTGGAATAATATCTTTATAAGCATTAAGCCATTTTAATTCTTGCTCACTAGGTGTGCCGATTGCGGCATAAATGGTATTTTCAAAAAAACTATAAGGTCTTTTGTAACTGTCATAATAAAAGGCATGATTTAGCCATTCAAAATCAAATGCCAAGGTAATGGCTTCACGAACTTTAATATCTTTAAATAGATCTTTTTGTAAATTAAACGCAAGCCATCTAGTGTCGGTAGCTGTTTGAACTGGTTTTTCTTGTTTAATAATATGGTTAGAATCAAAATATCTACCTTGATATTGAGTAAACCAGTTTTTAGGTTGATCTTCAGCACGCAAATCATATTCGCCAGCTTTAAAGGCTTCTAGCGAAACGTTATCATCCATATAATAATCAATACGTTTTTCGTCAAAATTATCTAAGCCTTTATTAATAGGTAAATTACGTGCCCAATAATTCGGATTACGTCGATAAACAACATATTGCCCTAATTTATATTCGCTAATGTAGTATGGACCACTACCAACTGGTGGTGTAGTTAGTGGTTCAGAAAGATCATGATCTTTCCAAAAATGTTTCGGCATAACTCGCATACTACCAACGAATGAAAAGAGTTTTTCCCGATCGGAATCGGGAATATCAACACGCACATGGTGATCATCTATTGCCTTAACTGTAATGCCTTTATTATAAACACGATACTGAGGCACGCCTTCGGTCATAAATTTGTGAAAGGTAAACTCAACATCATGGGCTGTTATTGGTTTCTCATCTTGAAAACGAGCGTTGGAATTAATAGTAACCTCAGCCCAACGATAACTATCAGAATAAGTTATTGATGTCGCAATAAGTGGATAAAAACTAGTAATATCATCAGCCGTATTGGTAAAAAGCGTGTCATATAACGCTCCCGAATTTCGCTCAGGTGCTCCACGGCTAGCATAGCGATTCAAATTATCAAAAGAGCCAACTTCAGCCAGTTTAATTACTCCACCTTTAGGTGCATTAGGATTTACATAATCAACATGTTGAAAGTCAACATGATACTTTGGTTGACCTGAAAGTGAAAAGATGGTTTTGTGGTAAATTACCTCACGTTTTTCAGTAGGAATAACGATATCAATTTGTTTATCCTGAGATGATTGAACAGGAATATTAACATCGATTTCTTCCTCAGTTTGAGGTGAAATTGTTTGCGGTAAAATTTGTTGTTCTTCATCGGCAAAAGCAGGTGCAGAACAAATGGCTATACCACTTAGGCAACTCAAGATGAATAATATTTTTGTAGGTTGTTTAATTCGACTAATCATCCTAATTCCGTTCCTGCTTTTATTTAACAATAACATGTTTATATTACTTTTTATTTATTATTAACAAATTCAAATCATTTAAGACAATCATCATCGCCTAGCTAGGGTGTCTATTTTGCCAAACTTCAACTAAATGAGCAAAAACTAATTAATAAAGTTTATATAAAATGATAATGTTAGCGAAAAGCATACCGTTATTTTTAGATTAAACAAGCTATATTGAATCAATTATACATTTTATATTTTTCAATATGATTAACTATGCCTTACATAAATTGGGATATATTGACAGCTATCTTTTTGTGAAAAAGTTTCAGGTAACTATACGTTTCAGTATAAATATCTTGAAAATAGATAAGAAATCAAAAAAACGATTATCATTGTTCAATTGAAAAGTTGGATGTACTTACCACTCATAAAAGAAATATTACGTATTGTTGGCTAAACTCAAAATATGATTTATTACCGTTTTTGCTTGATGACTGTTTTTCCAACAAGTTGAACCTGATAATAACGTACTTTTGTTAAGAATTTCATCTAAACTAGCATTACGCAATTTATCGAAAGAATCGAAGTGCATATCTTCAAGTCTTTCAATAATTTTGGCATCCACGAATTTAAGCTCCATCAACTGCTGTCGTTCTGATTCTGAAAAGGCAATATTATTCCCATTACGTTATATTAAATATGCTTTTAAAATAATGTATTTTTGTAGCTTTTTTAAGTAGGCGCCTATTAATATTTTATAGGCATAATGCTTTGTTATTAATAGATTTTATCGAGATTATATCATAACAACATTTTTATGCCTTTTCTTTTTATTACAAACTCAAGATCTTTTAATTACCTTGAAGAATTGCTAATAAATCCTCCGGAGTTTTAACTGCGTGAATTCGTGTTAGCGTATCTTCAGCAATCACTGCTCGGGTTAGTTGACGTAAAATATCTAAATGTTCATTGGTTTTTGCAGCAATACCAATGACAACATAAGCTATATTATTATCTTCGTCCCAATTGATTCCTTCAGGATAATATATGATTTTGATTCCAGTTTGGATAACACTATCACGTTTTTCCGTTGTGCCGTGTGGAATGGCGATTCCGTTACCTAAAAAAGTCGAAATTTGTTTATCACGATCAAACATTGCTTGGGTATAGTCATCTTTGACTAACTTAGCTTGGATCATCTTTTCTGATACATCTTTAATTGCTTCTTTTTTAGAATAGGATCCAGTTACGATTGAAATATCATGTACTGTCAAATTTAATGTGCTCATTTCTATTCCTTACTAAAATGAATATACCGAAATAAATCGGTATATTTCTTGATTGATTAAACTGATTTTTTGGCAACTAATTGTCGATTTTGATGAATACGTACTAAACCTAATAAAATAGCGCCAACTAGTGCTCCTACGAAGATACAGACTACCCATAAAAATGGTTTATTAACTAATGGCAGAACTAAAAATCCTCCATGTGGCGCTGGAACTTGAATTTGACATATGAATGTCAATACTGATGCAATTGCAGAAGATAACATCATAATTGGAATTACTCGCAAAGGATCCTTAGCCGCAAATGGGATTGCACCTTCTGTAATATGTGTCGAACCTAAAACATAGTTAACAAGTCCAGCAGCACGTTCTTCTTCTGTGAAAGCTTTGCTGCGGAAAATAGTGGTAGAGAATGCAATAACAAAGGGTGGTACTATACAAGCAGCAGACACACCTGCCATGAAATAGAAATTTCCTTCACCTAACAACATAGTGCCAGTAACATACGCTGCTTTATTAACAGGACCACCAAAGTCAAACGAACACATTGCTCCAATAACAATACCGAGTAAAACAGGATTTGCAGATTGTAATGATTCAAGGAAAGATTTCATTCCATTATTAATACTTGCAATTGGACCACCAAGTAAAAACATACCTGCACCGATAACAAATACACCAATTAATGGCATAATAAAAATCGATTTAAGTCCTTCAAATGAACGGGGTAATCCATCTAACATTTTTTTGACATAAAGCATTAAATAGCCTGCTGCAAAGCCAGCTATAATTCCGCCTAAGAATCCTGCACCGGTAATGTTGGCAATTAAGCCACCAACAAAACCAGCCACCATACCAGGTTTTCCACCTATTGAATAGGCAATAAACCCAGTAAAGATTGGTACCATTATGCCAAATGCTTGCCCACCTATTTTCATTAACAATGCAGCAAATTCATTATATTGGGCATTATTAGGGTCGGCTGAATAGATTCCCCATAAAAATGATAAAGCAATTAGTACTCCACCAGCGACAACAAATGGTAGCATGTTTGACACACCACTCATTAAGTGCTTATAGATTTGGCGTCCAATCGATTCTTTTACTTCTACTTGGCTTGATGAAACTGTGTTATTAGTGCTATTTTGTGCGCCTTTACGAACAGGAACTGTACCTGACATAATTTTTTCGATTAGTGCTGCAGCCTTATGTATACCGTCTTTAACCGGTACTTCAAGCACGGGTAAACCATTAAAGCGATCTGGATTGACATCTTTATCTGCTGCAATAATAACGCCAATTGCATTGACAATATCAGCATCAGTAATGGCGTTATCAATACCACCAGCACCATTGGTTTCCACTTTTATTTCGGCTCCAGCCTTTTGGGCCGCTGATTTTAAGGCCTCTTCAGCCATATAAGTATGTGCGATACCGGTTGGGCAGCCTGTAACGGCTAATATTTTTTTCATAACAATCTCCTTTACTTGATTAGGGTAACTTCAAGTTGATCCATATAAATATTGATTTTATTTAGTAAACCTAATCCGTCTGATTCTGCAACGTTAGCGCCTGTTGCTGATGCCTTTTTTATGGCTTTTTCAATATGTTGTTGTTCAGGTAGCCATTCACTAAGAAAAGCTGCTAGTGACGCATCACCGGCACAAGCCGAGCTAATTAATTTGATTTTTACAGCATTGCAAAACCAAATATTTGTCCCATTAGAAAAGTAAAGCCCTTTAGCTCCCATGGTTAATAAAATATTTCTCGCTCCTTGCGCATGAATATTTTCTAGTGCAGCAATGACTTGTGATTTTGTTTTCGTTTCAAAGCCAAAAATCTCTTTTACTTCATCATCATTAGGTTTAATTAATAGTGGTTTATAGGAGAGTAAATCACCTAATTTGGGGTGACTAATATCAAGGATAACTTGAATATTTTTTTTGTTGCATAAATTTAAAATAGCCTCGTAATATTCAGATTCAATATTATTTGGCAAGCTACCACTGATGACTAAATAACTATTGTTAACCAGTGATTCAATAATAGTTAGCATTTCTGTTTTTTTATCATTAGGTATAAACGGACCTTTACTGACTAATTTATATTCGTTTTCATTATCACTGATAAAAACATTAATACGCGTGATATCATCAATAAAACAGGGTTTTGTCTTGACCTGTATTTTCGTTAGTTCATCAATAATATATTTACCAGAAAATCCACCAAAGAATCCTAATGCACAAGTAGGGCTATCAAATTTATGCAATACGATTGAAACATTGACTCCTTTGCCATTCGGGCTATATTCAGTATGAGAGGTTCGATTAACTGCATTAGGGGTAAGCCCTTGACAATGAATATTCATATCGATTGCAGTGTTAAGTGTTAATGTATAGATCATCATCTTGGCCTCTATAATTTGCCTGCACATCCACATGTTGTAATAATTTTTTTGACAATGTCTTTCATTGCTGCTTTTGCAGGTTTCATATAATGGCGGGGATCATTGGCATCGGGATGTTCAATAAAGTATTGTTTTAATGCATCTGAAAATGCAATTTTTAATTCTGTCGCAACATTTACTTTACAAATTCCACGCTTAATACACTCACGCACGTCTTTCTCTGGAACACCCGAAGCGCCATGTAGTACGAGAGGAATATCAACCATTGAGCGAATTTCTGATAAACGATCAAAATCCAGTTTTGGCTCTGATTTATAAAGACCATGTGCTGTACCAATGGCGATAGCGAGGGAGTCAATTCCTGTTTTTTCAATAAAATCTAAAGCTTGTTTTGGATTAGTATATAAAGCATCTTTATCATTAACGATTAAATCATCTTCAACGCCACCAAGGCGACCTAATTCAGCTTCAACACTAACATCGTAACGGTGAGCATATTCAACTACTTGTTTGACAATGGCGATATTTTCTTCATATGGAAAATGGGAGCCATCAATCATGACCGATCTTACTCCTGCATTAATTTTACTGGTGATATCGTTATATTCTTCGTGATGATCTAAATGGACAGCTAATGGAATGTTATGCTTTTTTGATAAAGCATTTGCTATAGCAAGTATATTTTCTGTTTCTGCATAACTGTATGTACCAGGTGTACCAGCCAAAATAACGGGCGATTGTAATTCTGTTGCTGTTTCAACAACGACCTGCATAGTTTCTAAGTTATGGATATTAAAGGCAGGCACAGCATAATGTTCTTTTTGAGCCTTTTTTAGCATGTTGTTACTTGAAATAATAGTCATATAACTTCTCCTTAATAATCTAATTCACTTTGTATTATGTTAATAACTTTTGTTTTGAAAATTATTTTCATTAATTATGATTTCAAAACGAAAGTTAAGCTAGTAATAATCGCGTGAGTTAGATCACAAAAATTAACATTACTTTTAAAACGAAATAAAAAAGATTGATAAATTTTCGTTTTGATAGTTAACATGTATATGTAAAACGCTGTGGGATAAAAAATGCTAATTATTAATGGTATGATTTATAAGATAAAATTCTAATCATAGTTTGATGTTGACCTAATATATGATTAATTCTATTATCACTATCCTTAATTTTTATCTATGGCGTAGGAAATAAAATTGGCTAGAGCATCTTCAGGTTTATTAAAACGACGATTACAAATTGCAGAAATTGTTCGTAAGCAAGGTGAAGTTAAAGTTGATGAATTATCTGAATTGCTTCAGGTCTCAAATGTGACTATTCGTCAAGATTTAACTTATTTAGAGCAGCAAGGATATTTAAAGCGTTCTTTTGGTGGTGCAATTTATGTTACCCCTGAAGGTGTGTTTAATCAGCTAAGTGTTAATACACCAAGTTATATACAAAGTAATAGTTGTGATATTGAATTAGTTAAAACCTGTTTAAGTTATATTAGTGATGGCGATATATTGTTTTTAAGCCATGGAAATTTGATAAGAAAGTTGATTCCGTTTTTACATTGCAAAAAATCATTAATACTTATTATGAATGACATTAGCAATGCACAATTAGCGAAAGAGTTTACCGATGCTGAAGTAGTGCTTGTTGGTGGAGCCATACTGGAAGGGAATCTTTTGTTAGATAACAAAATGATCAATTTTATTTTGAACCAATTTTCTATATCGCATTTTGTTATCGAATTAAGTTCAATCAATACTGATAATCAATTGATTATTGAAAGTTTAGAACAGGTTAGAATTTATCAACAAATAATGAAAAAAGCAGCACATACAATTGGCATATTACCGCAACGTATTATTCATAATAATGATAATAGTATTGGAACTTTAGTTGATATTGATATGGTGATGTTATCAAGATCTGCTGTAACCGAGTATCATCAACAATTATTAGATGCTAATTTTGAGCAGCTTATTTCAAATAAATATTGTGTAACTTATCAAAACAAATTGGAGACATAATATGCGTTTTAAAATCTGCACGATAGGCGAACTGCTAGTTGAGTTTTTAGCAAAAGAACAAAATCAGCGTTTCGATCAAGCTGGGGAGTTTATCGGTCCTTTTGTTAGTGGCGCCCCTGCAATATTTGCAGATCAAGTTGCAAAATTAGGTTTTCCTGTTGTTTTTTTTAGTTGTGTAGGAAAAGATATTTTTGGAAAAATGTGCATCCATCGCCTTAAAAGTGATGGTGTCATCATTGATGGTATTACTCCACATAATAAGGCCAATACAGGTAGTGCATTTGTTACTTATAAAGGTTCTAATGAAAGAGATTTTATTTTTAACATTCCAAATAGTGCATGTGGTTTACTTTCGTTTAACCATATTAATGAAAACTTATTAAGAGATTGTACTCATTTGCATGTAATGGGGTCATCGCTTTATTCATTTCGTGTGATTGATGCTATGAGAAAAGCATTGGATATCATCAAAAGTAAAGGTGGTACAATTTCATTTGATCCTAATCTACGCAAAGAAATGTTTGATATACCAGAAATGGAACAATCTTTCGATTATATTATGGAGTATACCGATATATTTTTACCTAGTGAAAGCGAAGTTAGCTATTTTATTAACAATAATGAAAATGAACAACAAACCATGTTTAAGTTGCTTAAAAAAGGTATTAAACATATTGTGGTAAAAGGGGGGGCTAAAGGAGCTAAATATTATGGACTTGATGAACAAGGTCATTTACAAAAACTTCATGTTGATGGATACAAGGTCATCTCGATAGATCCAACCGGTGCGGGAGATTGTTTCGGAGCAACATTTGTCAGTTTAATGTTAGCAGGTTACTCTGTTGAACAAGCTTTGCAATATGCTAATGCTAGTGGTGCTTTAGCCGTATCTAAAAAGGGTCCGATGGAAGGAACTTCTACATTAGCTGAACTAAAACATTTCCTTTTTCATACTTCAATTGAATAGTTATTAAAATTAATGTGATTATCGGAATTATAGGCAAAAAAAACCCAATAACAAAAGTTATTGGGAAAACATAAGGAATAGGAAAACAATGAAATAATGCATTGTCGAGACATAGTATGTACTTTTTTTTGAAGAAAGTCTGTAAAGATATGTGAATAATTGATTAAATAGTTCGTATCTATCATGTTAAATAAACGTAAAGGATAAGTTTTTTTAGATAAATATAGGTATTTCAAAATGTTATCTATAAAAACATCTCTAATAACGAATTCAAGAATAACTTGCCATGATCAGTTACCAGCCAGTTTTGTTTATCCTCAATTAAATAGTTCTTTTCAATGGCAATCGCTATTTGTTTTTCAACTGAGTGTAAAGGTAAATAAGTCCGTTGTTCAAATTCATGTTTAGGTGTTGGTTCAAAAAGTCTAAAACGATTCATAAAAAATTCAAAAGGCAATTCCTCTTTTGGAACTGTATAATATTTATCTAAATAACGTCCCTCTAAATACCCTTTTGGGTGACGAGTTTTTATAGTACGAATAATTTTCCCATCAGGTTGCGTTAATTTACCATGAGCGCCACATCCAATGCCTAAATAGTCTCCAAATCGCCAATAATTTAAATTATGTTGGCATTGTAATCCTTCTTTAGCATAAGCAGAGGTTTCATATTGTTGGTAACCACTTTTAGTTAATAATTGATTACCTTGTTGATAAATTTCCCAAAGTTTATCATCATCAGGTAAAACAGGTGGTTTTGAACCAAATAGCGTATTTGGCTCAATCGTTAATTGATACCAAGATAAATGCGGTGGTGCAATAGCAATGGCTTGTTTTAGGTCATATAGAGCATCATCAATACTTTGATTTGGCAAACCATGCATTAAATCTAAATTAAAACTTCTTAAATCTAATGTTTTGGCAAGTTTTCCGGCTGTGATTGCTTCTTTGGGATCGTGTACCCGTCCTAATTTAACAAGTTTATCGGTCTGAAAACTTTGCACGCCAATTGATATTCGGTTTATACCCGCTTGCTGATAGCCATTAAATCTTTCTATATCAACAGAATTTGGGTTAGCTTCAATGGTGATTTCAGCATCCTTATGTATAGGGATGATCTTATTTATATTTGATAATAATTTATCAATCAACTCGGCTGAAAATAGACTAGGTGTACCTCCACCAATAAAGATTGAATGAATTGAGCGGTTTGAACAGAAAATAGTATCGTTTTGTAGGTCTTTAAGCAAATGCTCTACATAAGATTCATAATTTGGCGTTTTTTTTATGGTATGTGAATTAAAATCGCAATAGGGACATTTTTGTACGCACCATGGCATATGGATATATAAACTTAATGGGATTTTATACATAAACGTAGTGTTACCTGAAACTTTTTGACAAAAACAATTAGAGTGTTGTTTCACTATTTATAGTGCTTTATTTTACTCCAATTCTTTAAAAAATGCTTTTGCATCTATTATGTTTTTATTATTAACTTAAGAAGTATACAATTATCAATAAGTTGTTAAATTTATTATTTAGGAGTAAATATGAGTATATATAAAGAGATTTTAGAGAGTAGCTTATCAGGTGTATCCTTAAGCCCATCAATTAAACAATCAATTTATGGTGAACTGCCAATTTTAGTTATTAATCATAGCACTTGTTGTGCTGCTGTTGCATTACAAGGTGCACACTTATTATTTTGGCAACCATCTACTGAACAAACACCAGTTGTTTGGCTGAGTAACAAAACAAATTTTAAAAAAGGTGTAGCTATTCGAGGTGGAGTGCCTGTTTGTTGGCCTTGGTTTGGTCAGTTAGGCAATCCTTCTCATGGTTTTGCACGCATTGTCGAATGGACATTAGATTCATGTAAAGAGGACGAGCAAGGCGTTACCCTTGTTTTATCGCTCACTAATAATCCGCAGACAGAATCTTATTGTAGCAAACCTTTCTCGGTATCATTAAATCTTCATCTAGGTAAAACTTGTGAAGTTTCTTTAAGCTGCTCAGCAGACTTTGATGTAACTAGTGCTCTACATACTTATTTTGGAGTTGATAATATTGATAGTGTTGTAGTCAAAGGTTTAGGTGAAGCTTATCAAGAACGACTTGCTGCTGAAAACAAACCAGCGACTGTAGGCCAATTGACATTTAATCAAGAGGTCGATCGTATTTATACCAATGCAAGTAATCAAATCACTGTTACTGATGGCACTCGAACAATTCAATTAACCAATACTAATGTAAGTGATGTTGTTACTTGGAATCCATGGATAAATAAAGCTAAATCAATGGGAGATTTTGGTGATGGTGAGTATAAATCTATGGTTTGTGTCGAAGCAGGTTGTATCACAAAACCATTAAAGTTATTACCGAATAAAAAATCAACTTATGGTTTTAAAATAGAATTGATCTAAGTGTGCATATAATATTCCATATACGTAATCAATATTTTACTGATTTGTAATATGATTAATTGATTGCGTTTAGAGGGATAACACTTTATAATCTCCAACGCTTTTTAAAGTACTAGTTTGATAGCCAATTACTGGGTCGCCTGTAATTGGTTTCTATTTTAAATAATTAAGAGAAATTAATATGTTTACATTCAAAGCTGAAGTTAGAAAAGAGCATGGTAAGGGTGCGAGCCGCCGCCTGCGTCACGCTGGTAAATTCCCAGCCATTATTTATGGTGGAACTGAACCTGCAATCTCTGTTGTGCTTGATCACAACCAAGTTTTTAATATGCAAGAAAAACCAGAATTTTATTCTGAAGTGTTAACTATTGAAGTTGACGGAAAAGCAGTTAAAGTAAAAGTGCAAGCAGTACAACGTCATGCATTTAAACCAAAATTAGTTCATATGGATTTTGTACGAGCATAATTTGCTTATTGGGAAATTACCCAATAACTTGTTTCAAGCAAAAGGTCACCCAGAGGTGGCCTTTTTGTTTTAGAGTAAACAAAGGATAATGCCTATTACTATGATTTATCCTATTAATCGGGTGTACACCAACCATTCAACATAATAGAATAATTACATTATACCATCGTAGGAGAAAACCATGTCTGATATCCCAGCTTGCGATTTAGTTATTTTTGGTGCTAAAGGGGATTTGACAAGACGTAAATTATTACCGTCTTTATATCAATTAGAAAAGTACGGAAAGCTACCTGAACAAACAAAGATTTTAGGCGTAGGGCGCGCTGATTGGGATCATGCCGCTTATTGTGAGGTAGCAAAAGAAGCACTAATCTCGTTTATGCCAGAACCGTTAGACGATAATATTTGGCAACGATTTAGCCAACGATTGGACTTTCATAAGCTAGATGTTAATGATAGTGCTGGTTTTGAAGGATTGAAAAATAAACTTGATTTGAATCATCCAGCTATTTTCTATTTTGCAATGCACCCGGGTGCTTTTGGGACTATTTGTCAAGGTTTAGCTGCTGCAGGATTAAATCAATCGCAAAACCGCATTGTGATGGAAAAACCACTTGGAACAGATCTCAAGTCATCTCGTGAAATCAATGATTCGGTGGCTAAATTCTTTAGTGAGTCGCAAGTTTATCGTATTGATCATTACTTAGGTAAAGAATCAGTATTAAACCTATTAGCCTTACGATTTGCTAATACAGTGTTTGCGTCATTTTGGGATCGTAATTCAATTGATCATGTTGAAATTACGGTAGCTGAACAAGTAGGTATTGAAGGCCGTTGGGGATATTTTGATAAAGCCGGTCAAATGCGTGATATGGTACAAAACCATTTATTACAAATATTAACCATGATTGCCATGTCCCCACCTGCTAATCTTGAAGATGATAGTTTGCGTAATGAAAAGATAGCTGTACTTAATGCGCTTAGACCAATTAACAAATCCAATATTCGTGAAAAAGTAGTTCGAGGGCAATATACAGCAGGTTTTGTTAATGGTGTTAATGTGCCGGGATATTTAGAAGAAGATGGCGCAAACCCAAAAAGTAATACCGAAACATTTGTTGCAATTCGAGTTGATATTGATAACTGGCGCTGGGCAGGTGTTCCTTTTTATTTACGCACTGGTAAGCGCTTACCAAGTAAATGTTCTGAAGTTGTAGTTTATTTCAAACCATTACCGCTTAATTTATTTAGTGAATTTTATCCAGAATTGCCACAAAATAAATTGACGATTCGTTTACAACCTGATGAAGGTATGGATATTGAAATCCTAAATAAAGTACCAGGGTTGGATAGTAATCATAATTTACAAACCACTAAACTTGACTTAAGTTTCAGCGAAACTTTTCACCAACAAAGTGCTGATGCTTATGAGCGTTTATTACTTGAAGTTATGCGTGGTCGCCAAGCATTATTTGTTCATCGTGATGAAGTTGAAGCTGCATGGAAATGGGTTGATTCAATTATTAGTGCATGGGAATCAGAAAATGATGCCCCAAAAACCTACCAAGCCGGAACTTGGGGACCAGTCGCATCCGTTGCCTTAATCACTAAAGATGGGCATTCATGGCACGAATTTGAATAAAGGAAAAATAACTATGTTTACGTTAAATAAATATCAAAATAGTCAATTATTGATCGAAGATTTAACCTCACATATCGTCAATGAATTAAAACAGGCCATTGTACAAAAAGGACATGCTTCAATTGCGGTTTCTGGTGGTAAAACACCTATTCCATTATTTGTTTCACTAAGTAAACAAAATATAGAATGGAGCCGAGTTTTTATTACGTTGGTAGATGATAGATGGGTTAATGATACTGATGATGCTAGTAACGAAAAGTTAGTGAACACTTATCTATTACAAAATAATGCTAAATTGGCTAATTTTGTTGGTTTAAAAAACAGTTGTAATAATCCATTTGATGGTGCAGAAGTTACAGATAAACTTTTAGATAAAGTTCCGATGCCATTTGATGTAATTGTTTTAGGTATGGGAGAAGATGGGCATACTGCCTCATTATTCCCAGGCGCAGCTAATTTGGCTAACGGTTTAGATATGAAATCTGGACGGAAAGTTGTTGGTATGACACCATTAACAGCACCACTAGATCGTATTACATTAACATTGCCAGCTATTTTAAATAGCAAAAATATCTACCTACATTTAGTTGGTGAAAGCAAATTGTGTGTATTAGAACAAGCCGAAAAAAATAATGATGTTAATCAAATGCCTATTCGTGCTGTTTTGCAGCAGGATAAAGTTAATATAACTGGGTTTTGGACCGTATCTTAAATTTTCCTCATTTTTTTGCCGACTTACGTCGGCAAATCCCCCCTCCTTAATTTTCTTATACCAGCAATTTATTTTCTACATAAAAACCTAGAAGATGCTTTTAAATCATTTATAAATTAATTATTCAAATACCTATTAATTTATTAAATTTTGTGGTAAAAAGTGGGGTTAAGTGGTAAAAATGGGTGTTTTTATTAACATGTTGATTTTTATTAATTAAAATTTAAATAAATTATAAAGAAAAATACTTTTATGTTTAGTGGTGCAATTTCAATTAGTTTAGATAATAAAGGACGGTTAGCTATTCCTACTCGCTACCGTGAATCTTTATCTGAAGGTATGGTTTGCACAATTGGTTTATACGACCCATGCTTGACACTTTATTCAATGTCCGAATGGAAATGTATTGAACAGCAACTTGCAACATTATCAACCATTGTTGAAACTGAACGTAGAATAAAAAGATTGTTATTGGGGTATGCAACTGAGTGCCTAATGGATAATTCTGGACGAATTTTATTGTCACCTACATTGCGTACTTATGCAAAATTAGAAAAAAATATAATGTTTGTTGGTCAATCTAATAAATTTGAAATTTGGGATGAGGCAAGTTGGTATCAACAAATTAATGATGATATTACCGCATTATCAAGCGATATTGAAAACTTATCAGATAATTTGAAAAGTTTAACTATTTAATAAGAGTAAAGATTGATGGATTATCAACATACGACGGTTTTATTAAACGAAGCTGTAAATGCATTAAATATAAAAAAAGATGGCATTTATGTTGATGGTACCTTTGGACGAGGAGGCCATTCTCGTTTAATACTTGAACAACTAGGAGCACAAGGACGATTGATTGCTATTGATCGTGATGAGCGTGCAGAGCAATCTGCGTTACAGATAATAGATCCTCGATTTACTTTTATTCGTGGTGAGTTTTCAAATTTATATCAATATATTGAAGAGTTAGAATTATTGGGTGAAATTGATGGTGTCTTATTAGATCTAGGTGTTTCATCACCACAACTTGATGATCCTGACAGGGGATTCTCTTTTATGCGTGATGGACCTCTTGATATGCGTATGAATAATAGTAAAGGTTTAACTGCAAGTGAATGGTTACTTAGCAGTGATGAAGACGATATTTCATGGGTGTTAAAGGCATTTGGTGAAGAGAAATTTGCCAAACGTATTGCTCGATCGATTGTCGAGCAGAATAAAATTTCTCCGATTACTCGTACCTTAGAGTTGGCTAATTTAATTGAAAAAGCTACACCAAGAAAGGATAAAAATAAGCATCCAGCTACACGTAGTTTTCAGGCTATTCGTATTTATATTAATAGTGAATTGGAAGAAGTCGAGCAAGTGCTAAATAGTTGTTTATCAGTGCTTGCCAATCAAGGAAGATTAGCGGTTATTAGCTTTCATTCTTTAGAAGATAGGATTGTAAAACAATTTATTAGTAAACAGAGTAAAGGTCCAGATTTACCAACACGATTACCATTAACTGAACAACAAATTAAACAATTTGGTAGTGCTAAATTAAAATCACTTGGCAAAATTAAACCAAATACTATTGAAATTAATAATAACCCGCGCTCCCGAAGCGCAATATTAAGGGTAGCAGAAAGGAAAAATGAATAACCAAGACAATGATTTTTTTCTAGATAAAACTTATATTGATAAAAATTTTCAAAAAAGACCGAGTAAAAGCTTGTTTGGTGTAATTATTGGGGATTTATTTAGGCATCAAAAAATTTCATTGTTATTACTTGTGATGATTATTATTTCTGCTGGTGCAGTATTAATAACAACGCAACAAATTCGTAAACAGTTATTTGAACGTGAGCAACTTTTATTAGAACAAGATGTGTTAGAAAGCGAATGGCGGAATTTAGTTATTGAAGAAAATGTACTTGCTGATCCAAAACGTGTCGAAGAGAAAGCTAAAAATCAATTAGGTATGTCTTATGTGACACAGCAAAATGAAACAGTCATTGTAATAAAGAGTAAATAATGAAACCTGCCACTAAATATAAAAAAAATAAAACTAAAACTAAAACTAAAACTAAAAAGGTTGCAAAAACAAATAAAAATAATAGGTTAAATGGTAAAAGACAGTTTTTTACACCGAATCGTTTTTATATTATATATGGACTTATTATTTTAGCGATTATTTGTCTTATGGCTCGAATGGCATTATTGCAAATTATTGAACCAGATAAACTGATTGCTGAAGGTAATAAGCGCTCACTTCGTCACCAAGAAATTGATGCACCAAGAGCCATGATCACCGATCGTAATGGGCGTGCGTTAGCAGTAAGTGTACCGATGTTTGATGTTTGGGCAGATCCTAAAATTGTTGTGCAAAAAGGTGGTGTTAAAGCTGATGATATTAGATGGCAAGGATTAGCACAAACGTTGAATATTCCAATGTCAACGCTAAAGCAAAAATTAAACAATCCATCAATGAGATTTGTTTATTTGTCTAAGCAAGTAACGCCAACAATATCTGACTATTTAAAAAAACTAAAGTTACCGGGGATATCGTTTGCTAAAACATCTAAACGTTATTACCCTGCGGCAGAAAATATAGCTCAATTAATTGGTTTAACAGATATTGATGCAAATGGTGCTGAGAAAGGTTCTGAAGGTATTGAAAAAAGCTTTAATAAATGGTTAATAGGTGAATCGGGGCAAAGAGTTGTAAGACGTGATCGAGTAGGTCGTGTTATTGAAGAATTAGAACGGACAGAAACAGAAACAGCATCAGATTTAATATTAAGTATAGATGAGCGTTTACAATCACTAGTTTATAGCGAACTTAGTCAAGCGGTTCAATTTAACAAAGCAGACAGTGGAACAGCTGTATTGGTTGATGTGCATAGTGGTGAGATTTTAGCGATGGCAACCAGCCCATCTTATAATCCAAATAATCGCTCATCAATTGATTATAATTTATTGAGAAATAGAGCTGTTACTGATGCGTTTGAACCAGGCTCTACGGTTAAACCGCTAGTTGTAATGGCTGCCTTAGAAAAGAAAATTGCTAACTTAAATACTATTATCGATACTAGACCTTTTTATGTTAATCGTTATGAAATTAAAGATGTGTCATATCAAAAAACGCTTAATTTGGCAGGTATCTTAGAAAAATCAAGTAATGTTGGAGTAAGTAAGCTAGCTTTACAAATGCAACAGGATGATCTTGTAGAATTCTATAGTCGATTTGGATTAGGTCAACCAACGGAATTAGGCTTAGGTGGTGAAGTTAGTGGTTCAATTGCAGCCGATAGAACCAGAAAATGGGCTGATATTGAGCGAGCAACATTTGCGTTTGGATATGGATTAACTGTTACCCCATTACAGCTAGCAAGAGCTTATGCAACTATCGGTAGTTATGGAATTTACCGACCTGTATCAATTTTAAAAGTCACAGAACCTGTTAAGGGTAAACGTGTAGTTTCTGAAAAAGATGCTAAAACAGTTGTTCAATTAATGGAGGCTGTAGCTGTTACTGGTGGAGGAACTAAAGCATCGGTTCCTGGTTATAGTGTTGGAGTTAAAACAGGAACAGCGAAAAAATTATCTGGTGGACGGTATGTTAATCAATATTTAGCTTATACCGCAGGTATCGCTCCAGCAACAGCACCAAAGTATTCACTTGTTGTTGTTATTGATAACCCTAAAGCGGGGCAATATTATGGTGGTTCGGTTTCTGCACCTGTTTTCAGTCGCATTATGGGCGGTGTGCTTAGAACGATGAATGTAAAGCCTGATCGTCAAGTTGATGGGCAAATGATTATATATTAGTAGGTGAAAATGTTAGCAACAAACTCGTTTAAAACATTATTTGAATTATTAGGTGGAAGATGTAATTTAAAACTAGATGATTTTCCACTTAATCATTTGCGTATAGATAGTCGTAAAGTGGAAAAAAATGATGTGTTTATCGCAATCAAAGGTCATACAGTTGATGGACGAACATTTATTCCACAAGCTATTTCAATGGGTGCAGTTGTTATCTTAGTAGAAGCAAGTAGAAAATCAAATGACTTAAAAATTGACTATATTAGGCATGAAAATAAATCGATAATTCCACAAATTAGTGTTTTCCAACTTTCACAGCGTCTATCCTTGATTGCTAATGAGTTTTATCATTCTCCATCAAAAAAATTATCTGTTATTGGTGTGACAGGAACCAATGGGAAAACAACTGTTAGTCAGCTTATTGCCCAATGTTTAACATTATTGAATGAAAAAACAGCATTAATGGGAACTATTGGTAATGGAATTTATAATGAACTTGAGCCATCAGTTAATACAACGTTATCAGCAGTAGATGTGCAAACCTTATTAGCCGAATTTGTAGAGAAACAGGTCAAAGTTGTAACGATGGAAATTTCTTCACATGGGCTTGCTATGGACCGGGTTAAAGGGCTAAATTGCGCTGCTACTGTATTTACCAATTTAAGTCGAGATCATCTAGATTATCATAAGACAATGAGTAGATATGCAAAAGCAAAATGGTCGTTATTTAGTCCTGATGAAAAAGACAAACAAGTTTTAGCTGCGGGTAAATCAATTATTAATTATGATGACAAATATGGTAAAAGATGGATTGAAAAACTTCCACAAGTGACAGCTGTATCATGTCAAACAAAATCATTACGTCGACTCAAGGCGTTAAATATACCTTATGTTGGTGTATCAATGATCGAATATCATGATAAAGGTGCCCAAATTCATATGGAATCAAGTTGGGGAAATGCCATTATTATTAGCCGATTGCTAGGTGAATTTAATGTTTCTAATTTGTTATTAGCCATAGCTACACTTTTAACATTGAACTACCCATTTTTTGCTGTTGTTAATATGGCTTCTTTTTTGACTCCAATCTGTGGGCGAATGGAGGTTTTACATGTAAAAAATAGCCCAACGGTTATTGTTGATTATGCTCATACTCCAGATGCGTTACAGAAAGCTTTGCAAGCTAGTCGAATTCATTGTAAAGGTTCTTTATGGGTGATTTTTGGATGTGGTGGCGATAGGGATACTGGAAAAAGACCTTTAATGGCTGAAATCGCAGAACAATTTGCCGATAAAATTGTTTTAACTAATGATAATCCACGCACTGAAGATGAAATGAAGATTATTCATGATATTCAACAAGGTTTACATCACACTGATAATGTACTCATAATTACCAATAGAGTGCAGGCTATTACGCAAACATTAAAGCAGGCTAAGCCTAATGATGTCATTTTAATTGCAGGTAAAGGGCATGAGGACTATCAAATAATTGGTAATACCAAATATCACTATTCAGATCAAGAAACAGTGAAAAAACTTCTAGGAGTAGAGAATCAATCATGATTCCATTAGAAATTGAGCAAATAAAAAAAATAGTTAATGGTGAATCTTATTACATTCAAGACGAAAGTGCTGTGATTGATACAATTTGCACTGATTCACGAAAAATAATAAAACAATCGCTATTCATCGCACTTGTTGGAAATAATTTTGATGGACATGCTTTTGCTGAACAATCTATTAAAGATGGTGCTATAGCCGTGATCGTCGATCATAAACTTGATAAGACCATACCACAGATTGTTGTTAAGGATACTCGCTTGGCTTTAGGGGTAATCGCTAATTTTATCCGGCAGCAAAGTACAGCTAAAATTGTTGCACTTACAGGTTCATCAGGTAAAACGTCAGTTAAAGAAATGACTGCGGCAATATTACTACACTGTGGACAGACCCTTTATACACAAGGCAATTTCAATAATGATATTGGGGTGCCATTAACACTGTTACGTTTAACTAAACAAGACCAGTTTGCAGTTATAGAATTAGGCGCTAATCATATCGGTGAAATAGCCTATACTACGAATATTGTCAAACCACAAAGCGCTTTAATCAATAATATTGCAGAAGCACATATAGAAGGTTTTGGAACACTTGAAGGTGTAGCAAAAGCTAAAGGCGAAATCTTTCAAGGATTGCTTGATGGTGGTATTGCTATTATTAATTTAGATAGTTGTTCTGATAAATGGTTTACTCAGTTAGTAAACAAAACAGTTTGGACTTTTTCGTTAACGAACCCTTCTGCTCAATTTTATGCTAGTAATATTCAACACGAAAAAAATACAACATTTACATTACATACACCTAAAGGTGAATGTGAGATTATGTTATCGCTAGTTGGGAAACATAATATTTCAAATGCGATCGCGGCATCAGCTTTAGCACTTTCTGTCGGAGCGACTTTGAATCAGATTCAACATGGCTTAGCCTCTTTAACGCCTGTAAAAGGCCGGTTATTTCCAATAAAATTAAATCAAACCCAATTAATTTGGGATGATACTTATAATGCTAATGTTGGATCGATGTCAGCGGCTGTCAAAGTTTTGGCAAAACAGCCCGGTTATCGGATTTTAGTTGTCGGTGATATGGGTGAGCTAGGGCCAGAAGCTGAAAAATATCATTGCCAAATAGGTGAGCTTGCTCATGATGAAAAAATTGATTGTGTAGTAAGTGTAGGCAAATTAAGTCAATTTATTAGCCAGTTTAGTGGTGTGGGTCACCATTTCAATAATAAACAAGATGCAGTGAATTATCTATTAATGCTGTTACGCCAACAACCAAATTTAACAATGTTAGTTAAAGGTTCGCGTAGTGCAAAAATGGAAGAAGTTATCGAAAAAATTCAAATTGAACAACTCAAAATGAGTCAGGATTAAGATTATGTTGCTTTGGATATCGGAATATTTAGTTAAACATTTTACCTTTTTTAATGTTATCTCTTATTTAACAGTAAGAGCTATTTTAGGTTTATTAACCTCGCTAGCAATTTCATTATTTTTGGGGCAAAAAGTCATTGACTGGCTGCAAAAATTACAGATTGGTCAAGTCATTCGCCATGATGGGCCTGAGTCTCATTTAAGTAAAAAAGGAACACCGACTATGGGGGGGACGCTAATTTTAGCCTCAATTTCCTTATCGGTATTGCTATGGGCAGATTTACGCAATCCTTATGTTTGGGTAACTTTGTTTGTTTTAATTGGTTATGGCATTGTTGGCTTTGCTGATGATTATTTAAAAGTAATTCGTAAAAATAGTGCTGGATTAATTGCTAGATGGAAATACTTTTGGCAATCGGTTATTGCATTAATTGTTGCTTTTGGTCTTTATGTTTATGGTAAAGATAGCACGGTAACAGTACTTGTTGTGCCATTTTTTAAAGATGTGATGCCTCAATTGGGACTATGGTTTATTTTATTAACTTATGTAGTTATAGTTGGGGCTGGTAATGCCGTTAATTTAACAGATGGACTTGATGGATTAGCAATTATGCCAACTGTTTTTGTAGCCGCTGGTTTTACGCTTGTAGCATGGGCTACAGGGAATGTCAATTTTGCTGCTTATTTGAATATTCCTTATATTAAATTCAGCGGAGAGTTGATGATTGTTTGTACTGCAATTATTGGAGCTGGACTTGGTTTTTTATGGTTTAACACATATCCGGCGATGGTTTTTATGGGAGATGTTGGATCGCTAGCTTTAGGTGGCGTGTTTGGAATTATTGCTGTTTTATTACGACAAGAATTTTTATTACTGATTATGGGGGGAATTTTTGTTATTGAAACTTTATCCGTAATTTTACAAGTAGGATCATTTAAATTACGAGGTAAAAGAATTTTCCGTATGGCACCAATTCATCATCACTATGAATTAAAGGGTTGGCCAGAACCGCGTGTTATTGTGCGGTTTTGGATAATTTCATTGATGTTAGTTGTAATAGGTTTATTAACTTTGAAATTACGTTAATAAAAGATATTAGGATCAAATCATGGTTAGCTATCAAGGAAAAAATGTCGTTATTATTGGTTTAGGTGTCACAGGACTTTCTTGTGTAGACTATTTTCTTGCTCAAAATGTTATACCTAAAGTTATTGATACTCGTAAGTCGCCATCAGGGATGGAACAATTAGACAAACGTGTTGCTTGCCATTTAGGGGAATTAAATGTTGATTGGTTGCTTGATGCTGATTTAATAATAGTCAGTCCAGGAATTGCTTTATCAACACCTGAACTACAACAGGCAGCTAAAAAAGGTATTGAAATTATTGGCGATATTGAACTATTTTGCCGTGAATTGAATCAACAAAACAGTAAACAAATTGTAGCCATTACAGGTGCAAATGGTAAAACTACAGTAACAACATTAGTTGGTGAAATTATTAAGTCGGCAGGTATTAAAGTCGCTATTGGTGGTAATATTGGGCAGCCAGCATTATCGTTATTGAATCAACATTACGATGTATATGTTCTTGAACTGTCTAGCTTTCAGCTAGAAACAACTCAGAGTTTAAAAGCTACAGTTGCAACAATCTTAAATATTTCAGAAGATCATATGGATCGTTATCCTCTTGGATTAATGCAATATGTTGAGGCCAAGCAACGTATTTATCATAATGCCAAGTATTGTGTAATTAACCATGATGATAAGTTAACCATTCCGACTGACCAACAAAAAAACTGCGTTTCATTTGGTGTAAATAAAGGGGATTATCATTTGGATTTCCACTTTGAACATTTGATTGCACAAGAGCAGCCAGTAGTAGCGACTAAAATAATGAAACTGGCGGGATGCCATAATTATCTTAATGCGTTAGCGGCTTTAGCTATAGTTGATAAACTGAAAATTTCACGGGAATCAAGTATAGCAACAATTATTTCATTTCATGGTCTAGCACATCGTTTTGAGTTAGTGTTGGAAAAAAATGGTGTGAAGTGGATTAATGATTCCAAAGCAACTAATGTAGGTAGTACAGAAGCAGCATTAAATAGCGTAGTTTGCAAAGGGAAATTATTTTTATTATTAGGTGGGGATGGAAAATCAGCGGATTTTTCGCCATTGATTCCTTTTTTTGAAAACAGAAATCTAGAAATTTTTTGTTTTGGGCGTGATCGTTTTATCCTTGCTAAGCTAGCACCTCATATAACAACTGTAACTGAAACATTGTCAGATGCAATGCAAGTTATTGCTCAAAAAGTTGAACCAAATGATGTGGTCTTGCTTTCTCCAGCATGCGCAAGCTTAGATCAGTTTAAGAATTATATTGAACGCGGAAAACAGTTTGCACAACTTGCTGAACAATATACTCAAAGGAGTACAAAATGACACTCTTTTGGTTAAAAAAACAGGTTAATCCCCACATACCATTTGACAACCAGCTACTTTGGACTGTGTTAGGTTTAATGATCTTCGGTTTGATCATGGTGACATCTTCTTCAATGGCATTTAATGAAAGCGATCCTTTCTTTTATACACAACGAGAACTTATTCAGTTAGGACTATCATTATTTTTAATGTTTATTACGTTTTATATTCCAATGCAACGTTGGCAACAGTTTGCTTCTGTTTTACTTATTATTGCTATTATTATGTTAATCGTTGTGTTAGGTATTGGTTCTTCGATTAATGGAGCATCTCGTTGGATACCTCTAGGAGTATTCAATTTTCAACCTGCAGAACTTTCAAAATTAGCGCTATTTTTATTCTTAGCTGGTTATTTATCACGTAAATCTGAAGAAGTACAAAGTGGCTTTTGGGGGTTTTTTAAACCAATGGTTGTTATGACTATACTTTCTATTTTGTTACTTAAACAACCAGATTTAGGTACTGTTATTGTTTTATTTATGGTCACTATTGGCATTTTATTTATTGCAGGTGCGCAATTGTGGCAATTTATTGCTATTTTGCTAACGGGAGTTGGCGCAGTAATTTGTTTGATTTTATATGAGTCTTACCGCTTAACACGACTGTTAACCTTTCTTGACCCTTGGCAAGATGCTACAGGTTCAGGTTATCAATTAGTTGCCTCATTAATGGCAATTGGTAATGGAGGCGTTACTGGACAAGGTATGGGAAATTCTGTACTGAAATTAGGTTATTTGCCAGAATGTCATACTGATTTCATTTTCTCAATTATATCAGAAGAGTATGGATATATAGGCGTAGTTGCTTTATTGTCATTACTTTTCTTTCTAACATTTAAGGCGCTTGCAATTGGTTATCGAGCACTGAATGAAAGTTCATTGTTCTCTGGTTATTTAGCTTGTGAAATTGGGATATGGTTTGGTTTTCAAACATTTGTAAATGTGGGTGTTACATCTGGAATGTTGCCTACTAAAGGATTAACACTACCATTTATTAGTTATGGTGGATCAAGTCTTATTGTGATGAGTATTGCAACAGCAATATTACTCCGAATTGATTTTGAATTTAGACAACAACAAGCCCAAGCAAGAATAAGGTTAATAAAATAATGAAAAAATTATTAGTTATGGCAGGAGGAACTGGGGGGCATGTTTTTCCAGGTATTGCTGTGGCGCAATATTTAATGAAGCAAGGCTGGCAGGTAAGATGGTTAGGAACTGCCGATCGAATGGAAGCACACTTAGTTCCTGAAAATGGTATTGATATTGATTTTATCGAAATATCAGGGCTACGAGGCAAAGGTGTTATGGCATTATTAAAAGCACCTTATAAAATTTTAAAAGCAGTTTTACAAGCTAGAAAAATTTTAAAAACTTATCGCCCTGATGTTGTTCTAGGTATGGGAGGATATGTTTCAGGCCCAGGGGGAATAGCAGCAAAAACACTTGGCATACCGGTTGTAGTACATGAACAAAATGGTATAGCAGGTTTAACCAACAAATATCTAGCTAAGATAGCGGTTAAAGTTTTACAAGCATTCCCTACTGCTTTTCCTAAGGCTGAAGTAGTTGGCAATCCTGTTCGTAGTGATCTTTTAACTGTAGCAAAACCTGAAGAAAGATTTAAAGATCGTGATGGGCCAATTAGAGTATTAGTCATGGGAGGCAGCCAAGGAGCTAAAGTTATTAATGATATTGTGCCTAAAGTGATAACAAAATTATCCGATAAATATATAGTATGGCATCAAACAGGTAAAGGAATGTTGAATTCCGTAATTCAGTCATACCAAAATTGCGATATGACCAATAACAAAGTGACTGAATTTATCCAAGATGTTGCAGATGCATACAATTGGGCAGATATTGTAATTTGTCGTAGCGGAGCATTAACCGTCAGTGAAATTGAAATAGTTGGTATTGGTGCTATTTTTATTCCATTTATGCATAAAGATCGTCAGCAATTTTGGAATGCAAAATCACTAGCAGATATAGGTGCTGCTAGTATTATAGAACAACCTGATTTCAGTGTTGAATCGCTATCCAATTTGTTATGTAATTTGAACCGTGACAAATTAATTGAAATGGCAATAAAAGCTAAAAGTTTATCTATTGTGAATTCCACAGAAAAAGTAGCAGAAGCCCTTTATTCGGTGATAAAATAATACTTTTCTGACATAAATTTATGTAATATTTTTGTCAAAATGTTTCAGGTTAGATATATGTTTGAGTCAATGATTCATTTGAGCAATAAAAAATAACGATGATAGATATGCTCAATGATGATATGTACTGTGAACTGTAAAATAATGTAGGAGTTAAATAGTGAATACAAAGGAATTAGCGAAGTTAAGAGCAATTATTCCTGAAATGAAGCGAGTTAAACATATTCACTTTGTGGGTATTGGTGGTGCTGGTATGGGGGGAATTGCTGAAGTTCTCGCTAATGAAGGATACCAAATTAGTGGATCAGATATTGCTGAAAATGCGGTTACTCAACATCTAGAAACATTAGGGGCAAAAATTGTTATTGGCCATGCGGCTGAAAATGTAATTAATTCTAGCGTTGTTGTTATATCCTCAGCTATTTCGCAAGATAACATTGAAGTAATTGCCGCTCGTGCGGCACGTATACCTGTTATTCAACGTGCTGAAATGTTAGCTGAATTAATGCGCTTTCGATATGGTATAGCAATTGCTGGTACTCATGGTAAAACTACAACTACCGCTATGGTTACCTCTATTTATGCTGAGGCGAAACTCGATCCAACTTTTGTTAATGGTGGTTTAGTTAAGGCGGCAGGAACACATGCTCAATTAGGTAGTAGCCGTTATTTTATTGCTGAGGCTGATGAAAGTGATGCTTCATTTCTTCATTTGCAACCGATGGTATCTATTGTAACAAATATAGAGCCTGACCATATGGACACTTATCAAGGTAGTGTTGATAATCTAAAACAAACATTTATTTCATTTTTACATAACCTTCCATTTTATGGTTTAGCTATTATGTGCTACGACGATCCTATTAATCGAGAATTACTACCGATTGTGGGACGTAAAATTATCACTTATGGATTTAGCGAAGAAGCTGATGTTGTCATTAAAAATTATCGTCAAGAACGAGGTGTAAGCTATTACACGGTTTGTCGTCCTGATCGCAAGGCTTTGCAGATTGAGTTAAATGCACCTGGTAAACATAATGCTTTAAACTCGGCGGCTGCGATAATTGCAGCAACAGAAGATGGTATTGATGATGAATCAATTATAAATGCATTAGCTAAATTTGCTGGTACTAGTCGGCGTTTTGATTTATTAGGTATATTCCCGCATGTTGATGGTGGCGATATAATGATGGTTGATGATTATGGTCATCATCCTAGCGAGGTTAATGCAACAATTCAAGCAGCAAGAAACGGCTGGCCTGAACGAAGATTGGTTATGTTATTCCAACCACATCGATACACGCGTACTCGGGATTTATTTGACGATTTCGCACAAGTGCTTTCTCAAGTCGATGCACTTGTTATGTTAGATGTCTATTCCGCAGGAGAGCAACCTATTGCGGGTGCAGATAGCCGTTCGTTATGCCGTTCTATCCGCAATCGTGGCAAAGTTGACCCAATTTATGTTTCGGATTTAGATTTGCTACCCGAAATAATGCAAGAAGTTTTACAAAGTGGTGATTTATTAATTACACAAGGTGCAGGTAGTGTTGGTCGTATAGCACGCCAATTAGCCAAAACTAAATTATCATCAGAAGAGGTTTTATAAAATGGTAGATAAAGTTGCTGTATTGTATGGTGGTACTTCAGCTGAACGGGAAGTGTCACTTAAGTCAGGTAAGGCTGTACATGCAGGATTGTTGGCAAATGGTATCGATGCGCATCTTATTGATACTAAATATCATTCTATTACTAATTTAAAAGAAGAAGGTTATACAAAAGCTTTTATTATTTTACACGGACGTGGTGGGGAAGATGGTATTGTTCAAGCGATTTTGACTTATCAAAATATTCCTTATACCGGTAGTGATGTTTTATCATCAGCCTTAACAATGGATAAACTGAAAACTAAGTTAGTGTGGAAATCACTCAATTTACCTGTTGCTGAATATGTTATGGTTGAAAAATCACAATCAATTGATACTGGTGCTATAGTTAAACAGCTTGGTTTACCGTTGTTTGTTAAACCAAGTCATGAAGGATCAAGTGTGGGAATGGCTAGAGTTAATGAAGCATCTGAATTGGAAGCAGCTATTAGCGCAGCTTTCAAATATGATAGTGTAGTGATGGTTGAGTCATTTTTAGCAGGTCCAGAATTTACGGTAGCAATTGTTGGTGACGAGGTCTTACCTTCAATCCATATTAAACCCGCAACTAAATTTTATGATTATGATGCGAAATATTTATCTGATACCACTCAGTATTTTTGTCCAAGCGGTTTATCTGATGAACAAGAACAAGAAATTCGTAAATTAGCGTTAGATGCTTATAAAGCAGTAGGATGTCGAGGGTGGGGAAGAGTTGATATCATGTTTAATGCTAATCAAAAACCTTTTTTACTTGAAGTTAATACCGCTCCAGGTATGACAGACCATAGTTTGGTACCAATGGCGGCAAAAGAACATGGATGGTCATTTAATGAGCTTGTTGCTAAAATTTTGAATTTGGCAACTTTATAATTGGCCTTATTTTATGAAACAAGTTCGGCAAGCAGCGCATAGAAGGGACGATAAAAACAAAAGAAAGCTGCTTATTTTTCGTAATACAGAGCAATTAATAGGATTTTTGTTCTTTATTGCGATTATTTGTATTAGTATTTGGGTCGTTCAAAGTTTTAAAAATTGGATGGATGATCCCGAACAAATGGTATTGTCTCAATTAACATTGAGTGGAGAGCATACCTATACAACTGAGGATGATCTTCGGGAAGCTATTTTAGGACTAGGGTTGCCTAATACCTATATAGGACAAGATGTTAATGATATTCAACAAGAAGTAATGCGATTTCCGTGGGTGAAGCAAACCAGTGTACGTAAACAGTGGCCAGATAGGTTAATTGTCTATGTGGAAGAATATAAGCCAGTGCTTTATTGGAATGACTTATTTTTACTTGATAAAAGTGGCAATGTATTTAGTGTACCACTTGACCGTATAAGCAACTTAAAACTACCAAAGTTATATGGTCCAGAGGGTAAAGCAAAATTGGCGTTAGAAACTTATTATAAATTAGAGAATCTTTCTAAAAAATTAGCTAATAATCAGTTGGCATTACATATTAAAACAGCAATAACTGATGAACGTAACGCGTGGCAATTGACGGTAAAACAGTGTGTATCAGGTTTTTGCCAAGAAAATCAGGAAATAAAATTACTATTAGGTAGTGAAAATATTGAACAAAGATATCAGCAATTTATCAAGTTATTTCCGGAAATTCAGTCAAGAATGCCAGAAAATGAAAAAATAATGGTCGCTGATTTACGTTATGAAAATGGCATTTCAGTGCAAAGAGAAAAAATGGTGCAGTAAGGAATAAATTAAGGCTGAAGTATGAAAGCAACAGAAAAAAAATTGGTTGTTGGATTAGAGGTTGGTACATCCAAAGTACTTGCTCTTGTTGGTGAAGTTCTTCCCGATGGTATTGTTAACATCATCGGTGTAGGGCATTGTCCATCAAAAGGGGTTGATAAAGGTGGTGTGAACGATCTTGAGTCTGTCGTAAAATCAATCCAAAGAGCGGTTGACCAAGCTGAATTAATGGCTGATTGTCAAATATCTTCAGTATATTTAAGCCTTTCAGGTAAACATATTCGTTGTCAAAATGAGATAGGCATGGTGCCAATAGAGGATGAAGAAGTAACCGCAGAAGATGTTGACAATGTTGTTCATACAGCAAAATCAGTCAGAATTTTAGATGAGCACCGTATTTTGCATGTCATTGCACAAGAATATTCTATCGATTTGCAAGAAGGTATTAAAAATCCTATTGGCTTATCTGGAGTAAGAATGAAAGCCAAAGTTCACTTAATTACTTGTCACAATGATATGGCTAGAAATATTGTGAAAGCAGTAGAACGTTGCGGTTTGAAAGTGGATCAACTTATTTTTTCTGGATTGGCCTCTAGCTATGCAGTTTTAACGGATGATGAAAAAGAACTTGGTGTTTGCGTAATTGATATGGGCGGCGGTACAATGGATGTAACGGTCTATACAGGAGGTGCGTTACGTCATTCAGTTGTAATCCCTTATGCTGGGAATGTTGTTACTAGCGATATCGCATATGCATTTGGCGCTCCGCCAATGGATGCTGAAAATATTAAGATTCGTTATGGATGCGCTGTAGGCTCATTAATTGGTAAAGATGAGGTTATTGATGTTCCAAGCGTAGGTGGAAGACCATCACGTTCATTGCAACGACAAACGCTTGCAGATGTAATTGAACCGCGCTATTCAGAACTTCTTTCGTTGGTACAAAAAGAGTTACTTGTATTACAAGAAGAACTTAAAAAACAGAATATCAAATATCAATTAGCAGCAGGTATTGTTTTAACTGGTGGTGCGTCGCAAATAAAAGGAATGGTAGAGTGCGCTGAAAAAATTTTTCAAAATCAAGTGCGTATTGGTCAGCCATTAAATATATCTGGATTAACCGACTATGTTCAAAAACCTTATTGTTCAACAGCTATAGGGTTATTGCATTATGGAAAACAAAGTTTATTAAATGATGATGGAAAAGATAATAATAAATCATCATTAAAAGGGATAGCTAAACGATTAACCGGATGGTTTAAAAAAGAATTTTAGCTAATATATTTCAAGAACTTCGTGGACATTGTAGATGATTATCTGTACAATGTTCGCAGATCGTAAATTTGGAGATAAGTTATGTTTGAACCTATGGTTGCAGATGATGAACCAGCAGCAGTCATTAAAGTTATTGGTGTAGGTGGTGGCGGCGGTAATGCTGTCGAGCATATGATTGCTGAACATATTGAAGGCGTTGAATTTTTTGCAGCAAATACAGATGCGCAAGCCTTAAAAAGAATTAAGGTAGGTCAAACTATCCAAATCGGGACTAATGTTACTAAAGGGCTTGGTGCAGGTGCTAATCCAGAAGTCGGTAGAAATTCAGCTGAGGAAGATCGAGATGTCATTCGTAGTGCTATCGAAGGAGCTGACATGGTTTTTATCGCAGCAGGAATGGGTGGTGGCACTGGAACGGGTGCAGCTCCTGTTGTTGCAGAAATAGCAAAAGAATTAGGAATTCTAACAGTTGCAGTTGTTACTAAACCTTTTGGTTTTGAAGGTAAAAAGCGTATGGCTTTTGCTGAGCAAGGTATTTCTGAGTTGGCAAAACATGTTGATTCACTAATTACTATTCCGAATGATAAATTATTAAAAGTATTAGGTCGTGGTGTTAAATTACTTGATGCTTTTGCTGCAGCTAATGGTGTTTTAAAGGGTGCAGTACAAGGGATCGCTGAGCTGATTACTAAACCTGGTCTTATCAATGTCGATTTTGCTGATGTTAGAACAGTGATGTCTGAAATGGGATATGCTATGATGGGGTCTGGTCGAGCTAGTGGTGATAATCGAGCTGAAGAAGCCGCAGAAATGGCAATTTCTAGCCCATTACTTGAAGATATTGATTTATCTGGAGCTCGAGGCGTATTAGTTAACGTAACATCTGGATTTGATATTGGTTTAGAAGAATTTGAAACAGTCGGTAACACAGTTAAAGCATTTGCTTCTGATAATGCTACGGTTGTTGTTGGTTCAACTTTTGATCCAGATATATCTGATGAAATTCGAGTAACAGTGGTTGCAACTGGTATTGGTATGGATAAACGTCCAGAAGTTAAAATGCCTAAACCAGTTTCACACAATGAGCTATTTAGCCGAAGTAGTCCTTTAGGACAACAAGAAGATAAATTAGCTAAGGTTGTTAATGAGCCAATAGCTTCTCCTCTTGATAATCGTGAGATTTTAGATATTCCTGCTTTCATACGGAAGCAAGCAAATTAAAGTAAAGTTGAACTTATTTGATTTTTTATTGTCAAAATCGGTAAGGACAAATAAAAAAGTAGGTGCAAAGTGAAACAAAGAACATTAAAAAAGACTATTCAAGCAACTGGTGTTGGTTTACATACTGGCAAAAAAGTTACCTTGACATTACGTCCTGCGCCTGAAAATACAGGTATAATTTACCGTCGTACTGATTTAAATCCATATGTAGATTTCCCTGTGGATGCAAAATCTGTGCGTGATACAATGCTTTGTACTTGTTTGATAAATGAAGATAATGTTCGTATTTCTACTGTTGAGCATATTAATGCTGCATTAGCAGGGCTAGGCATTGATAATATTATTATTGAAGTTAATGCCCCTGAAATACCAATTATGGATGGTAGTGCAAGTCCATTTGTTTATTTATTGCTTGATGCTGGTATTGCTGAACAAAACGCACTTAAAAAGTTTTTGTGTGTAAAAGAAACAGTTCGAGTTGAAAATGGTGATAAATGGGCTGAAGTAAGGCCTTATAGTGGCTTTAAACTGGATTTCACTATTGATTTTCAACATCCGGCTATCGACAATAGTTCACAACGTTATCAACTAGATTTTTCGTCTGAATCGTTTATTCGTCAAATCAGCCGTGCTAGAACATTTGGTTTTATGCGTGATATTGAAGCATTACAATCTAAAGGTTTATGCCTAGGTGGTAGTTTAGATTGTGCAATTGTTGTTGATGATTATAAAGTGCTAAATGAAGATGGTTTGCGTTTTGAAGATGAGTTTGTGCGTCACAAAATGCTTGATACTATCGGTGATTTATATATGAGCGGTCACAATATGATTGGTGAAGTTGTTTGTTATAAATCAGGTCATGCATTGAATAATCAATTATTGCAAGCATTGCTAGCAAAACAAAATGCATGGGAATATATCACATTTACAGAAGAGCAAACTGTACCACTTGCATTGGGTACCCAACAGCTTATTCTCGCGTAAAATAATAAGTAACATTTTATATTATAGACGCTCCTGTTTTTAATAGGAGCGTTTTTATTTTATATTAAAGAGATAGTAATATGAATAACAGTCATTTTTTTGCTCATTTATCCCGATTAAAACTAATTAATCGTTGGCCTTTAATGCGTAATGTAAGAACTGAAAATGTATCAGAGCATAGTTTACAGGTTGCTTTTGTTGCACATGCCTTAGCAATAATTAAAAACAAGAAATTTAATGGAAATGTTAATCCAGAAAGAATTGCATTGCTGGCAATGTACCACGACGTTTCAGAAGTAATAACAGGCGATCTACCAACACCAACAAAGTATTACAATCCACAAATAACGGTTGAATATAAAAAGATTGAAAAAATAGCACAGCATAAACTTATCAATATGCTTCCTAAAGAATTACAAGATGATTTTAGAAAATTAATTGATGATGATTTTTATGACGAAACCGAGAAAAGTATTGTAAAACAAGCTGATGCATTATGCGCTTACCTTAAAACGATTGAAGAGCTCAGTGCGGGCAATAATGAGTTTAAATTAGCAGAACAACGTTTAAAAAAGACTTTATCTGAACGTAACAGCCCTGAAATGAATTACTTCTTAGACGTTTTTGTTCCAAGCTTTAGTTTATCACTAGATGAAATAACCATGTAAAATTAGTTTATTTATAAGCATCGGTATCAATAACCAAGAAATTGTTTTTGGCGTATTCATTTCTTACTGTTGATTTGCCTGAGCCGACCTGCCTGCCGAGTAAAATTACTTCAGGGTTATTTGAAGGTTTAACAAATCTCAGATATTCATTTTTGATTGCATTCTCGAAAATTCTGTCATGCTTATCTTTGGGAAGAATAAATTTATTAGCCATAAAATAAATAGTCAATCATCTTCTGAAAATACTACATCAGGAAATACTTCATTAAATTTCGGGTGAAAATTACCAGCCGCAATGGCTTTGAGTTCGTCTATATCTGCTGTACTTGGGGGGATAATTCCAACTTCATATAAATCTTGTAGAGCCTTTATATAGAGAGGATAAGCGGCATCATAAGCGGCTTGGTCGCCTGTTTCTTTAATTGAGCTGAAGTAGTGGCAAAACTTGATTTTTTCTCGTTTAACCGCCTGTTTTGCTGCGTCAATCCAAGGGTAAATGCTGGGATCTAGTGTTTTCATGATATTTCCTTATTCATCGTTATAAATCAAGTGCGCCGAAATGGATCATAGACATAAAGAAAAAAGTCAAAATTACCATACCAATGGTGGTGGGCATACTAAAGTAGGCATGGCCTAAAAGGTAGCTACCCACTTAAACATTTTTTATTTCTATTATAGATTATTAATAAAAAATACATACTTTTTCAGAATATTAAATTCTGTGATAATAAAGAGGTTTTTACTCTAGTTATAATAAATGTATTTTATGTCAGATACAAGTTAAATGGCTTTTAAGCTCGTCAATTTCCTCTAACTAATCGAGATATTTTTTAGTGATATACGTGATAACGAAACTAATTCACGATATCACTAATTAAAAAATTACGATTATACTGAATAATAATCACTCGAATCTTTACAGGATCAACAAACTCTCACAATGGTAGAATAATTAATCTTCTTTCCCTCGGATCTTCCGAGACAATCGTTTAAACCCATGAGTAAACTTTTTAATTGCCATTGCAAAAAAAGGAACCTTGATTTTGATATCAAAGCGTTCTTTCAACTCGATTGCGTCATTGGCTTTAGTTAGCCAAATAAATCCTGAGTTCGTTAAATCGATGGCCTTGATTTTTCCTTCAGGCGTTAAGATAAAATTTCCGCCATGAATATCATTAGATACTAAATTATAACTGTGCAGTTTTTCAATACAGTTTTTAACTTGCTCGCCATACTCTTTCATTTCTTCCCACTTTAAAGAGCGCCCTTCGATAAAGTTAAAAATCATATAATGGCGTTTAGTTTTTTGATCGAAAGCAACCAAATACAGTTCATAAGCAATATCGGCATTATCAAGTGATATTTTGGCGAGTTTACGAATTAAATTGAAATAAAAGTCGCCTGTAATTTTGGCGATTAAACGACGCTCTAAACGGTGCTCAACACCGCCATCAATTTTAAAAATAAATTTTGATTCATCATGATCGATTAAATAAGTATATCGCTCTAATTTATCGCTAGGATCGAGTAATTCATGATGTCCTTCTTCTGCCAAAAATTGGTCAAAAAGTTCTAAATAATTGATTTCGTCATTTTGCACATAGGCGAACTTCATATCGCCACGTTGAACTTCAATAATTTTTGCAAAGTTATTCAAATTTTATTATCCCAGAATACATCAAAAAAATTGACTTATCTTAAACATTATCTGCGTTAAAGTAAATGAAACAGTAACGTTTAACTAGTAGTATGAATAGTATTAATTAAAAAGTGATGAATATTTGCTATGCCATTAAAATGATATTATGGTTAAATAATTGAATTTATATTATTGGTTAGTTATGTCTAATAGCGCATCCGAATGGTTTTTATATATTATTAGAACAGCAAAAAAATCACTCTATACTGGTATTACAACAAATGTGGAAAGAAGGCTTCACCAACATCAAACCAACAAAGGTGCAAAGCATCTAAAGGGGCAAAAAGATTTGACTATCGTGTACCAAATCTACATCGGTGACAGATCGATGGCACTTAGGCTTGAGTACCGAATAAAACAGCTTTCTAAACAAAAAAAAGAGAAGTTAGTCACAAACCAACCTAATTTAAACGAATTATTAAAACTACTCAATTAATACGCTTTATATTCACATCATTGGCATTAACTGTATTGCAGGAGCTTTAATTGCATCAATTTGCTTATTAAACTCAGCTAATTGTTGACGCCAAAAATCCTCATCAGTAATCCATGGAAAGGCGATAGGAAAAGCAGGATCTTGCCAACGCTCTAAAATCCATGCTAAATGATGAACCATTCTCATCGCTCTTAAAGGTTCGATAAGCTTTAATTGATGATGATCAAACTCACAAAACTCCTGATACATTTCAATCAATAAATCCAACTGTAAACGTTGCTGTTGACGATCACCATGCAGTAACATCCACAGATCTTGAATTGCAGGGCCATTACGAGAATCATCAAAATCAACAAACATTGCATTATCGCGCCATAAGATATTACCCGCATGGCAATCGGCATGTAATCGAATAGGCTGCCAATCGTTATGCCAATGCTGTTCAACAGTTTTTATTAACTGGGCTAAAATATCTTTAAGGTCAGTTTGAACTTTCTTAGAAATATAAGCGCTAGATAGCAAGATATCTTGTGGCCGATAAAGATACTCTTCTAATCCAATAGTTGGACGATGTAAAAATGTCTGCTTAGCACCAATTTGATGGATACGACCAAGCAACATACCCACAGATTCCATTTGCTCGATATTATCCATCTCATATTGTCGTCCTACAACACTAGCAAACAACGTAAACAGATAACCTTGATATTCGTGTAGTGTCGTATTATTAAATGTTAATGGCGTAATAACGGGAACCTCAGCATCAGCTAATTGCTTAGTAAACTGATGTTCTTCAAGAATTTGCTGACGATCCCAACGATTTGGTCGATAAAACTTAACCACATAACGTTTATGATCTTCATCTTGAAATTGATAAACACGATTTTCATAACTATTTAACACAGTCAAACCAGAATCTATACTCAATCCTATTGAAGATAGGCTATCAATAATTAAATCTGGTGATAAAGATTGAAACGAAAATGTTGAACTATTCATTGAATGATCCTTTATTGCAAACTAAACCATTCATCTAATTTTTGTTTTAGAGCTTCAAGTCCAATACGCTTAGGTGATGAAAAAGGAGCAACAGTAATATCTCCTTGAAAAGGTAAAATGGCTTCTTTCACCATATTAACTTGTTTTTTTTGAGCGCCAGAAGCTAATTTATCAGCTTTAGTAAGCAGTAACATAATAGGGATATCAACAGAAACCGCCCACTCAATCATCTGTTGATCTAAATCTTTTAACGGATGTCTAATATCCATCAATACAACCAAACCTTTTAAACTTTCACGTTTTTGCAGATATTCGCCTAATGCTTTTTGCCATTTACGCTTTATCGCCTCTGGCACTTGAGCATAGCCATAACCGGGTAAATCTACTAAACGGCAATTTTCTTCAACTTCGAAAAGATTAATAAGTTGGGTTCGACCTGGCGTTTTACTCGTTCTAGCAAGCCCTTTTTGATTGGTTAATGTATTAAGTGCGCTTGATTTACCAGCGTTAGAACGACCAGCAAAAGCAATTTCAACACCACTATCAACAGGTAGATGAGAAATATCAGGTGCACTCAAAATAAAATGAGTTTTAGCATAATTTAATGGGTGAATATTGGTCATAAATAAGTATCCTTTAAATGCAACGGCATTTAATTGACTAAAATGCCGTTACTGTATAGAAAAACTTAAGAATTGACAACTTTTTCCACAGCTTTCGCAAATCGAGTCATACCTTCTTTAATTTCATCTTCAGAAATAATTAGTGATGGGGTAAAGCGCAAAACATTAGATCCAGCATTTAAAATCATTACTTTAAATTCAGTTGCTACGTTCAAAAAATCACGAGCTTTATTGTGAAATTTTGGTTGTAACTCTGCACCTAACAACAACCCTTTCCCACGATACTCTCGGAATAATTTAAATTTATCATTAATTTTTTCTAATTGCTCAATAAATACAGCACGTCGTTTTTGCACACCTTCAAGTATTTCAGGAGAATTAATAATATCAAAAGCCTCGCAACCCACAGCACAAGCTAAAGGGTTACCACCATAAGTTGTACCATGTACACCGGGATGCATAACTGAAGCAATTTCGTCTGTTGTTAACATAGCACTAATAGGAAATCCACCGCCCAGTGCTTTAGCTGAGGTTAAAATATCTGGCTTTACATCATATTGTTGATAAGTAAATAAACTGCCTGTTCGACCCATTCCACATTGCACTTCATCGAACACCAGTAACGCTTTATATTCATCACATAGCTCACGCAAACCTTGTAAAAATTCGGGTGTGGCTGAAGTTAATCCACCTTCACCTTGCACAGGCTCTAGTACAACCGCACAAGTATGATCATCCATTACGGCTTTAACTGCATCAAGATCATTAAAAGGAACATGAATAATATCAGCTGGTTTTGGACCAAAACCATCCGAATACTTAGCCTGACCACCAACAGAGACGGTAAAAAATGTACGCCCATGAAAAGATTGATAAAAAGCAATAATTTTAGTCTTATAAGGATTGTATTTATGTATTGCGTAATGACGAGCTAATTTAAACGCAGCTTCATTAGCTTCGGCACCAGAATTTGCAAAAAAAACACGTTCAGCAAACGTATTATCGATAAGTTTTTGAGCAAGATTTAAAGCCGGCTCATTAGTAAAAACATTACTTACATGCCATAACTTTTCACTTTGTTCATGTAATGCTTTAACTAATCTTGGATGACAATGCCCAAGCGCATTTACAGCGATGCCACCTGCAAAATCAATATATTCTTCACCATTTTGATCCCAAACACGACTCCCTTTACCCTTTACGGGGATAAATTTTGCTGGTGCATAAATAGGTAAAATAACTTTATCAAAAAGTTCACGTGTGATTTTTGGCTGCATTGTTTAATCCTTATTTATTTTATTAACTAGTTCCTATCATTTTAATCAAACTAATTGCGGTGTAAAGTAAATAATTATTCAAATATTTTAAATTAATATTCACTCATTAAAGGTGAATTCAATTTAAAATTAATATAATAATTTTCTTCTTATCTATAATTATTTTCAGGTATAATTAGCCACTATTCGTTAAGTGTACTTAAAAGAGATAAAAATGAGCCGTGTCGTTTATTGCCATTATTTAAAAAAAGAAGCAGAGGGATTAGATTTTCAACTTTATCCAGGGGAGATTGGAAAACGTATTTTTAACGAAATATCCAAACAGGCATGGCAAGAATGGCTCAAAAAACAAACAATGCTCATTAACGAACATAAACTCAATATGATGAATCTAGAACACCGAAAAAAAATTGAAGCTGAAATGATCAAATTTCTATTTGAAGGCGAAGAAGTTGTTATTGATGGATATAAACCGCAAAATTGAGATGTAAAATGAAAAAAAATAAAAAAATCATCGCGTTAATTATTTCTGTAACTCTTCTAACAGGTTGTCCTAGTACGAATTCAAAAAAAAATGAAAACAATTATGTTAAAGATACTAATGCTTTTAATATCTTAATTAGTCAATATGCTAATAACATTGAAGAAATTTGGGGTCCGAAAGAAGTCCTTATTGCAGGGCCTAAAGATTATGTTCAATATGAAGATAATTTAAAAACGCGTGTCCATATTAACTTTGTTTCTGGTGTGATTACTATTGAAACGATGGCAGAATCACCAATAGAAAACCTAAAAGAAGCGATAGTTTCGACATTACTTATGTCAGAGCCAGTTGACATTATACGACATGACAAAATCAGTCAAGACTTATCTCAAGAACCATTTCTATACAATCAGGTATTAGATCAAGAGCATCAACCGATTCGTTGGAGTGGCAGAGCCAATAGTTTTGCTGATTATCTGCTTAGCAATAATATAAAAACTCGCTGGTCTGGTTCTTATAAAATTACTTATGTTGAAATTAAACTTGTTCCTAACCACATAAATCAACGTGCCAGAAAATTCTTACCAATAGTAGCTGAAGCTTCTAATCGTTATTTTATTGATGAACGCTTGATCTTAGCCATTATGGAAGTTGAATCTGCATTTAACCCATATGCTGTCAGCCGTACTGATGCGCTTGGACTAATGCAAGTACAACAACACACCGCTGGGCGTGATATTTTCAAATTACAAGGCAAATCGGGTGAACCAAGTCGAAAATTCTTACTCGATCCGCGTAATAATGTTGATATAGGTACAGCTTATTTATCTTTATTAAAAACGAAATACTTAGCAGGCATTAATAACCCAATTTCGTTAAGATACGCCGTGATCACATCTTATAATGGAGGAGTAGGAAGTGTGTTGCGTACGTTTTCTAACGATCGCAATGAAGCTATCAACATCATAAACTCAATGACACCACAACAGGTTTATCGAAAACTTGTCACTTCTCACGTTTCGCAAGAGTCACGTAATTATCTAATAAAAGTCAATAGAATCTTAGATAATAAATAAGTTATAAAAAATAAATATTTCCTCATCATTCATAAGTAATGATGAGGAAATATATCATTTACCAGCTCATAAACGAATGATAAAGCAAAATGGATTTAATGGTTGTTTAAAGATAACACAACATAATCAGTCAACATCTAGCGATTCAGAAGCTAACAAACAATAGCTAACTAACAAAAGGTAATAAACAAAAGTCTAAGCGATTGTGGGTAAAACACTCTAACAGTTTTTAAAGAATTATTTTAATTAAAAATTTACTTATCTATAAAGTGAATGATTTTCATCTTTACATTTCTTTACAAAAAAATCCGCCAAAAAACTAGCCAACAATTTTTTAAATGGTTATACTTTAACCGCTATAGGAAAGCAAGCTTTTTAAATAATCGGAAAATAATAAAAATCCAAATAAAACAAATAATTACTTGACAGGTAAACCATAATGCATTATCATTTTAGACACCAGACACCAGACACCAGCACTGGCAAACCTATGTCTTAAATTTATTAAATAATCTTATTCGACGTGTTTTTACACTAAGCTCATTTATACCTTCCAAATTATTTCTCAACGAATTATCGAAATTACCGCTCAAATCACCTAAAACAGCTTTGCTAGTATTAGCACTGTTATTATTGTCATCGTCATGGAATGTTCAGGCGAATGGCAAAAAATCTCGAACAGGTAATCGTAGTGATGCAATAATGCTACCGTCGCCAGTTATCAATTATGTAAGGCCAAATCTACTTTTGGGTGATGAAGAAAGAGCGGGTCCAGCTGACATATGGAATCCCGATAAGGGCTTTTTAGTACAATCAATTGATTTTGAATCAATTCATCCTGAATCATACAGTCTTAATTTTCCGACCACGGGTGGGCATAATTTATATTTTGATTTACTCATAAGTGGAGTAGATATAAAGGAATTGACATGGGAACCCATTACTTTGGGGGGCATCACTGCGACAGTGACAAATGTTGTAGCTAATGATAAGTGGATCCCTGATGAAGATAAGGGACAAGTTGTCGCTCGTGTTAAGCTAACAGGTCCAGAGGCAAGAAATCAATGGTACAATCCTCATCCTAACCCAATTGCTAAGCCACAGTTACCACAGACGTTTGAGTTAGTGGGTAGAGATATTAATACTGGTGATGAGGTAGTAAAATATGGATTTAAGTTAAAGCAGTGGTTTGTTAACCGAGGAGGTAAATATGATACAGCCCCAGCTCAAACAACATGGTGTAGTCGTTTGGGGTATCGTCTTACGCAGGTAAGAGATTTAACCAATGCAGTCAGAACAGCTAGTTTTCCTATTTCTAGTGCCACGCCGTCGTCATCTGAAAATTATTACCAGCGTCGAATTGGAGCTGGATTTTTCACGGAGTGGGGCTACATGTCCCATTACGCTAATGCGGATTTCGCTTACAGTACTCACTCCCACTATGGTTATTGGACGATCAACGCCATACCTAACCGTCAGTTCTATGTCTACTCGGACACTGGCTACATCAATAGCAATCACATGGGTGCTACCTTCGGGTATTATGCTGTTTGCACCACACCTTAGATTTTAGTGTTTATTTCTTAATCCTTAGGCTCAGGAATAGTTTATGGTGCAAATAAAGGATAATATAACAAATAACCAAGCCTCTGAGGCTTTAGGTATTGAGCAGCAAAAGCCTGCGAGCTTTGCGCTTTAATGACTGAAAGCCAAAATAGTGCTCTGATCGATACAAATTAAAAGTTTGCGCTTTTGTTATTAACAAGTTATTATTAAATAGCTATTATTAAATAACAAAAGCGCTTTTCTTAAAAAGCCGAATCCAGTGTAATAAAAAAACTATTCTATAAGTGTTTGATTTCATTGAAAAATAAAAAATCAAATAAAATCAATAGTCTACCTGACTGATTTTAGAGCAAAAAATACGCTTATAGCACGGCAAAGTTAATATGGCTAATTTTAATCACGTCCGATAGGTTGATTCTAAATAAGATTAGCTCCCCACTAGGTATAAATCTTCCTAAAAATTTTAATTCACTATTTTTACTATAAGTAACCTCTTTAATAATGAGGGATTTTTGTGGTTTTAAAGTTTTTTAATAAAAAAAACGTGATCTGCTTCAAATTTTGAGTATACTATGTGTCTCATAAAACCCTAGTTTTTTTGAGGATGTTAGTTTGAGTACCAATAAACTTGTGGATTCATATTCTCCCGCACAAATGACCCAAATTGCTGAAGATCTTGGCAATTACAAAGTAAACAAACACCCATGTAGTACGATTTTATCCGCAATGCTTGCTGGTGTTTATATCTCTATCGCTTTTGTATTTTATATTACCGTAACAACCGGAACAGCAACCGTTGCTTTTGGTTTGGCAAAATTAGTCGGCGGTATTTGTTTCTCTTTAGGACTTATGCTTGTTGTTTGTTGTGGTTCTGACTTATTTACTTCAACCGTATTGACCATTTTACCTAAAATGACCCATAAAATTGGCTGGACTAAAATGATTCGTAATTGGATTTTGGTCTATGTTGGTAACTTTATTGGTGCTATACTGTTTGTTACAGTTATTTGGTTTTCAGGTCAGTATATGGTAGCCAATGGTTTGTGGGGACTAAATATTTTACAAACCGCTGATCATAAATTACATCACACCTTTATTGAGGCAGTATGTCTTGGCTTTTTAGCTAATCTAATGGTCTGTTTGGCCGCCTGGTTGAGTTACGCTGGTCGTAGCTTACTTGATAAAATGCTAATTATGGTTTTACCTGTTGCAATGTTTGTTGCCAGCGGTTTTGAGCATAGTATTGCAAATATGTTTATGATTCCTATGGGTATTGTGATTAAGAACTTTGCGTCCCCTGAGTTTTGGCAAGCAGTTGGTGTGTCGGCAGACGCATTTAAAGAGTTAACTGTATCGCATTTTGTATTTAAAAATTTAATTCCAGTTACAATTGGGAATATTTTAGGTGGTTTAGTTGTAGCGCTACCTTATTGGGCTTTATATTTACGTAAGCCACATTGATTTTATAATATTTACCCTCATATGTAATAGGGTAAATAGTTATTTTTGTAAACCTGAGGTGAAAATTATGAGTAATTTAAACGAAGTACAAGCAGCAGCTTGGAAAGGATTTAAAGATGGTGATTGGCAAAATAATGTTAATGTCCGCGATTTTATTCAAAAAAACTACACGCCATATGAGGGCGATGAGTCTTTCTTAGCTGGCGCAACTGAAGCCACAACTAAGTTATGGGATAAAGTAATGGAAGGCATTAAAATTGAAAATGCTACCCATGCCCCTGTGGATTTTGATACAAGTGTTATTTCGACAATTACTGCTCATGATGCAGGTTATATTGAAAAAGATTTAGAAAAAATTGTTGGCTTACAAACTGAAAAACCATTAAAACGTGCAATTATTCCGTTTGGTGGTATCAAAATGATCGAGAATTCATGTAAAGCTTATAACAGAACGCTTGATCCTTTAGTCAAAAAAATCTTTACTGAATATCGTAAAACTCATAACCAAGGTGTTTTCGATATTTATACTCCAGATATTCTTCGTTGTCGTAAATCAGGTGTTATTACAGGTCTTCCTGATGCTTATGGCCGTGGTCGTATTATTGGTGACTACCGTCGTGTTGCGCTCTACGGTATCGACTACTTAATGCAAGATAAATTTGCACAATTCAATTCACTACAAGCTGATTTCGAAAACGGTGTTGATCTTCCAATGATTATGCAACGTCGTGAAGAAATTGCTGAACAACATCGTGCACTTGGCCAAATTAAAGAAATGGCAGCTAAATACGGCTTCGATATTTCTGCCCCAGCAAAAACTGCACAAGAAGCAGTTCAATGGACATATTTTGGTTATTTAGCTGCGGTTAAATCACAAAATGGTGCTGCAATGTCATTAGGTCGTACTTCGACTTTCTTTGATATTTACTTCCAACGCGATCTTGAAGCTGGTTTAATTACAGAAAAAGATGCTCAAGAAATTGTTGACCATTTTGTTATGAAGTTACGTATGGTTCGTTTCTTACGTACGCCAGAATATGATGAATTATTCTCTGGTGATCCAATTTGGGCAACTGAATCTATCGCTGGTATGGGTGTTGACGGTCGTACATTAGTTACTAAGACTTCTTTCCGTTTCTTAAATACTTTATATACAATGGGTCCATCTCCAGAACCTAATATGACAATCCTTTGGTCTGAAAAATTACCAAGTGGATTTAAAGAGTTCGCATCAAAAGTATCTATCGATACATCATCATTACAATATGAAAATGATGATTTAATGCGTCCTGACTTTAACAATGATGACTATGCTATTGCATGTTGTGTAAGCCCAATGATTGTTGGTAAACAAATGCAATTCTTTGGTGCGCGTGCAAACCTTGCTAAAACTCTACTATACGCAATCAACGGCGGTGTGGATGAAAAATTAAAAATGCAAGTTGGTCCTAAAGAGGCTCCAATCACTGATGAATATTTAGATTTTGATACAGTGTTTGCTCGTTTAGACCACTTTATGGATTGGTTAGCAAAACAATACGTAACTGCATTAAATGCTATTCACTATATGCACGATAAATACAGCTATGAAGCATCATTAATGGCGCTTCATGATCGTGATGTTATTCGTACTATGGCATGTGGTATTGCTGGTCTTTCAGTTGCAGCTGACTCTCTTTCTGCGATTAAGTATGCAAAAGTAAAAGCAATTCGTGATGAAGATGGTTTAGCTACTGACTTTGAAATTGAAGGTGAATATCCACAATTTGGTAATAACGATCCACGAGTTGATGATATCGCTGTTGATTTAGTTGAACGTTTTATGAAGAAAATTCAAAAACTTAAAACTTATCGTAATGCAACACCTACACAATCTGTATTAACCATTACATCAAACGTTGTTTATGGTAAGAAAACAGGTAATACTCCAGACGGACGTCGTGCTGGTGCGCCATTTGGACCAGGTGCCAACCCAATGCACGGTCGTGACCAAAAAGGTGCGGTAGCTTCATTAACATCTGTTGCTAAACTTCCATTTGCTTATGCTAAAGATGGTATTTCTTATACTTTCTCTATCGTTCCAAATGCATTAGGTAAAGATGATGATGTGCGTAAACGCAACTTAGCTGGTTTAATGGATGGTTATTTCCATCACGAAGCTACAGTAGAAGGTGGTCAACATCTAAATGTTAATGTATTAAATCGTGATACATTATTAGATGCGATGGAACATCCTGAAAAATATCCACAATTAACTATTCGTGTTTCTGGATATGCGGTGCGTTTCAACTCATTAACTAAAGAACAACAAAATGACGTAATTAACCGTACATTTACACAAAAAATGTAATTTAGTTAATTGTTAACTTAATCGAAATAGCGTCTTTAAAGGCGCTATTTTTTTATCAGTGCAAATATTATTTTTGCCATCTTTAAATTAAATATTAATACGATGATAATAATTTAATATTGTTGATATTTATCCAGTATAATTAATCAAAATATAATTCGTGACGATTAATACTATTGGTTTAAGTTTGACGGTAGTGGAGTTAAAATTATTAAAAAGTCATATGAGCAATGATTCGAGATTATCTATGGAACAACAAAATATTATTATGACAACTAATTCGCCTATTAAAGGCCGTATCCACTCTTTTGAATCCTTTGGTACTGTTGATGGTCCAGGGATTCGTTTTATTGTTTTTTTTCAAGGTTGCTTAATGCGTTGCTTGTATTGCCATAATCGTGATACATGGGATTTAAAAGCTGGCCGAGAGGTCACCGTTGATGAGCTTATGAAAGAAATTGTTTCTTACAAAAGTTTTATTATGCCTAATGGTGGTGGTGTGACAGCTTCGGGCGGTGAGGCTACGTTACAAGCTGAGTTTGTTACTCAATGGTTTAGAGCTTGTCATCAAGAAGGCATTAGTACTTGTTTGGATACTAATGGTTATGCAAGGCAGCTCGACCATGTTGTTGATGAACTTTTAGAAGTAACAGATTTGGTCATGCTTGATTTAAAGCAAGTTAATGATGAAATTCATCAAAAATTAGTTGGAGTACCAAATAAACGAGTTCTTGAGTTTGCTAAATATTTGCAAAAAATTAATAAGCGAACTTGGATACGTTATGTTGTTGTTCCTGGGTGGACTGATGATGATAATTCAGCACATCTGCTTGGTAAATTTATTGAGGGGATGGATAATATTGAGCGTGTAGAATTACTTGCTTATCATAAACTAGGTGCTTATAAATGGGATACGATTGGTGATAAATATAAGTTGGAAGGCGTTGAGGCTCCACCAAGAGAAACCCTTGATAGGATCCAAGGTATTTTAGAAAGCTATGGTCATTATGTTACATTTAGTAAATAGTTGATAGATTGTTTGATAAGAGGCGCATTCAATTGTGCCTCTTTTGTATCTATTGTAATCTTTTTCGTTTTATTGCACGTATAACAAAAATCCCACCCTCAAAAGCTAGAATGCAGACAGATAACCAAATAAATCCATATGATACAATATGTTCTGATGAAACTTTCTCATGCAAAAACAGTATAGAAATAACTGTTAGTAGTACTGGCTCTACATATCCTAATAAACCAAATAATCCCATGGGCAGTAAGCGACTTGCAACAAAATAGATTGCAAAAGCAATAGCCGTGATGATCCCCAAGGTTGGTATGTAAATCGGGAAATGAGAAAGATCACTAATTATTTTGTCTAAACGATAATTTAAGGCACAATATATAAGGCACCCTAGGAAGATAAAGAAAAAGTCAGAAAACGTGCCCACAATGCCATCTATTCGCAATTTGCGCCTTGTCATAAAGTAGATTGGATACCCCAAAGCAATAACAGCGGTTTCCCATGAGAAAGCACCAGTGATGTAAATTTCAATGGCAACGCCTAATACTGCAAGTGCAACAGCTATTTTTTGCAAGAAGCTGAGCTTTTCTTTATAAAAAATTTGCCCAGAAATCACCATTGCTAGTGGCAATAAAAAATAACCTAGCGATGCTGATAACCCATGTCCGTTAAGTGGTGCCCAAATAAAAATCATCATCTGTATTGTGAGCAAAACAGAAGAAAATAATAACCCCAATAAAAAAAGTGGTTGTTGTTTTATTCGTCTAAAAAGTGCAGTTATAACTGACCACTGTTTTCCAGCAATGATTAATATAACTATTGCAGGAAATGAAGTTAGTAATCGCCAACAAAAAATATCAACAACAGATAAGGAGTGTAACAAAACTGGGTAGTAATACAGTAACCCAAATAGACATGATGCCAGTATTGAAAGCGCTACACCTTTTATCATTTTTTTCACCTTTATTAATAAAAAAATAGCGCTAATAGATAGCGCTATTCTCTAAGATAATGTAAGTTATTTAATAAACTCAACACCATTCATATAAGGCACTAAAACGGATGGAACTTTAATTGAACCATCTGCTTGTTGATAGTTTTCCATAATAGCAACAAGTGTACGTCCAACAGCTAGACCAGAACCATTTAGTGTATGTACTAAATATGTTTTATTATCAGCTTTATTACGATAACGAGCTTGCATTCGGCGAGCTTGGAAATCCCACATATTTGAGCAAGAAGAAATTTCTCGGTATGTATTTTGAGCTGGTACCCATACTTCAAGGTCATAGGTTTTACAAGAGCCAAAGCCCATATCTCCAGTACATAACACAATTTTTCGATATGGTAATTCAATTAATTGCAATACTTTTTCTGCGTGAGCAGTTAACTCTTCTAATGCCTTCATCGATTCTTCAGGCTTAACAATTTGAACCAATTCTACTTTATCAAATTGATGCATACGGATTAAGCCGCGAGTATCTTTACCGTAAGATCCTGCTTCAGAGCGAAAGCAAGGAGTGTGTGCTGTCATTTTTAATGGTAATACACTTTCATCAAGGATTTCATCGCGCACAAGATTAGTTACAGGCACTTCGGCAGTTGGAATTAATGCATAATTACTGCTTTCAGCTTCTTCATCAAGCGGTTTAGTATGAAATAAGTCACCTGCAAACTTTGGCAATTGTCCTGTTCCAAAAAGTGTTGCTTGATTGACTAAATACGGTACATAAATTTCGGCATAACCATGCTGTTCTGTGTGTAAATCTAACATGAATTGAGTAATAGCACGATGTAAGCGTGCGATTTGTGATTTCATAACCACAAAACGTGCACCTGTGAGTTTTACCCCTGCTGCAAAGTCAAGATCACCAAAGCGTTCTCCTAATGCAACATGATCTTGAATTGGGAAATCAAATTTTCTTGGTGTGCCAAAGCGTGAAATTTCAACATTATCATTTTCATCTTTTCCATCAGGAACAGAGTCATCAGGAATATTTGGGATAGTGGAAGCGATATCTTTAATTTTGCTTAGTAGGATATCAAGCTCTGCTTTAGCGCTATTGAGTTTTTCACCAAGTTTATTGACTTCTTCACGGACAGCTGTAATATCTTCGCCTCGTGCTTTTGCTTCACCAATTGCTTTTGAACGAGCATTACGTTCGGCTTGTAAGTTCTCGGTTTCAACTTGTAATACTTTGCGTTTTTCTTCTAAGTGACGAATCGTATCAATATCTAATTTAAATCCTCGACGTGCTAATTTATTAGCGACAAGATCCAATTCATTTCGGAGTAAATTTGGGTCCAACATAAATAGTGTCCATTATTAACTAGGGAATATCTTTCTACTTTATCGTTATTCTATTATAGAAAACAGAACATATAAATTAAAAAGTAGATTAATTTACCGATATTAAAATTTGTTAGCTTAGTATACTAGAATTATATTGGGATTCAACCGAAATGGCGACCAGAAGAACTTTAGGGAACTAGTAAAATATTATTTATTCAAATAGATAGACGATAAGCTGTTTTTTGATATATTAATCATATACAAATAAATATTTTTCATAATATCGGCTAGAGGGCTGTTTATCTTTGAATAAAAAGAAAATAAAAAGCATAAAGATGTTGTTATAATATAATTTCGAATTACTTAATATCGATATAATCATCAGATTATTTGATTATTTAGGATGATAATAGTAAGCACAGTGAATTAATCTCACAATATACATATACAGCTCATGGTAATTGAGATAGATTGAATAGGCTGTAGCTATTTTGTCCACGTTTTTGTTCTGATTTCTTCTTGAAGCTGTAATTTTGCAAACATCCGTTTAGGCTTGAGATTTTTCGCTTCTAACTCTTTTAAACATCTGATATCCGAAATTTCTAGATCATCGTATTTTTCCTCCATTTATAAAAAGTTGAATATCCCATATCTTATTTGAGGCAAAGCGCTTTAATTGAGAAACGTGCTTTAACTTTTTTAATATCGGTACGATTTGGTGCTTATCACCTTTTTCATATTCAAATTCTCTTTTACTTTTATTATAGACAATTTTCTACTTTTTAGAAGATAGTTATAATAAAGGGGGGAGTTTTTAGTTCCCCTTTTTATTCGTTTTATTGTATTTTAGTTTTTGGTTGATGTTGATGTAAGTAGGTTTCCTAAAAAAACTAATAAATATCAATAATGAAGTCAATATCTTGTTGTTCTTGTAATTTTACCCTTAACAATTCTTTAAGCTCTTTTATTAAGCTATTTAGTTCAAATATTTCTTTTTTTGTGAGTAGCCCTGTTTTTGATTTTAATTCTTTAATTCTTAAAATTTTTTGCTTGATATTTTTGCACATTATTTACACTCCTTTCATTATTTAAATTTACTATAACTTATTACTTTTTAAAAATATTTGAAAGATTTCAACGATCAGTAACATCAATTAATATAGGTTTTAGCTATCGTGCGCTATTTAATCGATCTGTAAAACCGATCATAATATACTACCAATTAAAATTGATTTAAAGAATAAGAAAAAGATAAGTTATGTTTTGGTAAAAATGTAGTAGATGATATCGTCGATTTTTATCAAAAAAATCAAATTGAATATAAAGAATTATGGAAAATATTAATCAAATTTTTAATATTTCAGTATCGGATTGTAATGATTCTGTAAATTGGTAGCTTGATTATAAATGGATAAATAGACGTGTTTATCGAGTATATTGTGAGTTAAGGCTTAACCTCAGAATAAAACATAGAAGCGTATTTTATTTCGAACACCAGAAAAGTTATCATATTTCTAATAAAAAAGGTGAATGTTGATTAATGGTTTTTATCAGTGATAGTAGCTGTAATCAACGTCGCTTTAGGACATTCAATGTCATCGATGGCTTTAATCGTGAGGCGTTAGAGATTGATATTGCAGTAAGCTTACCAGCGGGAAGAATTACCAAACTGGCTGAATATCTAGGGTATCCATTAAAAATACGGGTCGATAATGGACCAGAATTTACAGGAAAAACCTTTATAAACTGGGCTAAATCACATGATATAACCATTGATTATATCCAGCCCGGTAGCCCTTATCAAAATGGCTTTATTGAACGATTTAATCGTACCTATCGTACTGAAGTACTCGATTTATATCTTTTTAACAACTTAGCACAAGCAAGGAGAATAACTGAAGAATGGTTAATGATTTATAATACCGAAAGACCACATGAGGCATTAAATAACATGACACCGATTGAGTATAAAACACTAAAACAAGCAGCGTAATTTTCTACATTAGTTTTAACTATGCGGTATCAAAATTTCCAAAATATACAAATAAACGTACAAAGTGGTGTGATGAGTAGTTCTTCGCTGTTTTTGAATCTGGATATAATAAGATAAGTTTTTATTTTTTTTATTATTGCTATAACTGATAAAGTGTTCGAAAGTGGTTAATGGCGCACCCGAAGGGATTCGAACCCCTGACCGCTCGGTTCGAAGCCGAGTGCTCTATCCAGCTGAGCTACGGATGCGTGTAAGTTCGTTAAAAAAGTGGTGCATCCGAAGGGATTCGAACCCCTGACCGCCCGGTTCGTAGCCGGGTACTCTATCCAGCTGAGCTACGGATGCGTTTTGAATTTATTTAAAATGGTGCATCCGAAGGGATTCGAACCCCTGACCGCCCGGTTCGTAGCCGGGTACTCTATCCAGCTGAGCTACGGATGCATATTTTAATTTATTTAATGGCGGTGAGAGAGGGATTCGAACCCTCGATGCAGCTTTTGACCGCATACTCCCTTAGCAGGGGAGCGCCTTCAGCCTCTCGGCCATCTCACCAATGTATTATGATTTTGCTTTAACAACAAAATCATAATGTGTGGCGCACATATTACGTTTTACAAAAAATAAGTCAAACATTTTTTTGCTTACGCGTGTTAGTTGTTTATTTCCTGCCCAATATTACCCTATGGACTTAGGTATTTCATCATTTGCTTCTTGTGGTTGATGAATTTTGTTATATATTTCTTCCCTATGAATAGAAACTTCTTTAGGTGCATTAATACCTACTCTGACTTGATTTCCCTTCACGCCCAAGATGGTAATAACTACATCATCACCAATTATTAGTGTTTCACCTACTCTCCTAGTTAAAATTAACATTAGATCTCCTAATATCAGTTAAGTATATATCCAAACAATTTTAATATATAGCTTTATCAGCCCCCATCAATAAGACGGGATTTTACAGAAAACTCTAATATTCAATTAACAAATATTTTGAGCCTATCTGGCTAATTTGCTTGTAATTTATTACTGATTTCCTTTTTCACAGAAGATAACGCTTCTGGTAATGCCGAGAGATCCATTCCACCTGCTTGAGCGAAATCAGGTCGCCCACCCCCTTTACCGCCTACTTTTAATGCTAATTGGGAAACCAAATCTCCTGCCTTAACTATATTGACTAAGTCATTGGTTACACCTGCAGCTAAATTGATCTTATCATCATTGACAGCGGCTAAAATTATTACACCTGTCTTTAATTGATTTTTCAGATCATCAATCATAGTCCGTAATAATTTTGCTTCAACATTATCAAGTTTAGCAATTAGTAAATGTTTATCATTGATTTTTTCACATTGATTAAGTAATTGTGCACTTTCTTGGCTAGCTTTCTGTGCTTTTAGTTGTTCAATTGTTCTTTCAAGCTGTTTAGTTTGCTCGATCAATTGCTCAATGCGCACTAAAACTGCCGATTTGTCACTTTTAGTTAGTTGTCCAATTTGAGTTAATAAATTAGATTCATTATGGATCAGATCCATTGCATTTTGCCCTGAAGTTGCCTCAATACGGCGTACACCAGAAGCTATGCTTGATTCTGATATTATTTTAAATAACCCAATATCACCAGTTCTATTTACGTGAGTACCACCACAAAGTTCAATTGAAAAATCGCCCATTGTTAGAACTCTAACGATATCTTCATATTTTTCACCAAATAAAGCCATAGCGCCTTTATCTTTAGCTTTATCAATTGGCATTAGCTCAATATCAACTGGTAAATTACGACGAATCTGTTGATTTACTAAGTTCTCTATTTCAATAATTTGTTCTGGCGTAATGGCTTGATTATGTGAAAAGTCAAAACGTAAATAGCTATCATTAACTAGAGACCCTTTTTGGTGGACATGGTTGCCTAAAATACGTTGTAAAGCCGCTTGTAATAGATGCGTAGCTGAGTGATTACGTCGAATACGTTCACGCAACTCAACATCAATAGCAGCAATGACATTATCACCAACTTTTAAAGAGCCTTTTATAATTTGACCAAAATGACCAATACTTTTACCATATTTTTGGCTATCAAAAACACTAAATTCAAGATTAGCCGCAGTTAGTAAGCCTTTATCACCAATTTGGCCACCAGACTCTCCATAAAATGGTGTTTTGTCTAAAACGACAATAGCTTCATCACCTGCGTTAATATTTTCGACTTTTTGGCCGTTTTTAAATATAGCAATAACTTTTCCTGATGATTCTGTTGCTTGATAACCTAAAAATTCAGTTTTATCATCAAGCTTGATAACATTACTATAATCAACATTAAATGAGCTTGATTCGCGAGCTCGCTTTCGTTGCTCTTCCATGCATTGGTTAAAGCCATCTTCATCGATAGTAATGTTTTTTTCACGACACACATCTGCCGTTAGATCTAATGGAAAACCATAAGTATCATAAAGTTTAAATGCGATATCTCCAGGTAAAACTTTCCCCGTTATTTTGGCTAATTCCTGATCTAATAAAGATAACCCTCGTTCAAGAGTCTTTAAAAATTGCTCTTCTTCAATTTTAAGTGCATCTTCGACTAGTTTTCGATTATTTTCTAATTCAACCGCTGCGCTTCCCATCACATCAATTAATGGTTTAACTAATTTATAAAAGAAAATATCTTTTGCTCCTAGCATGTGCCCATGACGCACTGCGCGTCGAATAATGCGGCGTAGTACATAGCCTCGTCCTTCGTTTGAAGGTAAAACTCCATCTGAAATTAGGAATGCACAAGAGCGGATATGGTCGGCAATAACGCGTAGCGATTTATTTTCTAAATCTTTAGTCTGAATAACGTTAGCAGCATCATTAATTAATTTCTTAAACAGATCTATTTCATAATTAGAGTTGACGTGTTGTAGCACTGCAGCAATACGTTCTAGTCCCATACCAGTATCCACAGATGGCTTAGGTAATGGTTCCATTGTTCCATCGGGATGGCGATTAAATTGCATAAAGACAATATTCCAAATTTCTATAAATCTGTCACCATCTTCTTCTGCGCTACCAGGAGGTCCTCCCCAAATGTGATCACCATGATCATAGAAAATTTCGGTACAAGGACCACAAGGACCGGTATCACCCATCTGCCAAAAGTTATCTGAGGCATACGGAGCACCTTTATTATCACCAATACGAATTATGCGTTCTTTAGGGATGCCGATTTCTTTTTCCCATATTGCATATGCTTCGTCATCTGTCTCATAAACGGTAACGGTTAACTTCTCTTTAGGTAGGTTAAACCACTCTTTGCTGGTCAATAATTCCCATGCAAAATGTATTGCATCATGTTTAAAGTAGTCACCAAAACTAAAGTTTCCTAACATCTCAAAAAATGTATGGTGTCGAGCAGTATAACCAACATTATCTAAATCATTATGTTTTCCACCAGCACGGACGCAACGTTGCGATGTTGTTGCTCTAGTGTAAGAACGCTTATCAACACCAAGGAATACATCTTTAAATTGATTCATTCCAGCATTAGTAAATAATAATGTTGGATCATTGTGTGGAACAAGGGAACTACTTGCGACAACTTCATGTCCTTTGCCACGGAAAAAGTCAAGAAAATTTTGACGAATTTCTGCAGTACTTTTCATTTATGCTTCCATATAAAACGATAGATTTTTAAACATAGTAATATACCCGTTACAACTAAAGTTGAAAAGTAAATCTTCCTAAATTGGAGTGGAGCTAACTAATATTTATTACAAGTAAATAGGGATAAAATAAAAAAAGAATTAATGAGCTTTATTTGTAATAGGCTTTAAATTATATGTTTTGTATTCTAGATATTATAATTATTTAAGTCAATAAATCGTAAGCAGCTTTAATATCATCTTGTGTATAACCTCTAGCAACTAAAAACTGAGTAACTTTTTGTTTTTTATTGTTATTTTCGGGTTTGATTTGTTTTGACTTTTTTAATAATTGTTTATATGCAAGGTTTCCCCAGTTTATATTAGAGGCTTGTAATAACTGACGGCTTAAGTCAACAGATAAACCCCGTTGTTTAAGTTCTATTGCAATTTTATACTTTCCGTAGCCTTTATTGGCACGCATAACAATATAATTTTCAATATAATGGGCGTCATTTATCCAATTTTGATTAATACAATGTTCAATCACATCTTGTATTTCAATTTTTAGTTTAGTCAATTGGTCATGATATTCTTCTTCTGTATTTTGTTGCTTCTTTGCAAAAAAGAATATCATTTTTTGGCTTAGTTCATACGAAGAGTGATCGCGCTGTGCAAGTAATTGCACAGCTTTATTTAGGATTGATTTATTGAGTTTTTTTTCATTATTCAATGCTGTCATTCTCTAATGAAATATCGTCTTCAGGGGCTGTAAAATCTGCTGGACTATTTAGTAATAAATCACGTAGTTTTGTTTCGAGCTCTTTTGCGATTTCAGGATGTTCTTGCAAAAACTTAATTGAGTTAGCTTTACCTTGTCCAACTTTTTCGCCGTTGTAGCTATACCATGCACCAGCTTTATCGACTAACTTATGTTTAACCCCTAAGTCAATCAATTCGCCTTCTTTAGAAATACCACAACCATAAAGAATCTGGAATTCTGCTTGTCTAAAAGGTGCTGCAACTTTATTTTTAACCACTTTAACTCGAGTATCACTACCAATAATATCTTCGCCTTCTTTCACAGAACCTGTGCGACGAATATCAAGGCGAACAGAAGCATAGAATTTTAGTGCATTACCGCCTGTTGTTGTTTCTGGGCTACCAAACATAACACCAATTTTCATACGAATTTGGTTAATAAATACAACTAAACAATTTGCATTTTTGATATTCGCAGTTAGTTTACGTAATGCTTGTGACATTAAGCGAGCTTGTAATCCCATATGAGAATCGCCCATTTCACCCTCAATTTCAGCTTTTGGAGTTAATGCTGCGACTGAGTCAACAATAATAACATCAACAGCACCAGAACGAACCAAAGCGTCGCAAATTTCAAGGGCTTGCTCTCCTGTATCAGGTTGAGAAACTAATAAGTCATCAACTTGAACGCCTAATTTAGCTGCATAAATTGGATCGAGTGCATGTTCAGCATCAATAAATGCACAAGTCTTACCTTCTTTTTGAGCTTGTGCTATGACTGATAAGGTAAGTGTTGTTTTACCAGATGATTCTGGCCCAAAAATTTCAACAATTCGACCCATTGGTAAACCGCCAATACCTAGAGCAATATCAAGACCTAAAGAACCTGTAGATACAGCATCTACATCTAACGTTTGGGTGTCCCCTAAACGCATAATTGAACCTTTACCAAATTGTTTTTCGATTTGACTTAATGCAGCAGAAAGTGCGCGTTGTTTGTTTTCGTTCATATTATAAAATTCCAATGAGTTAGGATTGGTAATATTATACTGTATTGTTATACAGTATCAAGTTTTTTTCTCAACAATTATTTAGTTAACTATGGAAATTAAGACACAAATTTTATGGATGATTTGTTTTATGTAATAATTGAAACTAACAAATGGTGATGAAATATTGATATTCAAGATTAAATTTATTGAATTATTTTGTTAATTTTATAGCTGTGAATTTTTATCAAACCTAAATTAATATTGATTATTTTAGTATAATGAAAAGAATAACGCATTTTATAAAGATTATATTTGATAATAATCAAAACCCACTAATTTAATTTAGTAATACTTTCATAAAAAAATGTCATTTGATATGATTAGCTTTGGAGCTAATATAACCAACTTTTATTCATTAAAATATTTGTTCTTCAAGAAACTATTTAATAATAACTCATTAATTTCATACTCAAATGTTATATTACTCTGAAATATTTATTTAGGTTAAAATATATTTCGAAATAAAGGAAAACAATGACCATTGATAAACAACATTATGTTTTATGCTCACACTGTGATTTGGTCATAGAATTAACTGATATAACAGTAGGGCACAAAGCTGTTTGTCCACGCTGTAATACTACATTAGCTAAAAATAGTAGCAATATGAAATTTAGAGCTGCTATGTATGCAGCTTGTTCATTAATTATGATTATTGTCGCCTGCGGCTTTGTCTTTATTGATATCCGAATTGTAGGAAATTACATTGGCGTTAGCGTATTAGATATTCCTAAGACCCTTTATTTTGATAAATATAGCTATGTTTCAGCGCTTTTTATTTTATTTGTTTTACTTTTCCCTATATTCAATTTATTAATCATCGTCCTGCTTTGCTCCAGAATTCAATTAACAAAATATCGCAAACGCGATCTACTTATTGTTTATGAAAAATTTCAACATTGGTGTATGCCGGAAATCTTTCTTACTGGTGTTTTGGTCAGTTTTGTTAAATTAATGAGTTATGGCAGTATTGGGGTCACTGGTACGTTTTGGGCGTTTTGTCTATTTGTCTTTTTTTATATAAAATCTTTAGTTATTTTCTCGCCTGAAGTAATTTGGAACGAAATTCATCGTAATAACTTTGCTGTTAATTCATTGAAAGTTGGAAAAACAGGAATTAGTCAAAATCTAAAATTATGTAATTGTTGTCAGGCTATATTACCCATACATTATAAAAAATGCCCTCGATGTAAACAAAAAAGTAAAATTAGGGAGCGTGATAAAATACAATGGACTATAGCTTTATTAATTACTTCATTAATTCTTTACATTCCTGCTAATTTATTTGGAATTATGATAACTGTTGTTTTGGGGGCTGCATCAACTTCAAATATCATGGATGGAGTTATTTATATGTGGCAAGCAGGTGATGTACCTGTTGCTCTTGTTATTTTTCTCGCTAGTGTTGTTATACCAATTTTAAAAATTATTTCACTAAGTTGGCTTTGTTATTTTGCATTAGCAGTAAAACGAAAAAATAAGAATAATTGTTTAAAAATGAAAAAATTATATAGTGCAGTTGAGTTTATTGGTAAATGGTCAATGATAGATATATTTGTTGTTTCTGTCGTTTGTTCTTTAGTGAGAAATCAGCAAATGATGGGTGTTTATCCTGATATTGGCGTTACATTCTTTGCAACTGTCGTTATTATCACAATGATTGCATCACAAAAATTTGATCCTCGTTTAATTTGGGATCGTCCGCAAAATAGAAAATAGATTAATAGGAACAATATGGCAACATCAAGTAAATTGGCAAAAATAATTAAAATTAGAGCTATTTCAGCAATATGGATTATTCCCATTGTCACTGCAATTGTTGGTCTATGGATAATCTACTCTCATTATGCTGATAGAGGTACCTCGTTCACATTACTTGCAAAAGACGCAAGTGGCATTGTTGCTGGCAAAACGGTAATTAAAAATCGCAGTGTTGATGTGGGTATAGTCGATGAAGTGACTTTATCTGATGACTACCAGCAAGTGGTTATAAAAGGCCGTGTTTATAGCGATATGGCTCCATTGCTGAAAAATGATTCGATTTTTTGGGTCGTCAAGCCAGAAATTGGTCGTGATGGGGTAACGGGATTAGGTACTATTTTATCGGGTGTCTATATAGAATTAGCCGCAGGGAACGATAATCATAGTTTTCAAAATAAACCTTTTGTGCTTTCTGATGCGCCTCCGTTGTCTGATCCTAGTATCAAAGGTATTCGTCTAAAATTAGAAAGTGAGCAAAATGGTGTGATTCCTCGAGGGGCAGCTATCATGTTTCATGGTTATCGTGTAGGGAATGTGGAGACCTCGGAATTTGATGTTGAATCGCGTAAGATGAAATATCAAATTTTTATTACTAAACCTTATGATGTGTTAGTAACACAAAACGTACGATTTTGGAAAGAAGGAGGTATCAATTTAACTCTTTCATCTCGAGGTGCAAGCCTAGATGTCCCTTCTCTGGATGTATTAATGTCTGGAGGAATTAGTTTTGATTTACCCGAAGGATCCAAATTAGGTGCACCCGCTGAGCAAAATGCAGTTTATACATTATATGAAGATAAAAAATCTATCCAAGATTCGCAATATACTGAATATAAAGAATTCCTTATTATGCTTTCTGATTCTATATCGGGGTTAACAGAGGGAGTACCAGTTGAATATCATGGTATTAGATTAGGAACAGTATCTAAAGTACCATTTTATACCGCTGAAATGTTAGAAAAATCATCAATTTTAAATAAAAGGGTGCCGATATTAATTAGGATAGAGCCTGATCGTTTATCTGAATTAGTTGATGAGAAAATCGATATTGCCGCTTTGATAATGAAAGAACAAAAAAATGGGTTAAGAGCGTCATTAAAAACTTCAAATATGTTTACTGGTGCGCTATATATAGATCTTGATTTTTATCCTGAATTAAAAAATAAGTATGATCCACAACTAGCGAAGCAGTTTGGTTACGATACAATTGAGGCGACTTCGACAGGGATTGCGCAAATTCAGGCAAAAATTATGCAGTTACTTGATAATTTTAATAATTTGCCACTTAACAATACTCTATCGCAGTTCAATCAATCATTAGCTTCGAGTGAACGATTAATGAAATCGTTAAATCGTATTATGGCAAGTAAAGAGATGCAAAATATACCAAAGGATTTACAAAAAACATTACGTTCATTAAATGAAACAATGAAAGAATTACAACCAGGTTCTGAATTAAATAACCAAATGAAAGAGAGTTTACAAAAAGTGCAACAGATGATGGATGAATTAACGCCATTACTTAATACTCTCAATGATAAGAGCAATGCACTGATTTTTTCTGCTCCAGCGAAGAAAGATCAAGAGCCTAAAGCAAAAGGTAAAAAATGATGAACAAAATATATAAAAAGCTACTTACAATCATATTTATGCCATTACTTGCAATATTAGTCGGTTGTTCAGCTAACGACCCAAGTAAAAGCTATTTTCAACTAACTAGTAATTTACCAAGTCCAGTATTGCAAAAAATAAAAACTACCAAATATTTTATTTGGATTGAGTCGGTAGATGTGGTGAGTTTTTTAAATAAACCAGGTATTGTATTACAAACTGATAATATCAAATATGAAACAGCAATGCATCATTTATGGGCTTCAACACTATCTCAGCAATTGCAAGAACGATTGACGCAAGATTTAACGGTCATGTTACCAAATTATTTAGTCTCTAGCAGATCAATTACAACGCCAACATTGACGGTAAAGTTATTTATTGATGGGTTTCATGGAAGCTATACTGGTGATGCGGTGATTAAAGGACGATGGGTTGTTACTGATAGTAAAAATAATATTGAAAGCAAACCATTTGAACGCCATGTTCCTTTAGCAAGTAATGGATATGATGCTTTAGTTAACGCGCTATCTAAAGGTTGGCAGGATGAAGAACTAGACTTTGTAAACTCAATAAAACTTTAATGTCATAATAATATTCCGCCATAATGTTGGCGGAATATTTGAATTTAAACGGTAATTGATCTTAATGATCGTTTGAACTGACTAAAAATCTTGTCATCAATTTCTACCCATTTACGAACACTATTGATAAATGCGATTTTATCGGCTTTTAAAAGGTCATCTTTTAAAATCGTTTTTTCTAACAATTGATTGTGATCTAAATAAAATTGCCTCATGGTGCCAGCTAGTAACCCCGATTCTTTTTTAGGGGTAATCCATTGATCATTAATCCGCAATGCGAGGTTACCATTAACAAATTCAGTTATTTCATTGTGTTGGTTAAAATTAATATATTCTTTTCCTGTAATTAAATTAGGAAAATGCTCCCGATTAGACGTTTTATGATACAAATATACGTTTTGGTTATGAACGTACTGCTTTGCAAATTCGATTTCATTGATCTGCATTGGCGAGTTAATTATATTCTCGCTAATGGTATATAGCCCATTTTTTTGCAGTAAAATTCTGATTTTATAAATATTTTCAATATTTTTATTAGTTGCATTTGCTAACTTAATAAGTTGCAACTTAATTGCATTGATATCATAGTTAAAATCAAAATAATCAGCTGATTGAGAAAGTCTGCTTAAATGTTCTTCCAATAAGAAAAATTGCCCTTTTTCAAGCAATAATGATTCAATGACATATTTGGGAGAAGATGTGGTGCGAGTTAAAATTGCTGTTTTAGCTAAAATCTCATTATATTCATCTTGTGAGGTTGAATCCCAAGTGATCCCTCCGCCAACACCATAATGCATTTGTTGATTGTGTATGGTTAAAGTCCGAATTGGGATATTGAATATAGCTTTGTTCATATATGGTTCAATATAACCAATTGTCCCGCAGTAAACTCCACGTGGTGAGTTTTCAATATCTGCAATAATTTGCATTGTACTGGTTTTAGGCGCTCCAGTTATTGATCCACAAGGAAATAGTGCTTGAAAAATATGATATAAATTAACATTTTCTTTCAATTCACCTTGAATCATAGAAGTCAATTGCCAAACGGTTGGATATTTTTCGGCTGAAAATAATTTAGGAACTGTAACTGATCCTGCCTTTGCAACCCGACTTAAATCATTACGTAATAAATCAACAATCATCATATTTTCAGCTTGGTTTTTTTCAGAGAATAATAATTCTAATTGTTGTTTATCTTGGTGATTATTTAAACCGCGCGCAGTTGTTCCTTTCATTGGTTTTGTTGTAATAATTTTATTTTCTAACTTAAAAAATAATTCTGGCGAAATTGATAAAATACAATAATCGTCAAACTCAATATAAGCGCAATAGTCGGCTTGATTGTTCTTTTGTAGAAAGTGGTAATAATTAATAGCACTTTCATTAAATGGAGTAGTAAATTGAATTGTATAGTTGGTTTGATAAGTATTGCCTGATTCAATTTGAGATCGAATAAAGTTAATTTTTTGATTATATTCCTCTCTTGATGTATCGCTTATCAAATCAAAAGTTGGTGGAGTGTAATCACTTATTTCTATATGTTTTTGCTCAATGATAGAAAATTTATCAAAAATACCAAATATCAATAGCGGCAAATCATAATTCTGTTTTGTTTTATTTTCACTATTGAACCCCATTGCGCTTTCATAAGCGAGATATCCAACCGCATAATAGCCTTGTTGTGTGAATTTTTCGATTGAATCAAATTGTTGTTTGATTGTTGAATAATCATCAGACTTTAAAATGGCGATAGGGTTGCAAAAATATTTATGTTGACCTTCAAAGTCGATATGAATTTTCATTTTAGTATTGCTCATGGACAAAATTATGAATCATTTGTAAACCAAATTCGGTTTTAATTGCTTCAGGGTGAAATTGGACTGACTCGATGGGTAACTTTTTGTGACGTAGTCCCATAATCAATCCTTGATTGTTTCTTGCTGTTACGATTAATTGAGAGTCTTTTGGTAAAAGCTTATCACAAGCAATTAATGAATGATAACGAACAACCGAAAGAGGGCTTTTGATCCCTTTAAACACGCCTTGACCATCGTGCGTTATTTCATCGACTTTTCCATGCATAGGTGTTGGTGCTTTGATGATCTTATAACCATAATATTGAGCAATCGCTTGATGCCCTAAACAAACTCCCAATATTGGGCAAATATGACTAAATTCGGCAATAGTTGCAAGTGATATTCCAGAATCGGCAGGGGATCCCGGACCAGGCGAAATGATAATCTTAGAAAAGCTAAGCTCTTTTATTTGTTCAATTGTCATTTCGTCATTTTTAATCACTTTAACTTCTGCGCCAACTTGACACAAATAATTGTGAATATTGAAGGTAAAAGAATCATAATTATCTATTAATAATATCAAAATAGAGTCCATTAATTACATAGCATATTGTTTTTAAAACATTGGCATTTATAACAGCCAAATTCCAGTTATATCCAGAGTTATTATACCGTTAATACAGTTAAAAACAGATATGATTGCCAGTTTGCTATCTTTTTATTTCCTTTTTTATACTGAAACATAGTGTTACCTGAAACTTTTTAACAAAATTCCTTTTTTCCTGTGATAAATCCCGCAAAGCCATACAACTCTACTTGTATGGTAGCATTTGTGTTACTTATTACGTTAGCCGAAGTTGGGATTGTCAAAATTTTTCTGCAATAGCTCAACATGAAAACCTATCGGCTATTTTGGAGACTATAAAAATAGTATCAAAACAGAAGAATGAATGGTTTGTTGATTAATCTTAATTAAAGATCTGAATTATTATTTTGAATATTTTCTGTAATTATGCCATTTGTTTTTTTGTTGTAGTTTACTCTGGTGCAGGCAATTATTTATTTTTACGTAAATAACCTAAAACGCCAAAACCTTCTATTATCCATTTTCCATCTTTAAAGATTAAAGGAAAAGTTGCTCTACTGCTTGCATTTGGTCCGGGGTTTTGTTGCACAATTTCAATTTCGTTGTCGGTTACTTTACTTATAATGGCAACATGCCCATAATTTGACCAATTAAGGATAATAATATCTTCAACTTTTGGTTTAGTTGGTGAACCATTATGAAACTGTAATAAATTACGTTGACGATTAATTTTTCCATCAATGATTGAAGGGTCAAAGAAATCTTTTGCATGCCCATAGCTATTGGGCATTTTGTGATTGAAGCGTTGATAATAATAGCGTTTGATGAATTCAACACATTGATATTTCAGACCTAAGTTATAGCCGTCTTTAGCAATATTTCTTCCACTTACATTATTGATGCTACCATTATAATAGACTTTCACACCATTAAATTCATCAACGACTTTGCCAATTTTCTGTTTATCAATTTCAACATTAGCAAAAGCACATGAATTAAGTGTATAGTAGCTTAATACTGATAATAGCCAAAGTAAAAAAAGCTTTTTTTTATATTTTAATAACATATTTATTTCCATTGTTTTAATTATTTATTATTGTTTATTTTATTGAAAAATAAAATTTAGTCGATAAGTAAAAAACTTACTAGTTGCAAGATTATTAATGAATCTAACATTTAACCATGATAAAAAATTATGTTCTGTATTTTCAACCTAAATTAGTATTTCATCATTAAAATTAATATGTTTGAATCCAGGTTATAATAAAATGAGGTCGCAAGATGATTAAGAAAGTTAAGATAAATGTTAGCGGTCGCGTGCAAGGTGTAGGATTTCGTTTTTTTACTTATCAGCAAGCCCAAAAACTGGGTTTAGTTGGTTATGTTCAAAATTTAGATAATGGCGATGTTGAGATTATAGCTCAAGGTGATAGTTTACAAATAAGCAAATTAATAAAATGGATTGAAAATGGCGGTCCTGCATCTTCACGCATTTCACATTTTAATATTTTTGAATTATTACCACAAAACGATTTAACTTCTTTTAATGTTCGATATTAATTTAATAAAAAATAAAGTAGAATAATTAAAATTTTGGCATTCGAAATAATAATTTCTAATTAATGTGAAAAACGTATGTTATGAATAAAAAAAATCTAATCTGTTTTTTACTTCTCATTGTTGTTATCGGTGTTTATTATAATTATCAAAAAGGAGATGAGGTTGTAAATCAATCCACTCTAAATATATCAGATAAGCCGATTTATCAAAGTGATAAAATGTTAACAGATATTTATGACTTATCTGGGGATCTTATTTATAAAATTGAGTCCAGTAATGTAAGGCATTTTGATGACTCAAATAATACTGAATTTGATTTGCCCAATTTTACGTTTTATGAACAGAATCATTCAGCTACATGGCATATTAAAGCAAAGAAAGCAACGTTGACAAAAGATAAACTTCTTTACCTTTATGATGATGTTCAATTAGATAATTTGACACAAGAAGCTCAATTGAAACAAGTAAAAACTGATAATGCCGTGATAGATTTAACTTCACAACTAGTCAAATCAAAAGATCCTGTCATCATCAATGGGGTGGGATTTTATTCAACTGGTATTGGTTTAGCGGGTGATTTACATGCCAAAACGGCTAATATACTTGAAAATGTAAAAACATATTATAATACAGAGGCAAAATAAAACATGAGTTCGCTAAAACAGGTTGTTTTTTCATTAATTTTATTGCTACCAATCTCTTTAAGTAGTTTCGCCAATGAACTTACTTCGCAATCTATAAACTCTAAAGAAGAACATAAAATGTTCGCTGATAATAAACCCATAACGATAGATGCAGATAATCAAAAAATTGATATTGAAAATAATACAATCACATTTATTGGCAATGTTGTTATTGTCCAAGAAGGATTAACTATAAAAGCTGATAAAGTCGTTATCACTGACACGCAAGACAAAAATAAGCAAAAAATCACAGCTTATGGTAATCCTGTGAATTATAAGCAAATTTTACCAGAAAACAATAAAGTTGTGACGGGTCATTCTTCTCAAGTTATTTACAATGTGAAGCAAAATAATGTTATTTTACAAGGGCATGCTGAATTATTTCAACAAGACAATCATATTGTTAGTGATCTGATTACATACGATGTTAAAAAACAGCAAATTTTAGCCAATCCTGGTAAGAATATGCGAGTAAAAAGCACTATTATCCCAAACCAAGTTAAAGGGATGAATAAATAAATGTCAATTTTAAAAGCGGAAAATCTGGCCAAAGTATACAAAAAAAGACGAGTTGTTGAAGATGTGAGTTTAACCGTCAACTCTGGCGAAATTGTTGGATTATTGGGCCCTAATGGTGCGGGTAAAACCACTACTTTTTATATGGTTGTTGGTATAGTGACATTAAATGCAGGTAAAATTTACCTTGATGATCATGATATCAGCATTTTACCTTTACATGAGCGAGCTCAAAAAGGTATTGGCTATTTACCACAAGAAGCGTCTATTTTTAGAAAATTGTCTGTTATAGATAACATTATGGCAATTTTAGAAACGCGCAAAGATATTGATAAAAATGAGAAAATCGATCGTGCCGAAGAATTACTTGAAGAGTTCCATATTTCTCATATTCGTGACAGCATAGGACAATCTCTATCAGGTGGAGAAAGACGTCGAGTAGAAATAGCAAGGGCGTTAGCAGCTAATCCTAAATTTATTTTACTTGATGAACCCTTTGCTGGGGTTGATCCAATTTCGGTGATAGATATCAAAAATATTATTAAGCATCTACGCGATCGAGGGTTGGGAGTATTAATAACCGATCACAATGTACGTGAAACTTTAGATGTTTGCGAACGTGCTTATATTGTTAATAAAGGACATTTAATTGCTGAAGGTTCACCAAATGACATCTTAAGTAACGAATATGTAAAACGCGTTTACTTAGGAAACGAGTTCAGATTATGATGAAAACCAGTTTACAACTGAAAGTCTCTCAACAATTATCCATGACGCCACAATTACAATTGGCGATTAAATTACTACAGTTGTCAACTTTAGAACTCCAACAAGAAATACAAACTGCGCTTGAAAACAATCCATTACTTGAAGTTGATGATCAATATGACGAAGTGAACGTTAAACAAAACGATGAAACAGAAAATATTGATACGCGTGAGGCTTTAGATAGCAAAGAGATTCCCGATGATATTCCATTGGATGCATCTTTAGATGATATTTATAGTGCAGGAACTCCATCTGGAACTAACTCAGATTATCGTAATGATGAATTGCCTATCTATCAAGGTGAAACTCACGAAACATTACATGCTTATCTGGAATGGCAACTTGAACTAACACCCTTTAGCGATACAGATAGGGCGATAGCAGTATCTATTATTGAAGCTATAGATGAGAGAGGCTATTTAACAGTTTCAACAGAAGAAATACTTGAAGAACAAGGTAATGATGAAATTGAAATTGCCGAAGTTGAAGCAGTATTGAAACGAATATGGAATTTTGATCCTATCGGTGTCGGTGCCAGATCGTTGCAAGAGTGCTTGTCTATTCAAATTCAACATTTAGACACTCCACCATTAGTTAAACAAATTATTGATAATTATTTAGACTTATTAGCCATACGTGATTATAGAAACTTAAAAAAAGTGTTAAATACAACAGATGAACAATTAAAAGAGGCTGTTGATTTTATACAACGTTTACAACCTTATCCCGGCGATTTGGTTAATACTGCTTCTCCAGACTATGTCATCCCTGATGTCATGGTAAAAAAGGTACAAGGAAAATGGGTTGTGTATTTAAATAGCGATACAGTTCCATCTTTACGTATTAACCAGCAATACGCCGATATGGTAAAATTAGCTAATGAAAGTGATGGGCAATATATTAGATCTCATCTGCAAGAAGCTAATTGGTTTATTAAAAGCATCGAAAACCGTAACGAAACCTTATTAAAAGTCAGCCAATTTATTGTTGAGCATCAACAAGCCTTTTTTGAACACGGTGCTGAATACATGAAGCCAATGATTTTGTCTGATGTTGCAACGGCAATTGATATGCATGAATCGACCATTTCTCGTGTAACAACTCAAAAATATCTGCATTGTCCAAGCGGAATTTATGAACTTAAATTCTTTTTCTCAAGTCATGTCAATAATGATTCAGGCGGTGAGGTTTCATCTACTGCTATCCAAGCATTAATTAAAAAATATATATCGGCAGAAAATAGTAAAAAGCCATTAAGTGATAGTAAATTAGTTTCGATGCTTGAAGAACAAGGTATTATTATTGCACGTCGCACCGTAGCAAAATACCGTGAAGCCTTATCAATTCCACCATCAAGTCAACGAAAACAGCTTTAAATGTAAAGCTGTTTATGACAACGGATCGTTTTAGATAACTTTTTCAGTTTCAATAATCATCATATCCGTAGTAAAAGAACCATCTACTTGAAGTTCAAAATATTTTTTTGTATCGTCGGCTGCTGTTTCTTGGTAAATTCGTATCGCTTCAATCAACTGTTCAGGAGTACGCATTCGTTTAACCCATGTATCAAAAGAGAGTGTTAAACGATGACGAGTTATATTATTAATGACGAAACCCGCTTCAGTTAAAAAGGTTAACCACTCACCGGGGGTATAGTCACGAACATGTGAGGTATCACGCATGGCTTCAACGGTTTGTAGCCAAATATCTAATACAGGATGACCTGGTGATACAACATCCATAATAATTAATTTACCGCCAGCTTTAGTTATTCGATGGAGCTGCCGAATACTTTTGCCTACATCATGCCAATGATGAGCAGAATAACGACTGACAACAATATCAAATTGATTATCAGCAAAAGGGGGATATTCAGCATAACCTTGCTTAACGGTTATATTTTGTAAATTGCGCTCTTTTGCTGTTTGCGCTACAACCGATAACATTTCATTTGAAAGATCATAGGCTGTAACATGTTTAACATATTTTGCCGCAATAAAACTGACATGGCCTGCACCACATCCCATATCAAGTAGATTTGCCTCGGAATGCGATATAAGTAGATTAGATAAATATTCAAGATCAGGCCCTTGAGCATGTACTTTGCTAGTTAAATAGGCATTGGCTTGCTCGCCAAACTGCTGTTTTACATTGTCATGATGTGTTGCCATTGTCGATTCTCATTATTGGGCGCAAATAAGCGCCCAAAAGTTAAAGTTAAGCTAAAAATGAAGGGATTTTATGTTCAAAGTCGCTAATTGCTTCTTCATGTTGTAAGGTTAAGCCAATATTATCTAACCCATTTAACAAGCAATGACGTTTAAAAGCATCAATTTTAAATGAATATTGCTTATCGCCGGCAATGACCACTTCATTAACTAAATCGATGGTAAATTCAATGCCTTCATTGGCTTCGACAATTTTAAATAGCTCATCAATATCCTCTTCGGATAAATTAACCAGTAATAACTGATTGTTAAATGAGTTATTATAAAAAATATCGGCAAAACTTGAACCAATAATGGTTTTAAATCCATAATCAGCAAGTGCCCATGGAGCATGTTCACGAGAAGAACCGCAACCAAAATTTTCACGTGTTAATAAAATGCTAGCACCTTTATAGCGGGGTTTATTCAAGACAAATTCAGGGTTAGGCTGCTCGCCAGCATCATCTAAAAAGCGCCATTCATGAAAGGCATGTTTACCAAATCCAGTGCGTGTTACTTTCTGTAAAAACTGTTTTGGAATGATTGCATCTGTATCAACATTAGCCGCATCCAAAGGAACGACTAGCCCAGTATGTTTTGTAAATTTTGCCATGACAAGTCTCTCCTTAAAATGGTTTGCGAATATCTGTAAAATGACCAGTAATAGCTGCGGCTGCTGCCATAGCAGGACTAACTAAATGTGTTCTAGCATCACGTCCTTGGCGACCTTCAAAATTACGGTTGCTAGTTGATGCACAGCGATCTCCCGGTGCTAATTTATCATCGTTCATTGCAAGACACATAGAGCAACCCGGTAAGCGCCATTCAAATCCTGCATCAATAAAAATCTTATCTAATCCTTCGGCTTCAGCTTGTTCTTTCACTGGTCCTGAACCGGGTACAACTAATGCTTGTACACCTTCAGCCACTTTACGGCCTTTAGCAATTTGGGCAGCAGCTCGTAAATCTTCTATACGTGAGTTTGTACAAGAACCAATAAATACTTTATTGATCTTAATATCAGTCATTTTGGTACCAGCGGTTAATCCCATATAAGCTAATGCACGCTCAGCAGAGTGTTTTTCAATAGGATCAGCAAAATCATTAGGATTAGGTACTGTTGCATCAATTGATGTAACTTGACCAGGATTAGTACCCCAAGTGACCTGTGGGGCGATATCTTTTCCTTCTAACGTCACAACTGTATCAAAATGTGCACCTTCGTCGGTTTTTAGCGTTTTCCAATAAGCAACCGCTTTGTCGAAGTCTTCACCTTTTGGTGAAAATTGACGACCTTTTAAGTACTCAAAAGTCACTTCATCTGGTGCAATTATGCCAGCTTTAGCTCCCATTTCAATTGCCATATTACACAACGTCATACGTCCTTCCATTGATAATGATTTAATCGCATCACCACAAAATTCAACTACATGACCTGTACCGCCGGCACTGGTTGTTTTGCCAATGATAGCTAAAATAATATCTTTAGCGGTAATGCCGTCAACAACTTGCCCTTTAACTTCAATTTTCATGGTTTTAGCACGACCTTGTTTTAAGGTTTGAGTTGCTAACACATGCTCAACTTCGGAAGTACCAATACCAAAAGCTAATGCACCAAATGCGCCATGTGTAGCAGTGTGCGAATCACCACACACAATAGTCATACCCGGTAAAGTCATACCTTGCTCAGGGCCGACTACATGGACAATACCACGTAATGGGCTTTGTAAATCATATAACGAAACACCAAACTCTTTGGCATTTTTTGCCAGTTCGGTTAACTGAATGCGAGCCATTTCGCTACAGGCACTTAAATCATTACTTTTGGTTGAAGTGTTATGATCCATAGTTGCAAAAGTCTTATTGGGCTGGCGAACTTTACGATTCATTGCACGTAAGCCATCAAAGGCCTGTGGAGAGGTGACTTCATGAACTAAATGGCGATCGATATATAAAATAGGCGTCTCGTTTGGCGCTTCGTAAACGACATGTGCATCATATAATTTCTGATACAGTGTTTTTGACATTGCAGATTCCTTATTATTTTTTACAACTGGTATTAGTTTTAAACTTTGACATTATTTACTAATCCTATAATTAATTGGATTAAAAAGGATACAAGTAGCAGTTTATTTTGCATACTTGAGTATCTTTTTACTACACATTTTACATAGCTAATTCAACTAAATAAGCTTACAAATAATGTCTCCCATTTCATCAGTTGAAACGGGTTGTTCTTTTTGTGCAAGATCGATAGTACGATAGCCTTGCTCTAATGCTTTATTTACTGCTGTTTCGATAGCTGAGGCAATATCATCACGTTTAAAGCTATAACGGACTAACAAAGCTAATGACAAAATTTGTGCTGCAGGATTAGCAATATTTTTACCAGCAATGTCAGGTGCGCTACCACCAGCAGGTTCATATAAGCCAAAGCCTTGTTCATTAAGACTAGCAGAAGGCAACATCCCCATTGAACCAGTTATCATGGCACATTCATCGGATAATATATCTCCAAATAAATTTGAGCATAAAATAACATCGAATTGAGACGGATCTTTAACAAGTTGCATTGTGGCATTATCGATATACATATGCTCAAGTTCGATATCAGGATAGTTTTTAGCTACTTCATTAACCACCTCACGCCACAAAATTGAAGTTTGTAATACGTTGGCTTTATCAATTGAAGTTACTTTTTTGCGACGTAAACGTGCGGCTTCAAACCCCATTTTTGCAATACGCTCTATCTCAAAACGATGATAAACTTCAGTATCAAATGCTTTTTCTTGAGCACCACTACCTTCACGTCCTTTAGGTAATCCAAAATAAATACCGCCAGTTAATTCTCGCATACATAAAATATCAAATCCACGCTCTGCAATATCGGTGCGTAATGGACAAAGATCTTCTAAGCCTTGATACAAACGAGCAGGGCGCATATTAGCAAATAATTTGAAGTGTTTACGTAGTGGCAATAACGCACCACGTTCAGGTTGCTTTTCAGGTGGCAAATTAGACCATTTAGGACCACCCACTGAACCAAATAAAATAGCGTCAGCTTTTTCACAGCCTTCAAGTGTTTCATTAGGTAATGGGCAACCATGAATATCAATTGCTGCGCCGCCCACATCATATTCACTAGTAGTAATAGAAAGTTGATACTTTTGGCGGATAACATCTAATACTTTATAGGCTTGTCTCATTACTTCTGGGCCAATACCGTCGCCGGGAAGTACTGCAATATGGTAGTTTTGTGACATTTTTTATTCCTTTACAATCTAAATTAATTTTCATGTTTTGCTGTTAAACGGCAAAACAAATTATTTTTTAGTCATGATGTAATTTTTGTTTTTCTTGTGCAACTTGATTTGCTCTATACACATTGTTCAATACATTAATTAAAGCCAAAGCCGATGAGTGAACAATGTCGGTTGCAAGCCCAACACCATGGAACTTACGACCTTTATATTCGGCAACAATATCAACTTGTCCTAAAGCATTTTCACCTTGTCCTTTAGAAGCTAACTGATATTTTACAATCGAAATAGGCTCGCCAGTAATACGGTTGATAGCTTGATAAACAGCATCAACGGGGCCATTACCTGTTGCTGCATCAGAATACTTTTTATCACCAATTAACAAGCTAACCGAAGCGGTTGAAACAACCGTCGAACCTGATTGAACATTAAAATAATCCAAAACATAATGTTCTTTTTCATCTTTTAATTGATTGATAAATATTAATGCCTCTAAATCATAATCGAATACTTGGCCTTTTTTATCAGCTAATTCTAAAAATGCCTCATAGACTTGATCTACGTTATAATCTTTATCGTGATAACCAAGTTCTTCTAAACGATGTTTAACGGCGGCTCGTCCTGAACGAGAGGTTAAATTTAATTGGATTTGATTTAATCCGATTGATTCAGGGGTCATAATTTCGTAAGTTTCACGATTTTTTAAAACCCCATCTTGATGAATTCCTGAGGAGTGGGCAAAAGCGTTACTACCAATAATTGCTTTATTACCCGGAATTGGCATATTAGTAATTTGGCTAACAATTTGGCTGGTACGATAAATCTCTTGGTGATTGATATTTGTGTGAACATTTAAGATATTTTGACGAACTTTAATCGCCATAATAACTTCTTCAAGTGCGGTATTACCCGCACGTTCGCCTAAACCATTCATCGCACCTTCAATTTGCCGAGCACCTTCTTGAACCGCGCTAATCGAGTTAGCCACCGACATGCCCAAGTCATCATGACAATGAACAGAGATAATCGCTTGATCAATGTTCGGGACACGTTCAAATAGGGTACGAATAATGCCACCAAATTGATAAGGGACAGTATAACCGACAGTATCTGGAATATTGATCGTTCTTGCCCCTGCTTTAATTGCTGCTTCAACGATACGACATAAGTTATCAATTGGGGTACGGCCTGCATCTTCACAAGAAAACTCCACATCATTAGTATAATTACGTGCACGTTTAATACAGTGCACAGCTCTTTCAATGACATCATCAAATGTCATTTTTAATTTATCCTTAACATGTAAGGTTGATGTTGCCATAAAAGTATGAATTCGAAACTGATCTGCAACTTTTAATGCCTCGGCAGCAACATCAATATCTTTATCAACACAACGAGACAATGCACAAACACAGCTATCTTTAATGGTCTTAGCAATCGTTTGAACTGATTCAAAATCACCGGGAGATGAAACAGGAAAGCCAACTTCCATCACATCGACCCGCATTCGCTCCAAAGCAAGCGCTATTTGTAACTTTTCTTTAACGCTCAAACTTGCTTGTAATGCTTGTTCACCATCGCGTAACGTTGTATCAAAAATAATGACTTGATCGCTCATTGTTTTTCCTTTTATATATTTTAGCGCTATCTCGGTATTTCAAGTTAAAAAAACAAAAAACCCGCACTTTAGCGCGGGTTCTTGTTAATTTGTTGAGTTGTTTATTTAACTACTTCTTTTTACTCCACACACAAGCTATCCGCGCAAGTTAATGCGAGGAGGAGGCTGAGGTCGAGTGATAAATAGTTAACAAACATAAAAAAATCTCTATTTGAATTGTAATTAATACAGACAAAAACTGATGTTATTTTTACCAAATGATATCAGTGGTGTCAATGATTATTTGTAGTCAATCTAAATATGTTCTATTTTTATTAAAATAAAGTACTCAATACTAATTAAAGATTGCTTTACTATTTGACAAATCTATTAAAATAATAAGTTGAGACATAATAGAACCGAATTATAATGGTGAAAAGAATAACTCACGAGGGCATAATAATGAACATAGTTGATATTTCTCAAAAACGCTACACTACCAAACATTATGATCCAACAAAAAAAATTCCTGCCGATAAGATTGAACAATTATTAACTGTTTTAAGAAACAGCCCATCATCAGTTAACTCACAACCATGGCATTTTTATGTTATCGAGAACAACGAGGTAAAGAATAAAATTTTACCAGCTATACTTGAATTTAATCAACCAAGGGTGACTGGCGCTTCGCATACGATTGTCTTTTGTATTAAAACACCATTAGACGACGCCCATTTAGTTAATCTACTCAATCAAGAAGATAAAGACGGTAGATACCCTTCAGCCGATCTTAAACAAGCACAAGATCAAGGTCGTAGGCACTTTGTAAAGCTCAATAGTGCAACCATTGAATCGCAACAATGTTGGGAAAGTAAACAAGCTTATCTAGCATTGGGGCAACTGCTTTTTGCAGCAGCAGCAATTGGTATTGATTCAACGGCAATTGAAGGATATGATACCCAAAAAATGGACGAGATTTTAGATCTCAAAAGCAAAGGACTTAAAAGTATTGTTGTTGCTACATTAGGCTATCGAGCCGAAAATGACGGCAATGCGCATCGACCAAAATCACGCTTACCTAAAGAGCAACTTTTTACGTTTTTATAAAATAACGAGCAATATTCTCTGTATGAATTAAGATAAATATAGAGGATATTTTTTGAACTATGATAAGTTTAATTGTAGGAAAACATTAAGTTGTTTATACTTCATGTGTAGGATTTATTCGCATTATTTACAGTAAATCTGAGAAAATATGGTAATGAATATACGTAAAACAAAATTAACGCCTTATCACAGACAAGAGATATGGCGTTTATATCATAAAGAAAAAAAACCATCACTGATTTGGCTAAACGTTTTATGGTCAGTCGCCCGACCATTTATAGCGTGCTAAAAAAAGCCCGATTAAATTTGTTTGTGCCTTTAACCAGTAAGAACAAACGTTATAAAACGATTAGTTATGGTATTAAACACCTAGTTAAAATTGAAAAATCCATTGAAGATAAATTAAGGCGGCAACTAAATTATATAACAAAACAAATCCTGACGAAATGTTACATGTCGGCACCAAATATTTACCTTTACCTAAAAACAAAACAAAATAACTGTGATTGGCTATTTTAATAGGTTGCGCTATCGTGGTTGAAAGTAATGGTCTATTTTAGTTGGTCAGATTTCGGACGTGATCACTATTATTAATTTATTTACAAAAAACAGTACGTCTGAAATCACGATACCATAATATCTTAGCTCGCTATAGACAATTGATTTAACCAAAAACAAAATAAAAAATCCAATAAAATCAATGGTCTACCTGAGCGATTTTAGAGCAAAAAAACACACCACTATAAGGTCAATATGCTTGTTTTTTTGCAGTGTCAAAATACGCTAATGACAGAACTAGGGTCGCCGCCAAACAGGACTATTTCATTTGTATTTTTTTACAAAAAAACACGAAAAAACTAGCCAACTATTTTTTAAACGGCTATACTTTTACCGTTATAGGAAAACAAGCTTATTAAATAAGCAGACAATTATAAAAAATCTAAATAAAACAAAATATTACTTGACAGGTAGACAATAATGCATTATCATTTCTGGCACAAGGCACAAGGCACAAGCACTGGCAAACCTACGATTTAAATTTATTAAATAATCCTCTTCGCCGAGTTTTTGCACGAAACTCATTTATATTTTCCAAATTATCTCTCAAATTACCCCGAAAACTCTTGTTGGTGTTGGGCGTGTTATTATTGCCATATTCATGGAGTTTAGAAGCATTAACTAGTAAAAATGGTCGCGTAAAAAATCATCGTAGTGATGCCATAATATTACCGTCGTTCGAAAACCCGTGTCTAAAATATGGTACAGACGGAGATGCAGGTTCAGTTGATTTATGGATATGGATATCGAATCCTGATTATTTTGAACCAAGTGCGCCATTGGTTTGTTATGCTCAACCTAATTTATCAAACGATTCCAGTAATAATACTGAATACAAAGATTTAGATGGTCCTGATTGGGTAAAAGGAAAAGGATTTGTACCACAAGATATAAACAATCCACAACGTAATTTCCCATCGACAGGAACAAATAATGTTTATTTTTATTTATTATTAGCAAACGTAACGCCCGAAGAGATTATCTCAGCTAATGGCGCTAGAGTATTTCCGGAATCAGGGAGTGGAGTTAGTTTAGCTTTATCATCTGCAATAACACCAGGTTGGGGAAGAGGTTCACGAGATGTAGCTTTAAAGATAGTACTAAAAGGACCAGTAAACAGTAGTGCTAATAAAAACTTTAGTCCCTCTACATTTAAGCTTTATTCAGATAGAGCCAAAAGTAACGTCTTGTATAGCTTTAAAATTGAAAGATGGTATATAGCCCAAGGGGCTAATATTAATGCATCTGTGCAAGATGCAAAAAATTACTGTAACCGAATTGGATACCGAATGCCAAGTGTTGCAGATTATACTAATGCAAATAATGATGATATTTGGACAGGAGGTATTCCTGGAAGAAATATCAATGGTTATCGCCGTCAATTAAGCTATCGCGGCGGTAATGGCAAGTGGATTGGTGGGCTATTTAATGAATGGGGAACCTTATTTAACAATCCTAATCACTATTTAGGTCTTGATGACTGGGAAACTAGTCATCCTCAAGATTGGTATTGGGCAATTGATACATACAAAGGAGAACCAATTCGAATCGATTTGGGGGATGGAGATTTATATGATTCTAAATCAACTAATAATAAACTTAGAGCTGCTTGTGTCAAGCCATAGTTAAATTTGTTTTATTTGTTCAGCAAATAGTTTGACTCTGTAACTTTTAAAGTTACAGGGGTTATTACGAGTAAGTTAATTATAGAACTTACTCGCATTGTTTACAGTAATTTGCGAAAAACTGTAATAAATAGACATAAAAAAGCGAAATTAACCGCCTTGTGAGTTTTTAAGGATTTTTTTAGCTATGAAGAGTAATTCCTTCGAGCTTTTCTTAATGGTGTTGTTCATTATAGTTATGTAAAAATGATAACTCTTTTTTCGCATGAACAACGAAAATATTTAAAATAAAAGTAATTAATTTTTATAAAAAACAGTGCAGTAAAACTTGAAATATGGAAAAGGTATTAATATAATGAACTGGACAAAGCACAGCTTTACAAAACTGTCACATTTTGAACATTTATCACTAAATTTTAGTTATTCCCATCTTACAATTAATTCTTCATGTTTGTCGTTATGGTCAAAAACGATTTTTTTAATAAAAATGGCAAAGATGCATATCCAAAAGACATTAGTAATGCCTATCTTGACTGTCAGACGTTATTTGTTTGGAATTATATTGGCATTATTAGGTTTGATAGTGTCCTTTAAATCTACTGCATTATCTGCGATTACATCAAAAGAGATCCATGGAAGTGGTCCTTATATTACTCTTGATGGAGGTAGAACCCATATAAATTCATCCGAACCTTTACTCAGTATAAAATTATCTGATGGTCGATTGATTACCTCTCAAGAAGATACATCAAGTAGCCAAAAACCAATCATACTATCGGGAAATTCAGAATCTATTCGTGATATTCAAACTTTTGTCCCAATAGATGGAAATAGTACTTACCCACAAATAGATATTCAAAAATTGATGGATGCCCCATATCATTATTGGGGAGATGATGATGGTGATGGTGATATTTTGGCAAATGGAAAGTTATCTCTAGAATGGTACGATGCAAACAAAAATATAACAGCAGAAGTAAAAAAAAATCCATCGTACAAGTTGGATGCTTGTAAAGCACCATATCGATTATTTATTACTACAGGAGAATCTTTAACGTTGTTGACACGTTATGGTATTCCGAATAAAACTGTTTATAAACAGAGTTCCCATTCATATTATTTTAAACCAAGTGCACCATCGGTTTGTTATGCTCAACCTAATTTATCAAACGATTCCAGTAATAATACTGAATATAAAGATTTAGATGGTCCTGATTGGGTAAAAGGAAAAGGATTTGTACCACAAGATATAAACAATCCACAACGTAATTTCCCATCGACAGGAACAAATAATGTTTATTTTTATTTATTATTAGCAAACGTAACGCCCGAAGAGATTATCTCAGCTAATGGCGCTAGAGTATTCCCGGAATCAGGGAGTGGAGTTAGTTTAGCTTTATCATCTGCAATAACACCAGGTTGGGGAAAAGGCTCACGAGATGTAGCTTTAAAGATAGTACTAAAAGGACCAGTAAACAGTAGTGCTAATAAAAACTTTAGCCCTTCTACGTTTAAGCTTTATTCAGATAGAGCCAAAAGTAACGTCTTGTATAGCTTTAAAATTGAAAGATGGTATATAGCCCAAGGGGCTAATATTAATGCATCTGTGCAAGATGCAAAAAATTACTGTAACCGAATTGGATACCGAGTGCCAAGTGTTGCAGATTATACTAATGCAAATAATGATGATATTTGGACAGGAGGTATTCCTGGAAGAAATATCAATAATTATCGCCGTCAATTGAGTTATCGTAGCAGTAATGGCAAGTGGATTGGTGGGTTATTTAATGAATGGGGAACCTTATTTAACAATCCTGATCACTATTTAGGTCTTGATGACTGGGAAACTAATCATCCTCAAGATTGGTATTGGGCAATTGATACATACAAAGGAGAACCAATTCGAGTCGATTTGGGGGATGGAGATTTATATGATTCTAAATCAACTAATAATAAACTTAGAGCTGCTTGTGTCAAGCCGTAGTTAAATTTGTTTTATTTGTTCAGCAAATAGTTTGACTCTGTAACTTTTAAAGTTACAGGGGTTATTACGAGTAAGTTAATTATAGAACTTACTCGCATTGTTTACAGTAATGGTATGTTCCCACTTTTTAGTATCAAAAATATAAGGTTAACGATTCCCATCAACATGCAATGATGAATAATTTGATGATTATTTTTTACAAAATTGGTACCTAATATTTAAAACTATAAAATCAGTCTATTTCTTATTATTTAATATAATTTTCATATAGTTATATATTATTTTTAATAATCAGACTCATTTAATCACATGTTTACAAATCTTAACAAAAAAGTTATTTTTTACATAAAATTAACATAATATAATAAATATGATCAAATTTGTGTTTTATCAGTAGTTATGATTTGGATGCAAATGATTTTTTATAGGAAAAAGTAATTAAAAATGGAAGTTATGAATAATAAAATATACAAAAGCAATAAGTTAGCTTTTGAACAACCTCGAATGTTTATTTTAAAAATAGCTAAGTTTTTTGGCCAAATTTTACGAATTATATCGTCAAGTTTACATGTCAAACATTATGCTTATGGAACTATAATTGCTACGTTGGGTATAATGATATCGGGTAATGTTATTGCCTTATCCGCAACCACAACAAAGGTGATTGAAGGGAGTGCGCCTTATCTACAATTTAAAACGTCTCAGAATGATCAAGTCGGTAATAAACTAAAAAATTTAGATGAGTTGCTAGGTTTTATGATGCCAAGTCAAGAAAACACTGGCGAGCTAATACAAATTGGAGTTAATGGTTCAATCTCGAATGGAGGAAAACCGTTAACTGTCCCTTTTGGTACAAAGTTTTCAGATGTTATTGCTTTGGTTACTGCTGATGGACAAGCACATACAATTTCTAACTTGCAAGTGGCGGATGATGATGGTGATGCTTCAATTACTGATAATTTTACCGTCGGTGGTACGTTAACTGCAACTTGGAAAGATGGTTCTCAAGTTGTGAGTGATTTACATCAGGAGTTGACACTATGTGGGGGGCCTTATACTTTAGAGTTGAGTGCACAAGATATCGCCGCAACGACTAAGTATGGCATTCCCAATAAAAATTATTATGGTAGCAAACCCAAAATAACTTACCAATTTATGCTTTCAGGTGGTCCAAAATTGTGCTACGCTCGGCCAGATGGTCTTGATGTTTATTCAAAGGCTAGTGATATAACTAAATATCCTAAAGGCTATAACTCGGCATTATGGAGTGGTGCTGGTTATAAGGAGGTTAATCGATTTCGTGTAGGATTTATAGCCGAGTCATTTCGACCTATCACTGGTTTCAAAGGGATTAAGTTTGACTTAATAGGTTCAGGGAATGAACAGTCAAAATACCGTTGTAGACTTGATGCTAGCAATATCAATAATTGGGTAACTTTATCAGGAAACGGAAATAAAGAATTGGGGAAAGGTTGTCAGGTTGTTTATAATAGTCGTCTTAAACCGAAGACTCCATTAACCATTAATATGGAGTACACAGAAGATAACGGTAACAGTTGGAAAAATATTGGTAAAGTGACTCTTCCGATACCTAAAAAATGGGCAATTCTTGTTGATCATAGGAAGGATTATAAAAGTAGCGGTTTTATTAACTTTGATCGTGAGTACGTGGCGTTTGATGAATGTCGTAAAATTATTGATGGTCATGCAATACCAGCAACAACACGAGAACAAGTTAATGATTTTTCTGACACAGGAAAATCTTGGCGACAAAAATATATGTATAGAAGGAATGAATTAATTAATTCACTTGATGCTGATTTACCAGAAGGTACTGCTACACTTCCTACACCAAGGACATATAGACCTTCCCGTGATTTAGGTACATTTCTAGGAGAATGGGGAAGCGTCTACCGATATCATAACGGTGGGAGTTATATTTGGACATCTGAAATGTACCGAGCCGATAAGCCTTTTGCTGTTGATGGAACGCCTCTAAACAGTTGGATTAATGGTGATCACTATAGCCTCGATCGTGGTCAGTCCTCTCAAACATTTTGTCGAGGTGAAAATTTACCATAAAAACTTTATAAATCAAATCGATGTTTAAAATAGGATTATTGCTCTGTTTGTTTTGTAGCCAGTCATTAATTGATGATTATCTTATTGGTTTATGTGTGTCACTCCAAGATTTGAGGATGTTCAGACGTATTAATAATATTTCATTGTTCACAACCCACAGGGTAGTCTGTGTAGTACCTTAAAGGATAGTGAGTAGTATAGTGCTATAAAATAATCACTAAAACCGTAATGGGCAACTAATGTTGTTGTCTATTACGAGTATTTGAAAATGATTATGCTTTTTATAAAGCCTTTTTCTTATAGATATTAAATCTATTTCTTTATTTTTTCCACAACCAGATTAATTAGCGCAAGTCTTACAAAGCTTAACATAAAAGTTATTTTTTACTTTAACGTCGCATTTTATTTTGATCATATTAGTCTTGGATATTTATCAGTCGTTATAGGTTAAATAAATGCTATCAAATTTAAAAGTCATTTTTAAATTGATAGCTAACTAATAAATGGGAAAACGGTTTTTAATGATCAACTGGACTATGACATTATTGAGTTGAGGGATACAAAAATTTCTGGGTATCTCTATTACATGCTAAAGGTTATCTATAAGGGTGTTATGTCTATCTTTTGATTTCCAGAGATGGTGTCGGTATGTGTACCCTCTTAAAAGCGTAGGCGTTAGATTAGAAATTATTCCTATTTTTTCACCGTTACCATTATGGTCATTGTGGCGAAGCATGAATATGCATATACAAGTCCTACATTAAGTTTTGTGTATAGCGAATATTGATTTACCTATATTCTCAAAAATAACCCTAGACCCGATGCTCAGAATCATTACAATATATGCCATCAATTATATAGCAACTGATATGGTTTGCTATTTTTAAACAAAATTAACGGATGATGTTTTATGGCGCAATATGTTTATACCATGAATCGCGTAGGGAAGATTGTTCCCCCTAAACGCTATATTTTAAAAGATATTTCTTTAAGTTTTTTTCCAGGTGCAAAAATTGGTGTACTCGGTTTAAATGGAGCGGGTAAATCCACTTTACTACGAATTATGGCGGGTGTTGATACCGAAATTGAAGGCGAAGCACGCCCACAACCTGATATTAAAATTGGTTATTTACCCCAAGAACCGAAATTAGATCCTAAACAAACTGTACGCGAAGCTGTAGAGCAAGCAGTTGGTGATGCGAAAAAAGCGCTAGCTCGATTAGACGAAGTCTATGCCGCTTATGCTGATCCTGATGCCGATTTTGACAAATTAGCCAAAGAACAAGCAGAGCTTGAAGCCATTATTCAATCGCAAGATGCTCATAATCTTGATAACCAGTTAGAGCGAGCCGCTGACGCACTACGTTTACCTGATTGGGATGCGAAAATTGAAAATTTATCAGGTGGTGAACGCCGTCGAGTAGCAATTTGTCAATTATTACTTGAAAAGCCTGATATGTTATTAATGGATGAACCGACCAACCACTTAGATGCCGAATCGGTAGCATGGTTAGAACGATTCTTACATGACTACGAAGGTACGGTTGTTGCAGTAACTCACGATCGCTACTTTCTAGACAACGTAGCTGGTTGGATTTTAGAGCTTGACCGTGGTGAAGGTATTCCATGGGAAGGCAACTATTCATCTTGGCTTGAACAAAAAGATCAGCGTTTAGCACAAGAAGCCTCGACCGAATCGGCACGTCGTAAATCGATCGAAAAAGAACTCGAGTGGGTACGACAAAATCCAAAAGGTCGCCAAGCAAAAAGCAAAGCCCGTCTAGCTCGCTTTGAAGAACTCAACAGTAACGATTACCAAAAACGTAACGAAACTAACGAGCTCTTTATTCCAGCTGGACAACGTTTAGGCGATAAAGTGATTGAAGTAAGCAATCTAACTAAATCGTATGGCGATCGTGTGCTGATTGATAACTTATCTTTTAGTATTCCTAAAGGGGCAATTGTTGGCATTATTGGTCCAAATGGAGCAGGGAAATCAACCCTATTTAGAATGCTATCAGGCAAAGAACAACCTGATTCAGGCACGATTACTTTGGGTGAAACAGTGCAACTTGCATCAGTTGATCAGTTCCGTGACAGTATGGACGACAAAAAAACAGTTTGGGACGAAATTTCAAACGGTCAAGATATTATGCGTATTGGCAATTTTGAAATACCAAGTCGTGCTTATGTTGGTCGTTTTAACTTTAAAGGTGTTGATCAGCAAAAGCGTGTAGGTGAACTTTCAGGTGGTGAACGTGGGCGTGTACATTTAGCTAAATTATTGCAAGTGGGTGGTAATGTATTACTACTCGATGAACCAACCAATGATTTAGATGTTGAAACGCTACGTGCGCTTGAAAACGCATTATTAGAGTTTCCGGGTTGTGCTTTAGTGATTTCGCATGACCGTTGGTTTTTAGATCGTATTGCGACCCATATTTTGGATTATCAAGACGAAGGACATGTTGAATTCTTTGAAGGTAACTTTACCGAATACGAAGAATGGAAAAAGCGCACATTAGGTGCTGAAGCATTAGAGCCTAAACGTGCTAAATATAAACGAATCTCCAAATAGCATTAATTTTTATTTTATTCCGCCGATTTATATTGGCGGAATAGTTTTATCTTCTTGATAGCGATTTTAAATATTTTTCAAAATGTAATTATCTAAACTAACCCTTTAGATGAACTAATAATTCTCGAAAAAGTATCCATTAGCAAACGCGGTATAGCGTTTATACCACGTGATTTTGCATCATCACAAATGGCAATCGCAAGATCAGGTTTTGAACTTTTATGAATTGCTTTTTGAATAATTTGATGTACAGGCAGATCAATATGCTGTGTTGTATTATAAGCGGCAAGTTTATAGACATGACTAAAACCATGTTTGAATAAAAAGTTTTCAATGTCTCGCGCAGGTAAAACCGTTAAGTAATCATTAGGGTTTTTATCTTCACCACATAACGATTTTACTGTATCGGCATATTTTTTACCCGCCATATCCCCATCAGTAATTACATACCAATGAATTCCCATTTTATTGGCATATTTTATAAGCGGTTTTAAACCACACTGAGCAAACTCAATAAGCTGAACGCCCTCTGAACTCAGATGATAACCACTTTGTTCTGCTAGTTCACGTAACAACCACACTTCGGTTTCGCCCTCGACTAACAACCAACATCGTGCAAATAAGGCATTTGATCGGCGATAAAGAATATGAAACGCAATACGACGACTATCACTAACGCTTAATGAATTAGGTTCAATGTATTTGGCAATAATTTTATCTGGCAGACGAATTAAACGATAAAGGTTTTCTAATGAAAATAACGATACCAGATCACTTGAGTTAGACGTGATAATTTTTTGTGTAGGGAAGTTTTTTAGTAAGCGAAATGCAACTGATAAAATGATTGGATGTAACAAACTTTCAGGCTCTTCTAAAATTAAAATAGGCATTGAACTTTGTGAAAGTGAATAATTCCCTTTAGCATCAATAATAGAGCCGAAAATTCCTAAAAATACCGTTCGTAAATAATCATTATCAAGATTATCCAATACATCATTAATTTGTTCCAAAACATTCCAATCTTCTGATCTTGGTGTACTTTTGGCATTTTTTTGTTTGTAATGATTGCGGTGTGCTTGATCGACAAAATAATACTCTAATAATGAGCGTGCGGCTTGTAGGCCTCGAGCTAATTCATCTTGGGTTAATTCGGCTGAATGGGCTTTTAGTTGGTTTGAAAGTTGGCTAATGTAGTGTTCGGATAATGGTTCGTTAGTAACAGTTAATTGCTCAGGATTAATTGCATTTTTAAGTGTCATTACTGGATTTAGTTTGATTAATGTTGCAATTAATGATTTTTCGTTTTCTATATTAAAGGGATTGCCTTGTGCATTGAGCAATTTATGTTGTGTTATAATTTGGTTATTTTGTTTATTGGCAGAAATTTGATAAGTGATACGATGCAGATTATCTTGGTGTGATTGATACGAAACTGAGCGTAATGGTTGATAATCTTGATTATTTAATTCATGTAAGTGTGATTGGCAATAAGTGATTTTAATAATAATATTATCGCCATAACATTGGTATTGATCATGATAAAAATCGGAATCGACAAATTGATAAAACTTGTTATCTAGTGATAACAATTGCAAAGCGCTGATTAAACTTGACCGCCCCCAACGATTTTCACCCATTAGTACGCTAGAACTTGCATTTAATTTTAAAGATAGTTGACTAATACCTTTAAATCCGGAAATATCAATTTGTTCAATAAACATAGCGTATCCTTATTGTTAAAGATGATACTTTTCTGTCCTTTTACGAATTCGTTCAACTTTTTGATGCGTACTAGCAATTAACTTAGCTTCATTACGCAAAATCGTTTTTAAAGGTTGATTAAAATACACTTTCAAAAAACGCCAAATATCACGATCAGTTAGCCCAATATTCATGGCTGAAAAATAAAGCCCAATTAAATCTTTATCACGCCAACGAACAGGAACTGTTTTACGGAGTTGAGCACGGTGTAAATCAATCACCGATAATTTTATTTGCTGATGATTTTCAAAAAGCGGAATATCAAGCAAAAAGTGACACAAATAACAATCACGATGATTAACCCCAGCCGCATGCATTTGGGCAACCATTTTTGCCAAATAAATCACTAAACAACGCTTTATATGATAGCTAGGTGGATTAGTTAACCATGGCTTAGTAAAATCTTCTAAACTCACAGTCGGGTTAAGATCTCTTGTCACAATAAACGAATGACGAGTCAGCGGATTTAGCCCCTTACGACCAAATGCTCGCCCATCCATCGTATTAACGCCAACTTGCTCCAAACGCTCAATCGCATCCCACTCTTGCTTAGCATCTAAAACAGGTAAACGTAACGAAATAAGATTCTTCACAATCTCTTTAATGGTTGTACCACGATGAATTTTAATAAAATACGATTCATCACCAAGCTCAAAATTCAACGTCTTACGTTGCTTAACCGCTCGATAGACTTTGCCTGATATTAACTCAACTTCCGCAAACGGATCTTTATTTTTCCACAAAGCATCAAAAGGGCATTTTAACTTCAACTCATTCATAATGATCACAACCTAAAATAATATCTGCGGCACGCTGGGCTAAATGATATAAATCAGCCGTTTTACCATAATGTATTGCATTGTTGTGCCATGTTAATAACTGATCGTGGTTTGTTATGGCATTTTGCAACGCTTGATTGAGATCTGCTTGTACAAAAGGTTCGGCAAGGATCACCCCAGCATTGGCATCATCAATATGATAAGCATAGCCCGAAGTGCTTGACACAATCACTGGCACTCCAGCGGCTAACCCTTCAATAAGCACCATACCAGCAGCTTCTTGTCTTGCAGGGTGCAATAGCAAATCTGCCGCAAATAAAAAGTCAGGGATATCATTACGGCCTGCAAAAAAACGTACTTGATACTCAATGCCGAGTTGCTTAGCCAGTTTTTGATAAGCTTCGGGATTATCCTGCCCCACTACTAAAAAAGTCACTTTTTGTTTTAAATCGCAAGGTAGTGCGGCAATGGCGGTTAAAGAACGATCTACTCCCTTACGCTTAAAATCTGATCCAATTTGCACAATCACAAAATTATGTTCATCAATTTGATTTGCTTGCCTAAATTGCTTACCTTTAGCTAGCGACTCATAATTGTATTGGCGATCTTGCGCAATACCGGGTGGCAAAAGGTAAAATCGAGACGGATCAGTATGATAATAGTGCTCAAAATCACTAATTTGCTGTTTTGTTAGTACCATAACTTTGGTTTGGCTATGTTGATTAAATACCGCATCTTCGAAAGCTAAATAGTGCTTACAGCGTTTTGACAATTTATACAAAAAGCCCTTGTGTGAAACCTTTTCGGCATAACAAGTATCACCTGCAAAATAAACATCCAAATCAGGCATTTTATTAAAGCCAACTACACAATCAACAGGATTTGCTTGTAAATGATCCTTCACCCAATAGTAATAAGATTGATTACGACTATGGTTGGATAAGCCCTTTTTAGGTACCCAAATAATGTCAAACCCACAAGGTACATCGCCTTGCCAATCCATGACATAAACACGAACATTATGTCCTCGATTTTGACAAGCTTTGGCTATTTGCAAAAAATCACGTTGCAAACCACCAAAAGGAAAATATTTATAAATACAAAAAGCCAGTTGCATGCAGATTGTCTCAAGTTTGAAAGGCGTATTATATACTTAGTATTTATTTGGGTGCAAAGTTTGATTTTTATAGACCCAAATTTGCTGTAAAATTTGGGTCATAGTGGCAGTTGAATAAGCATACTGTCATTTGTAAAAATAATTCAAGAGTCTATACCATTATAGTTTGGTTTTATTCTTAGTGTGGGTGCGTTACGCTATTGATAATCTCTCAAACTATAATAATTTTAAATGAAATTGTTAGCACCATTGAAAACGTAAAAAGAATGACCAAAAACAATAGAGAATAGCAAGGGACAAATAGATATATCTTATTTTTCTATTTTTTATAAAAAATAAACTCAAAATTAAGGGAATGGTAAGGATAAGAAAAATGTCTTCACTATTTCTTCCACCTAATGGTAACGTGCAAAGGTTGTCTGGATCACCTGTAAAAATCATCCATTCATATTTATTGGTTGAAAATAAATTAATAATTATTAATAAAAAGGCGAAGTGGATAAATGAAAGGATGTCCTTTTTCATAATCATTAAATCCACTTATGATTTAAAAAAGTAACTATCACCAATAGCACTACCTTGAGCACCAAACTGGCGTAAATTGTGATCAACAGCATTCATCGATTGCCAATGGTTTTCACACCAATCAGGGGCGAGTAAAGTTGGTTTTCTGGCATTAGCTGATATGCGATGATACAAAATATTGGCTGGAGTTTGGCGAATGATATCGCCAGCAATATCGACATATTCATCTAATGATAATACTGGAAGCCGCCCAGCCCGCCACGCTTTTGCCATAATACTACCTTCAACAATATGTAAAGGGTGTAATTTTAAACCGTCCACACCACAGTCGAGCACACGATTAAGGGTTATAAAGTTATCTTGTTTGGTTTCTTTCGGTAAACCAATAATTAAGTGAGTACAGACCTTAATGCCAAGCTTGCGTGCCTTTTGTACGGTTTGATAATAATCATCAAAAGTATGCCCTCGATTAATATCGTGTAAGGTTTTGTTATGAGCAGTTTGTAAACCAAGTTCTAACCAAACTTCATAGCCATTGGATTGATAATTCGCAAGCAAATCAAGTACTTCATCAGGAACACAATCAGGGCGAGTACCAACACAAAGCCCAACAATATCCGCACTATTCAGGGCTTCTTCATACATACTTTTTAGAATTTCAACCTCGGCGTAGGTGCTGGTATAAGCTTGAAAATAAGCAAGGTATCGTTTAGACTTTTTCATCTGTTGGGCTTGCGAGGTTAATTGTTCAGAAATTGATTTAACCTGAATAGATTCATCAATGATTGAGGCAACATTACAAAAAGTACAACCACCTTGACCAATAGTACCATCTCGATTGGGACAGCTAAAGCCACCATGTAAAGTAAGTTTATAGATTTTTTCGCCATAACGACGTTGTAAATCGGAACCGAATGTATTAACGACTAAATGAAGTTGCATTATAAACCAAATAAAATTTTTAATTATTTTAGCAATATGTCTTGTATTCCATATCTTATCCATAATACTACTTTTCAACAATATATAAATATTTTTTATAACTCAAAAAAAGATTGAAATTGATCGCTGATTAAGTAAGGGTAACTAGTGTTGTTTTTTACACTGTGATGTGCGGTAAGTTTAAGGCTTGTTGTAATTAATAACTAGGAGTTAACATGTAACTCACCAATAAATATGCTGAAGGTTATTCTGGTAAACGTTATTACAGTGGTTGTGAATATGTTGATGTTGTTGAAAAATTGACAATTGATCGTGCTAAATGTTTCTTTAAATTTATTTACATTTCTTTACAAAAAAGTCCGCCAAAAAACTAGCCAACTATTTTTTTTACGGCTATACTTTCACAGCTTTAGAAAAATAAGTGAATAATTATAAAAAATTGAAAT
>NZ_JAAEDW010000003.1:0-222810 GCF_013346885.1 Gilliamella sp. ESL0232 | reverse complement strand
CAATATATTATTAAAATCAATTAGTTAATTATTTAAACAATACAAGCTTTTTATTACTAACTAAGTTTAAATAAGTAATAAAGATTATTTTGATATATTTACCCTCCTTTTATAAAAATTGCATAACCATACCTTTATAATTGAATGAAAAATAAAAAGAATACTGGCTTAATAAATATATTTATAAGTCGATCTTTTAATAAGTTATATAAACGTTATTAATAAAGCTAATAGTAGTATTTACGTTTATGATTTATTTTGTTTTTTATAAGTTAAGGCGTTGCTTTTAAATTTGGCTTTAGAAAATGGGATATAAGTTCTTTTTCTTTCTTGTTAAAAAGTTTCAGGTAACTATGTGTTTGAGTATAAAATATGTTATTTGATTCAATAACTATGTGTGACAATTGTATACTGTTATAATTTGTTATCTTTTATTTTTGATCTATTAATAATGCAAACTAAAATTACGATTGTGGGTGCTGGCGCCGCTGGGCTTTTTTGCGCAGGTTTACTGGGGCAAAAAGGGTATGATGTTACTGTGATTGATAATGGTAAAAAGTTAGGACGCAAAATTCTAATGTCTGGTGGTGGTAAATGTAATTTTACTAATTTAATGGTTGAACCTAGTAATTATATTTCTTGCAATCCTCATTTTTGTAAATCAGCTTTGAAACAATTTACTCAGTGGGACTTTATCCAATTAGTAAATCAGTATGGTATTGCTTACCATGAAAAAGATCATGGGCAATTATTTTGTGATAATTCAGCGCAAGATATTGTTGATATGCTATTAAACGAGTGTCAAAAAGGGCATGTTCATTTTATGATGCAGACTCAGGTTGAAGATATTAGCAGTGATAAAATAGGATTTAAATTACATACTTCTCGAGGCATTATTGATAGTGATAATCTTATTATTGCTACGGGAGGCTTATCGATGCCTGCCCTTGGCATGACTTCAATTGGCTATAAAATTGCTGAAAAATTGGCTATTCCAGTGATACCAGTCAAAGCAGGATTAGTACCGTTCACGTTACATAAACCTTTACTTGATATATTATCAACCTTGTCTGGTATTGCTGTTGCTGTTGAAGTTTCTAATGAAAGAGTTAGTTTTAAGGAGAATCTATTATTTACTCATCGAGGAATTTCAGGACCAGCTATTTTGCAAATATCAAGCTATTGGCAGGCTGGAGAGTCAATTACTATTAATTTATTACCTGATTTCACATTCGAATCATCGTTTAAACCATTATTAGAGCAGAATCGTAATCAAACTATAAAAAATTGTTTAGCACAGGTTTTACCTAAAAGGCTTGTTGAGGTGTTAATACAACTCAATTTGATAAACGATATAATAGTTAAGCAAATTAATCCCAAACAACAGCAAGACTTGTATAATGCTTTAACACATTGGCATATTACTCCAAATGGGACTGAGGGTTATCGTACTGCGGAGGTGACTCTTGGTGGTATAAGTACTGATGCGTTGTCTTCCAAAACTATGGCAGTTAAAACACACCCCAATCTCTATTTTATTGGTGAGGTTGTCGATGTGTCAGGCTGGTTAGGTGGCTATAATTTTCAATGGGCATGGAGTAGTGCATTTGCTTGTGCTAGATCGTTTAATTAATTACGCCCATTTGAATATGGTATTTTTTTACTTTGTATTGTAACGTTGTGCGTGAAATGTTTAATAGTTTTGCCGCCGTTATAATTTTGCCGTTGGCTTGATTTAATGCGTTAATGATGAGTTGTCGTTCATAGTTTTCAACTTGTTCAATTAAGTTGTTTCCATCAGTAGATGTGTTGATAGGTAAATTTTCTGGTTTATTAATATCATCGTTTTGAGAAGATGAACTATTAAGATCGAATAGATCTTCATCAAGGACAATATTCTGTAATTCACCCGGTTCGTTTTGTAATACCATACTTCTGACAATTGTATTTTCAAGCATACGGACATTACCGGGCCAAGGAGCTGATATTAATTGTTGTAGTGCATGTTCGCTGATACCGCTAATTACAACATTGACGTCGTTTTTATGTTTATCAATAAAATAGCGTGCTAACACTGGAATATCTTCTGTTCTGTCGCGTAAAGCGGGGAGTTTTATTAAACCAACGTTTAAGCGAAAAAACAGATCACTTCTCATTTTTCCTGTTTTTAATAGTTCTGTAGGTGGTTCATTCATGGCAGCAACAATACGAACATCTGAATGCATTTCTTTATTACCACCTAATTGCCAGTAGGTTTTTTCTTGTAAGAATCGTAATAATTTACTTTGCATTTCAAGAGGCATAGCATTTAATTCATCAAGGAATAATGTGCCTCCGTTAGCCAGTTCTAAATAACCTTGTCGGTTTTCAGCACCCGTAAATGCGCCTTTGACCGTACCAAATAGGGTGCTTTCAATCAGTGTGGTTGGTAGTGCACTACAGTTGAGCGAGATAAATGCTTTGTCACGGCGTTGGCTTGTTTGGTGGATTAAACGAGCAAATAGCTCTTTACCTGTTCCTGTTTCGCCAACTATTAATACTGGAACATCATTTGCTCCCAAGATGTTAGTTTGATCGATAACATCTTGCATTGTTTTTGATACAAAAACAATTTCTGGTAATGGTTGTTCTTTATTTTGATATAACTTGCTATTGAGCTTGAATACTTGGTCTTGTAATTGCCTAACAGTAGATAAATTTCGACCTATTTCTATTGCGCCGATAATTTTTTGATTTTTATTATAAAGAGGAACTGTTGTGTGCATATAATCTACAAGTTTACCTACATGGTTATAATAGCTTTGGTAATTGTTTTGATATTCTTTCCCATGTTGTAGGGCTTGCAACATCGTGCTGTCTTCTTTTCGCATCTTGGGATAAACTTTAAGCATTGGTTTTCCTATAGCTTGTTCTATAGGGTAACCATCAAGTTCAGCACTTTCCTGATTGTAATAAACATATTTGCCTTCTTTATCAATAATCGCCATTGGTTGATGGATTAAATCAAAAAAATGTTTAAATATTTCCAATGATTGTAATAATTCAGGGTCGATTGTCATGATATTCGTGCCTTTTGAACTAGGGTGATTTGTTATATTTAGCTTTGTTTAATTTAAACGCCTGTTAATTATCATATAAAAATGACAAATTTTTGTCATAAAAATGGATTTTATACTAAATGACTAAATTTTTACTTGCGCTTTGTTTATTAATATATTGATTATTTTTGTTTTTAAAGTTGGCATGCTGATTGCACAACAAGTGAGAAGCCATTTTACTTATTTTTCATGTAATCATTAACTGGAGGCTATATGTCCGACAAAATTATGTCAAATTATAACAAATTACGCACTGATCTTGTAACTAAAGATCGTCGTTTTAGCGCTGAAAGTGGCAAACTTTGTTTTGATGGTGTTAATTTAGAAGAGTTAGCCAAAAAATATCCAACGCCTTTTTATGTGTTTTCTGAAAAGGAGATTGATCGTAATGTGCAAGAAATTAAAGAGGCATTTAAAGCTCATCCAAAAACAAAAATTTTCTATGCATCAAAAACTTGTTCAGTAATGGGCGTTCTTAAAGCGATTAAAGATGCAGGAATTTATGCCGAAGCGAACTCAATGTTTGAAGTGCGTAAATGTTTAGATATCGGTTTCCCTGGTAGCCAAATTGTGTTTAATGGTGTTGTTAAAAAACCAGTGGATTTAGAGTTTGCTATCCAAAATGATCTGTATATTATCAACGTAGATAGCTTATATGAGCTTGATATTATTGATGAGATTTCAAGACGTTTGAAAAAGGTAGCAAATGTTTGTGTGCGTGTTGAACCAAATGTTCCGTCAGCAACTCACGCAGAATTAGTCACTGCTTATCATGCTAAATCAGGTATCGATTTAGAACAAGCAGAAGAAACATGTCGTCGTATTTTAGAAATGCCATATGTTCATTTACGTGGTTTACATATGCACGTTGGTGATCAGGTTCCAGAATCAGAGCCTTTTGCTAAAGCTACGAAAGTTTTAGTTGATGAATCACGTCGCTTAGAAGAAGTGCTTGGTATTAAATTTGATTTAATCAACGTAGGTGGTGGGATCCCTGTTCCTTATAAATATGATGAAGAAAATGGTAATCCATTAGAAGATAATATGTATGCAGGTATTACTGCACAAGATTTTGCTGATGCTGTTATTAGTGAAGTACACAAATGGCGTACTGATGTTGAAATCTGTATTGAGCCAGGCCGTAAAGTAACAGGCTCAGCAGGTGTGCTTGTCGCTGAAGTTGCCTGTGAAAAACGTAAAACCAATTATGATTTAGATGGCAATATTGAAGAGCATGTTGAGTGGAAATTTGTTGATGCTGGTTATAGTGTGCTATCTGATAGTCAACATTTTGATTGGTTCTTCTATGTTTATAATGCTTCAAAAATCAATGAAACACATGATGAGTACATCAAATTGGCTGGTCCTTTATGTGATGGTGGTGACTATTTCCATGTCGGTGTTAAAGGTGAAGAATTCTTAATGCCAAAAGACACTCAAATCGGTGATATTGTTGCTTTCCTTGATGCTGGTGCTTATACCATTGAAAGCCAAACTGTTTATAACAATCGTCCTCGTACTTCTGTTGTAATGATAGATAAAGAAGGCAAGGATAGATTGATTCGCCGTGAGGACACTTACGAAGATATGGTTGGATACGACATATATTAATCATCAATATCTGGAGCATTTGATGCTCCAGATATGATAAAGTGAGGTTATTATGAGTGATTCTAAAGATTCAAGTTTACTTGGTATTAAAGACATTGTTTTTATGAATGTCATTGCAATACTAAGTTTGCGTCAAATTCCTAATGTTGCTCCTTATGGGGCGTCAGCAATGGTACTTTGGTTACTTGCTGCATTTTGTCTTTTCTTCCCATTAGCTATGGTTTGTGGCGAACTTTCAACCGGTTGGCCAAAAGATGGTGGAATTTTTGTTTGGGTAAAAGAAGCATTTGGTAAACGTATTGGTTGGATAGTTGTTGTTTGCTTTTTGTTCTCTTGTGTTCTTTTCTTCCCGTTAATGTTGCAATTTGGTTTTACTGCAATTGGGTATATGTTTAGCGCTGAGTTAGCTCAAAATCAAGTATTTATTGGTGTTGGCTCTATGGTGGTATTCTGGATTTTAACACTGATGAATATTAAAGGGATGCAATGGACTAAAATTATTAATAGTGTGAGTGCATGGCTTGGTGTATTTATTCCAGCCGCTATTATTGTGCTATTAGCTGTTGTATGGTTATTCACAGGGCATCCTATGGCTACAAGCTATAGTCATGTTAGTGATTGGTTACCTGATTTAAGTAGTTGGGATACTATTGTTTTTCTATCTAGCATGATGTTCGCATTTGCTGGTCTTGAGGTGGCTCCAATGATTGCAGGGCGTACACGAGATCCACAACGAGACTTTCCAAAAGCAATGTTGGTTTCAGCAGTGGTAATTGTTGGTATTTATATGGTCGGAACATGGGCTATTAATACTTTATTACCAGCGGCCGATACTGATATCGTAGCGGGTGTTATGCAAGCAATGGAAGCCGCAGCTAAAGAATTGCATATGCCTTGGTTATTACCAGTAATGGCAATTTGTTTGTTTTTTGGTGCATTAGGACAAATAAACTCATGGTTAGTTGGTCCGATTTATATGCTACAAGAAGCATCAAAAGAAGATAATTTGCTTGGAGAACGCATTGGTCGTTTACATCCAGTATATAAAACACCAGCCTTTGCGTTAATTATTCAAGCTATTATTGTTACAGTACTTTGTTTTTCAACTTTTGTGTCGCCAAGTATTGCAGCAGCATATTGGATGTTAACAGCGTTAACGACAATTTGTTACTTTATTCCGTACTTAGTGATGTTTATTGCGTATTATCGTTTACGTATTACTCAACCAGATGTTGCTCGTAGTTTTAAAATTCCGGGTAAGGTGTTGCCAATTGTGTTACCAGCACTTGGTTTCTTATCTACTCTATTTGCTGTGGTATTAGTGTTTATTCCACCTGCGCAAATAGATATGGGGGGGTATGTCGAATATATTGCTAAAATTGTTGGTGGTGCAGTACTTGCCATTGGTTTAGCTGAATGGATTTATTATCGAGCCCAAAAACGTAACCGTTTGCAGTAGTAATAATATATAGAGGAGTAAAATTATGTACAAACCTATATTAGAAATTGATTTACGCAAATTAAGAAATAATGCTCGTGTTGAAAAAGATTTATTAGCTAAACACGGTATTGAGGTTATGGCTGTTAATAAAGTTTTTGATGGTTGTGTTGAAACGGCCAAAGCAGTACTTGAAGGCGGTATTGATGTGATTGCTGAATCAAGAACATACAATTTAAAGAAATTAAAAGATGCTTTAAATTGTAAAACCTGCTTATTACGGAGCCCTTGTTTAAGTGAAATTAGTGATGTTGTTAGATATGCTGATATTAGCTTAAACAGCGAAAAAGCAGTAATTCAGGCACTTTCTGATGAAGCCGTTAAACAACAAAAAGTACATCAAGTTTTATTAATGGTTGATATGGGGGATTTACGCGAAGGTATTTGGTTTGAACATATTGATGAAATCATTGATACGGTTAAACTTATTCTTTCTTTACCCGGCGTTGAGCTCTATGGGCTCGGCACCAATTTTAATTGCTATGGTACTGTACTACCTACAGTTAAAAATGGAGTAGACTTTTTAAAAATAGCGCGTAAAGTAGAGCAAGTTTGTAATATTAAAATAAAGTATTTATCGGCCGGTAATTGTACCAGTTACCACTTATTGGATAAAGGTATTTGGCCAGAAGGATTAAATCATTTGAGAATTGGTGGTTTACACGAGTTTGGTATTGAATATGTGGATATGAAATATCTTGACGAGTTTCATCATTCAAATAAACCCGTTGATAAAGCATGTAGTAATATTTATAAATTATATGCGCAAATCATTGAACTCAATAGTAAACCAACAGTTCCTGTTGGTGAATTAGGTGTAGATGCTTTTTTAAACAGTAAAACCTTTGTTGATAGCGGTACACGCAAACGAGCACTTCTTGCCTTTGGACGTCAAGATGTGCCAGCAGAAAGCTGTATACCCATCAATGATGATATTACTGTATTGGGTCAAACCAGTGATCATACCTTGGTTGATATTGAAGATGTTACTCAAACACTTCGTGTTGGCGATGTTATTGGATTTGAGCTCGATTACACTGCTTTACTAATGGCTTGTCAAACTAATGGTGTAGAAAAACGGTTTATTTATTAATTTGTGTTAACTGCTGGGTAACCAGCAGTTTTTATTAATTACTAGGCGGTTTATATGACAACATCTGAATCACAAGAAAACCCTTATCCCAGTAGTAATTTAAAGAAAAACCTAAAAAATCGTCATTTATTGATGATTTCATTAGGTGGATCAATTGGTACTGGATTATTTATTGGTATTGCAGCTCCACTTAGCACAGTTGGTCCGTTAGGAACAATTATTGCTTATTTAATGGCAGGAAGCATAATGCTTTCAACAATGTTATGTTTAGGTGAACTTTCTTGTGCATTCCCTCATGCAGGTTCATTTCAACACTATGCGTTGATGTTTATACCCAATCCGATTTGGAGTTATACCATCGGTTGGTTGTATTGGCTTAGTTGGGTACTATCTATGGCGGCAGATTTAACCGCTGCTTCAATGATTGCTCACCAAACCTTCCCTTCGATTCCTATTTATCTTTTTAGTCTATTAATTCTGATTGTTCTTACTTCAGTGCATTTAACCTCTGTTCGTGCATTTGGAGAAAGTGAGTATTGGTTTTCAACTATTAAGGTTCTTGCGATTATTGCATTTATTGGGGTGGGGATTTATTTACTTAACCACCAATATAGCGAAACGCATATCTTACCAACATTTAAAACCGAAAAAGGGTGGTTTCCTAATGGTTTTTTAGCCATATTTGTTTGTATGACTATCGTGACCTATTCCTTTCAGGGCGTCGAATTAATTGGTAGTGCAGCTGGTGAGGCGCAATCTCCACAGTCTGTGTTACCCAAAATTATTACTGGTGTTGCTTTTCGCATTATTCTATTTTATGTTCTGGCTATTGCTGTTTTAGCCCTTGTTTATCCATATGGAACGGTTCATTCTGAAATTAGCCCATTTGTGTGGGTATTTAATAAAGCAGGAATTTCAATAGCTTCGTATTTAATGCTTTTTGTTATTTTTTGTGCGGCAATATCGGCGGCTAATTCTGCAATTTATGCCAGTTCAAGAATGCTGTGGTCTATGGCTCAAGATAAACTCGCACCTCAATATTTTTCAGACGTAAATAAGCGTGGAGTGCCCACAAAAGGTATTTTATTTATTGCTATTATTGCGCTAGTTTCACTATTTTCGAAATATATTGCCGCTGAAAAATTGTATATTTATTTAGTAGCGGGAACAGGGCAAGTGGGATGTTTTGCATGGATTATTATTGCTTGGTGTCAATATCAGTTCCGTAAGGGAGTAAATAACGGTAAATATCCCAAAGAGATGGTAAAGTTCAAATCGCCATTATTTCCTTGGCTGGCAGGGGTTTCTATTATTGTTAATATTGTGATTATTATTGGTGTTTGGTTTGGGGAGTCAGGACATTTTATTTTATTATCAGAAGTTGTTTTAGTAATAATTATTTTGGTTTCTTACTTTTTCTATAAGAAACGAAATTCTTTAATAATAAAAACGTTAGATTAATTTTATTGACCTATTAATTTGTTTGTAATCACCTAATAAATCGGTTTAGGTGATTACATTTAATTTTTAAAATCAGATTATTAATGTTTTTACTATTTGTGATTTATCTTTATTTTAAGGCACTAAGTTAAGTGCGTTTGCTTGGTATAATCTTGATGAAATCCTTTCTGATACAAGTTATTTTAGAAAAGCTGATACACCCGTAAAAACGACTTGCGCAGCAATAGCTGATATTAGCAACCCAGTTAGTTTTGATAAGATAGCAATACCTGTGTTTTTTAATACTTTAGCAATACTTTTTGCACATAATAGCATTGCATAAATCCCTGAAGATGCAATGAATAAAGAAACAGCGCCAATCATATTGGCTGCAAAGCCTACGGAGCTTGTTCCCATAACAATGATAGTACCAATGGAAGCGGGTCCCATACAAAGTGGAATTGCAAGGGGTACAACACTGATATCGTCATCACTGTTAATTTTGTTCTTTTCTGGAGAATCATTCATTAGTGACACTGCAGTGATAAATAGCAACGCTCCAGAACCAATTCGGAATGCATCAAGAGTAAAACCGAAGACACTAAACATGGTATTACCAAAAAAGAATAGCACTATACCGATGATAAATACGGCACAGGATGTTTTGAGTGCTGTTTTGCGTCTAAGCTGTTCGTCGTATTGTTTTGTGCCACTTAAAAATGCACTTAAAACAGCAGGAGGTGTCATTAATGCAAATAGCTTTACAGTTGTGGCAAGGATATTAACAAGATAGTCATCCATAATGTTACCTTTCAAAGAATAACAATTAAATTCCCTTTAATTTTGTTAACATTATTAGTTGCTAGGGAATGATTTTTGTTAGATACAAAAACGGTCACCAAAAAGGTGACCATGTTTAATCTGATATTTTTTAATTGGTTTTAGACAATTAAACCAATAAAATTTAGTTAAGGCGCTCTTTGATACGAGCTGCTTTACCACGAAGTTCGCGTAAGTAGTAAAGTTTAGCTTGACGTACTTGACCACGACGTTTCACAGTAATTGAATCAACAATTGGTGAGTGAGTTTGGAATACTCGTTCAACACCTTCACCATTCGAAATCTTACGTACGGTAAATGCAGAGTGCAAACCACGATTACGAATGCCAATAACAACACCTTCATAAGCTTGAAGACGTTTTTTGTTACCTTCAACAACCCATACTTTTACTTCAACCGTGTCACCAGGGCGAAAAGACGGGATGTCTTTTTTCATTTGTTCTTGTTCTAATTGCTGAATAATTGCATTTTTCATAATATTATCTCTTACTAGTTATACTGAAATATTAATTGCTTAGTTTGTCACTGTATTCTTGTTGGAATTCAGCGAGTAAACATTGCTCTTCATCAGTCAGAGCTAGATTTGCAAGAAGATCTTCTCTTCTTAACCAAGTTCGTCCTAGTGATTGTTTTAATCGCCAGCGACGAATCGCTTCATGGTGACCAGACATTAATACGTCAGGTACCGCCATTCCATCTAACACCTCAGGACGAGTATAGTGTGGACAGTCAAGTAAACCGTTAGCAAAAGAGTCTTCTTTTGCCGATGATTGGTGATTTAGCACGCCAGGAATAAACCTTGCTAATGCATCAATCATGGTCATCGCTGGTATTTCACCACCACTTAACACGTAGTCCCCAATTGACCATTCTTCGTCAATTTCGGTTTGAATAACGCGTTCATCTATACCTTCGTATCGTCCACAAATCAAAATTAAATTTTTATTTTGTGACAATTCGCAAACACCTTGTTGGTCTAATTTGCGCCCTTGTGGGGAAAGATAGATTACTTTTGTATTGTTACCTGCCACTGTTTTTGCCGCATGAATTGCATCTTTAAGTGGTTGTACCATCATTAACATGCCAGGACCACCACCATAAGGCCTATCATCGACAGTCTTATGCTTATCATGCGCAAAATCGCGAGGGTTCCAATACTCTACTGTTAACAGCCCATTTTTAACGGCTCGACCAGTTACGCCATAACAGGTAATAGCTTGAAACATTTCGGGAAAAAGGCTAATTACGCCAATCCACATAGTTTTACCTTACCAATTAAAAAGCAGGATCCCAATCGACCACAATCATTTTTGTTGTTAAATCAACTTGTTTTATAAATTGATTATCAACAAAAGGGATTAAACGTTCTGTTGCTCCAAATGCATCTTTTAGATTTGCTTTAACCACTAATACATCGTTAGATCCGGTTTCCATCAAATCAGTTACCAGTCCTAAATCATAGTTATTAACTGTTTTAACTCGGCACCCAATGAGATCTTTCCAATAAAAATCACCATTGCTAAGTGCTGGTAATTTTTCTGCATCAACAAACACTTCAATATTGGTTAATGCAATGGCTTGATCACGATCATCAATGCCTTTAAGTTTTACAATCATATCATGATTATGCGGTTTAAAGCTCTCTACAATTACCTCTTGCCATTGCCCAGCACGCTGGATATACCAAGGAGTGTAATCAAAAATGCTATCTGGGAATTCTGTAAACGAAAAAATTCTGAGCCATCCGCGAATGCCGTAGCTTGAACCAAGTTTACCAACAACAATAAGATTCTCAGTATTCATCATTACAGTGATTATCAATTACTAAATTAAGCAGCTTTTTGTGCTTGTTTAATTAGTGCATTAACACGATCAGAAACAGTTGCACCTAAACCAACCCAATGATTTACGCGATCAAGATCTAAACGTAATTCTTCTGCTTTACCTTGTGCAATTGGATTAAAAAAGCCAACGCGCTCAATAAAACGGCCATCACGTGGGTTACGGCTATCAGTGACAACTACTTGATAAAAAGGGCGCTTTTTAGAGCCACCACGAGCTAAACGAATAGTTACCATAACATCCTCTTAAATTAAAAAATAATCTTTTTTCTGCCCAACACGGACAAAATCAAAGCCCCAGAATTATACTCTTTCTAGCAAAAAGTGCAATGGCTGTTTGCTGATGAAGCGGTGTTATATTGATTGACTTAAACTAACTTAAAAAAGAGTGGAAAAAAATTATACTAACTATAATTTATTTAATTTAAGTGGAAATCGATAAATATAATAAAATAGTGATTTTTATTTTTTGTTCTTTTTGTGAAAAAAAGCTCTCTTTAAAACATCAAAAAAGCCAAGTGAGCGTACCATTTTTTGCCCGTCAATATAAACTCGAATGGCTTTTAATACCTTCTTGGGCTCTTTAGATGCAAAGGTGAATGTGCCGTTTTTTTTTGTTTGTATTGAATAACGAGGGATCCATCTACCACCTAACAATACAGAAGCAATCACATAATCAATTTCATTCCATGGTATTTGGATATATTTGCGTGGATCGTGTTGATGATAAAACTCGAAGGCTTTGTCACCAATTATTATATTGCCGTATTCAGATAAGCCTGTAAATGCGGTTGCTTTCATTGTTAAATCAATTTTAGTATTTAATGATTGAACCATCTACCCTATATCCATGCAAAGTTCGAATGATTAATGATACCTTTTCATCACATGGTGTGATGAAAAGGTTAATGTAATATTAAATAGAAAGTTGGCGTTATTTTAAAATATCATACTTTCTAAATATATATAGGCATAGCTATATGTTTATAAAAGACCGATTACATGGCCAACAATACCTACTATAAATAATCCCAAAATAATTAGGATTGGTGATACTTTTTTACGAAGTAACCACATGCAAAAGAAAGTCAATAGTAAGGGGACAAGTCCAGGTATTAATTGATCTAAGTTATTTTGTAAGGTGGTTACCTTTTGTTGAGTCAGTGATAATCCGCTTTGCATTTGAATTAATGCTTGTTGAATGCCTTCAGCACCTGCTGGTAATGTATTCCAATCAATAAAAGCACCATTGTCTAGCTTGACAGTAGATACAACTGGTTGGAATTTAATTGATACCCATCTTTGTACTAAGGCTGCCAGTACAAACATTCCTAAAATAGAAGCTCCTTTGGTGATTTTTTGCAGTAATCCGCCTGATAAATTATCGGTTATTTTAGAGCCTGTACGGTAACCAAATTCTTGGGTATACCACATGAATCCCCAACGAATAATATTCCATAATAAGAAGAATAAAATTGGTCCCATAATATTACCGCTTAGTGCAAGTGAAGCGCCAAGAGCGCCGAGCATTGGACGTACGGTAAACCAGAATACAGGATCACCTACACCCGCTAGTGGTCCCATCATCCCAACTTTTACCCCTTGAATTGCTACGTCATCAACAGCAGCTCCATTAGCCCGTTCCTCTTCAAGTGCAAGAGTTACCCCAAGTACTGGAGAAGCTAAATAAGGGTGAGTATTAAAAAATTCTAGGTGACGCTTAAGAGCTGCAGAGCGAGCCTCTTTGGTGGTGTATAATTTTTTGATAGCAGGGATCATTGAATAGACCCATCCACCATTTTGCATACGTTCATAGTTCCAAGACCCTTGGAGGAAGGTTGAACGCCAAGCAACCGCTAAACGATCTTTTTTGTTTAATTGGATTCTATCAGTCATTTTCTTCTCCAAGTTTTTAGTAATCATTTAAAATATCATCAAGTGGGTCACCTTTGCTACCACCATTGGATGAATTACCACGTTCTGAAAGATTGAGGTAAATTAGTGCTAATGCTATACCTAAAGCGCCAAGTGCAATCAGTGTTAATTGTGATATCGCTGCAACGACAAAACCAATAATAAAAAATGGCCATACTTCGCGGTTTGCCATCATATTGATTACCATCGCATAACCAACAGCAACAACCATTCCACCACCAATAGCCATTCCCGTTGTTAGCCATTCTGGCATTGCTTCTAGTGTACTTCTAACAACTTCAGCAGGAATAAAGAGTAACGCAGCAGCTGGGATTGCGATACGTAAACCTTGTAAACAGATACCTAAAATTTGTAACCATTCAATTTTTTGAATATTGCCTTCTTCCGCTGCAGTATCCATCATGTGTACTAATGGAACAGCAATAGTTCGTACAATCATGGTTAAGAATAGCCCTGCAACTGCAAGTGGAATAGCTACAGCTATAGCGGTAGATACGCCAGCTATACCTTGGCCGCCTAATACTAAAATAATTGATGAAGCAACCGATGCTAAAGCTGCATCAGGCGCTACTGCCGCCCCGATATTGGCCCAACCGAGTGCAATCATTTGCAACGAACCGCCCAATACAACACCAGCTTCTAAATTACCTGTTACAAGTCCAATTAAAGAACAAGCCACTAAAGGTTGGTGGAATTGAAACTGATCTAAAATACCTTCCATACCAGCTAGAAAGGCAATAACTATCACTAAAATGATAGCAATAATTGACAATGTCATAATATAACCCCTTAAATAAACTAATTCTTTTGTTGCGCCAATTCTTCTTTCGCTTTTTTCAATAATTCCTCCATATTACTGCTAGAGTCATTAGGTACTTTGCGAACATCAAATTTCACATTTTTTGTTTTTAATTTTTCAAATGTATCAACATCATCAGCATTCATTGACAGCACTTTATTAACCATAACCTTTCCTACGGAATGGGCCATTGAACCAATATTAAGTTCATTGATATCGACGCCGCCCTCTATGGTTCGTAGCACATCTTGTGGATTTTCAAATAGAAGTAGCGCTTTGGTATTGCCAAAACGAGGATCGCGTGAAACTTCAATAATTTTTTTAACTGGAACAACATTTGCTTTTACACCAGGAGGTGCTGCTTCTTGGATGAGTTTTTTTCTTAATTCATCTTTTGCAACCGAGTCAGAAACAACAATAATACGGTTAGGATTGGTTGATTTTGTCCATGCTGTCGCCACTTGTCCATGTAATAGGCGTGAGTCAACACGAGCTAACACAATTTTCATTTTACCATCTCCAAGTACTGTTCCTTCTGGGATAGTAGTTGCGTGTTTAGTAGAAGCAGAAGATTGTGTTGGCATTTCGACAGTTGTTTTAACACCTTCTTTGCCTGGTTCAATAATTGCGGCAGCAATTTCTTTCGCCGTTTCCATTGAAAAACGAGAAGAATAGGCTTCAATTAACATTGGTAAATTTAAACCAGCAACAATAGCCCAATTACTATGTTTACCACATAAATTGTTAGCCTGATTAAATGGTGTCCCTCCCCATAAATCTACTAAAAACAGGACTTCTTCTTGATTAGCAAATGTTGCAATGGCTTCAAGCATTCGTTCTTTTAAACTTTCAGGACTATCACTTGGGTGCAAGGTAACAGCTTTAACATTTTCTTGCTCTCCAAATATCATCGATCCTGATTGTAGAATACCTTCCGCAAACTCACCATGAGTTGCTAGGATGATTCCAACCATATAACGACCTCCTAATTTTATATTAATTGCATAATATAAAGTATGTAAAATAAAATTATCTGGTTATTTTATAATAAAAAATAAGTTAAAAATTATGTGAGCATCACATTTTTATAAAAAACTTAGTTTTTTATTGTTTATTAAAGTAAATTTAGTCTATCTTACAGTGTTCGACGAATAAAACCATTTTCTTTTTTTAGTCTCACTCTGGCTTGCTCTGCATTTAAACTTGAAAGAATCATCAAAATAGCAGTTTTACAATGCTTATTACTTTCGGCTAATGCGGCAATGGCTTTTTCTCGACTGCAATCGGTAGCCTGCATAACAATGGATATTTGTCGTTCAACAAGTTTTGCGTTGGTAGCTTGTACGTCAACCATTAAATTACTATAGACTTTGCCGATTTTTATCATGCTGGCAGTGGTTAACATGTTAAGGACTAATTTTTGTGCTGTACCTGCTTTCATTCTGGAGGAGCCAGTAATTACTTCTGCACCAACAATTGGTGTAATAGCAATATTGGCTAAATTAATCATTGGTGCTAATGGGTTACAGCATAAGCTGATCACTGTTGATCCAATTGATTTAGCATATTGCATAGCACCTATTACATAAGGTGTGCGCCCACTAGCTGCAATGCCAACTAAAACGTCATTTGAGTTAAAATTAATGTTTTTTAAGTCAGTAATTGCCAGTTCTGGGTTATCTTCGGCGTTTTCAATTGCCTTAAAAATAGCTGTTTTGCCTCCAGCAATTAAGCCAATAACTTGTTCTGGTGATGTGCCATAAGTTGGTGGACATTCACTTGCATCTAAAATACCTAATCGGCCTGAAGTGCCAGCACCTATATAGATTAGTCTACCTTGATTTGAAAATGCTAAACTAATCGCATCAACGGCTTTTGCGATATTGGGTAGCTCTTTTTCAATAGCCAATGCGACTTTTTTATCTTCATTATTGATGATTTGTAGCATTTCTAATGTTGAACAGTTATCTATTTTTTCGCTATTAGGATTACGACTTTCTGTTAGCATCGATGATAGATTAATGTGATTCATTATTTTTTAACCCTAACCATAATAAAAATATAACTAAAGCAAATAAGCTCCCAAAACCAACACCGATAGCAGTAACCGATAAATTTAAAGCAACGGCTAACGTATAAAGCCCTAACATTATCATCATCGCTGAGTATTCACTTAGGTTTTGTACCGAAATAACACTGCCAGCACCGACCAAATCTTTCCCCATTTTTTGAATAAAAGCATTTAATGGTACCAAAAAGAAGCCACCTAATGCTCCGATAATAATGAGTAAAATATAAGACGAAATTATGTTGCTTTGCAAAGTGAAGGCAATTACCGCTATACCCATCATTATACCAGCAGGAACGCAGCGTAAGGTTTTGTTAATAGAAATAAATGTACTAGCTAGACCTGCGCCAATAACAATACCGATAGCAACTATTGCATTAAGGTTTGTTGGTGTTGCGTTATCATGAATATTTAAGATAGCTGGAACCCAACTGATTAAAAGAAAACGTAAAGTAATACCTGCTCCCCAAAACAAACTAGTACCTAATAATGTAAATAAGATCTGCTTATTGGTGAAGGTAATTTTGATTGTGTTAGCAAAATCCTTGATCATGCCTATAAATTGCCATGAAATATTTTGTCGTGCAGCAGGTAATTTAGGAATAAAAAAGTTAGCAATAACAGCTAGCCCATACACTAACACGCACGCAAGTAAGGAAGCGTTCACATTAAGATCGGCAATATGACCACCAGCTAGCGAACCAAGTAAAATGGCTGCAATGGTTGATGCTTCTATTAACCCATTTGCTTTAACTAAATTATCACCTGTCGTAAGTTCACCTAAAATTCCGTATTTAGCAGGGGAATATGCCGCAGCGCCTATACCGACTAGAAAATAGCCAGCAAAAGGGCTGATGTTTAAACAGATGCAACCAGCACCTAGTAATTTTATACTATTTGAAATCATCATTGCCTTACCTTTTGATATGCTGTCAGCAAATTGCCCCACAAAAGGTGAAAGTATGATAAACGGTGCGACAAAACTAATTTGTAATACCGATTGGCTCCATGTTGGATAATGTAAATTCTTAATGAAAGCTAAAATAGCAAAAAAGATTGCATTATCAGCAAATGCTGAAAAAAACTGCGCAAGCATGGTTGCAACCATGCCTTTGCTTAATAGAGAATGTTGTTTCATGTGACATCCTTTAGTTTATTCATCAGCCATTTTTCGTAAAGTAATAAAATCAATTTTCCCCGTACCTAGTAGCGGTAACTCTTTTACTATACGAATATCACGAGGAATAGATAGTGCTGGAATGCCCAATTCTTGAGATGCCTGATTAAGTTGCTCTCGATTTAATTTTGTTGAGGTAGTAAATAAGACAATTGCTTCCCCTTTAGCTGCATCGGCTTTGACTGTTGCACCGTGCATTGCATCAGAGTCAACTTTTTTTGCTAAGGATTCAACACTTTCCAATGAAACCATTTCACCAGCAATTTTTGCAAATCGTTTCAAGCGTCCTTTAATTGTCACAAACCCATCACTATCAATAGCAACGATATCACCGGTATCATACCAACCTTTTTCGGCTTGTCCATTTTCATCAGCTGCTACTGGTTCTTCAAGTTTGCCGGGATTTTCCACCCGTAAATAGCCTTTCATTACATTAGGCCCTTTGACTTGCAATTGACCTCCATCGCTAATGCCTGGAATGTGAATTAATCTTGATACCATGCCTGGAAGTAATCGCCCTACAGTCCCAGCTTTAAATGCCATAGGAACATTAAGGGCTACAACAGGTGCACACTCGGTAACGCCATAGCCTTCTAAAATACGAATGCCATATTTATCTTTCCATTGTTCTCGTACTGCATCTGATAATTTTTCGGCACCTGCAACAACATAGCGTAAACGCATAAAATCATATGGGTGCGCATAACGGGCATAGTTTGCCAAGAAAGTTGGCGTACCAAATAAAACCGTACAATTTTGGTCATAAATAATTTCAGGGACCATACGGTAATGTAATGGATTTGGATATAAAAATGTACGGCTACCTGAAAATAGCGGTAAAAATAATCCAGCTGTAATACCAAAAGCATGGAATAATGGTAGAGCCGACATGAAGCGATCTGCAGGGGTTGGATCTATAACCGTTCGAATTTGTTCAACATTAGCAAGTAGGCTTCCATGACTATGAGCAACACCTTTAGGGTTCCCCTCTGAACCAGAGGTAAACAGTACTAGTGCTTCGTCATCGCTTGATTGTTGGTATTTAATTAAGCGTGGAATATATTGATGCACTGCAACATAAAGCTTATCTTTTAAAGTTAAGTTTTTACGCAAATCTTCAAGAAAACACCATTTAACGTCTTTGATTTCTTCAAGTAGATAATCAAGTTTACCTTTTCTAATAAATTTGCGTGAAGTAATAATCGTTTTGATTTCAGCAGCAGTAATGGCACAGTTTAAGCCTTTTGTTCCCGCAGTATAGTTAAGCATTGCTGGAATTCGATTTTTTACTGACAAACCAAAAATAGTTGCAACAGTAATGGTTGCGTTGGGTAATAAAACACCAACTCGCTCTTTATTTTTAGTAATTTTGGCAATAATACAACTAACACCTATAATTTGTTTTAATAAACTGCGATAAGATGCTTCGTGAGTTGTCGGGTCTTGTACCATTCTTGATTTCACGCCATAGCGAACTTGTGCTTCTAATAATGCTTCAAACAGCGTTAATTTTGGACGACTTGCCATGCGTGCGTTCATCATAATTTGATGAAGTTTTTCACCTGCAATATAACGCCTTTCACTAGCTTTAGGCGCATCGGGCATTGGAATAGATGTAGGGTTAAGTACATGAATGGTTATTTTAGGAAATAAACGACGTTTAAATAAACCTTTTAAACGACTAGTTAAAGTAAATTCAGCGCCTTCGATCCACACTGGTACAATGGTAGCTTGAGAGCGAGCAGCAACAAAAGCAGCACCATCATAAATTTTCATTAATGAGCCAGTTATAGTAATTCTTCCTTCGGGAAAGATCACTATAGGACGACCTTTTTCGATTTCTCGAACTAATCGCTTAATTGCCATTGGACTGACTGGGTCCATTGGCACAAAATCAACATAACGCTTTGCTAAGCGAACTAACCAATGATTAATATAACCCGAATAAATAGCAAAGACTGGTCTTACGGGTAAAAATACGCCGATTAGAATACCATCAAGAAAAGATACATGATTAGGGGTAATGAGAAGTCTATCTTGTTTTAAGTTTTCAAAATTACCATGAATTCTTACATGAAATAGGATCTTTAAGAAAAATTTTAATATTTTAAATAGCATCTGATTTCTCAAATATCGTGCAATATTACACGCTGTAATAATAGTGAAAATATAGAAGATATACAAGAACTGCGATTTTTGTTATATAAAACAGTTTTTTATGGTTTAATTAACAATAAATCTTGATCTAAAAAATAGATAATAGATACTAAAGTTCAAAAAATATAGAAAATCAATTAAGGAATAAAAATGCTTATTTTAACGGCCAATGATATTGAAAGATTTTATACAATGAAAGATGCGATAGCTGCAGATAAACAAGCTTTGAAAATCTATAGCCAAGGAAACAGTGATGTGCCGTTACGAATAAATTTTGATATGCAAAAGGGACAATCCTTGTTTATGCCCGCACATATTAAAGGTAGCGATATTGTGGGTATAAAAATTGTTTCGGTATTTCCTGACAATCCTAAATTGGGTAAACCATCAGTACCAGCTCAAGTTTTAATGTTAGATCCGCAAACAGGTGAAGTCTGTGCTATGTTAGATGGCACTTTTGTCACTCAGCTTCGTACAGGAGCCGTTCAAGGTGCAGCAACCGATTTGCTGGCGCGTAAAAATGCTAGTCGAGCAGTGTTGATAGGTACTGGTGGGCAAGCTGTATCTCAATTAGAGGCAATGTTAACTGTTCGTTCACTTACTGATGTCGCTATTTTTGATATTGATACACAAAAAGCGGAACAATTTACAGAAGAGATGAAATATCGTTTTGCTCATTTTTCTACTAACCTTTATTTTTCAAAAAATTTGGATGATGACATTAGTCAAGCTGATATTATTACTTCGGTTACAACCTCAAAAGTTGTGACATTTAATGGCGAAAAAGTAAAACCTGGCACGCACGTTAATGGAGTGGGTGCTTATACGCCAGAAATGCATGAAATTCCTGAATGTGTAGTTGAAAAGGCTAATATTCGGGTAGTTGATACTAAAGAAGGCGTATTTGCTGAAGCAGGTGATATTATTGATCCAATTAAACAAAAATTGGTATCAGAAGATGATTTTTTAGAGTTAGGAGATTTAGTGATAGATCCAACCCAATGCCGTCTAAATGATCAGCAAGTCACGCTGTTTAAAACTGTTGGTACAGCTGTATTAGACGTGTATATTGGCTACGATATTTATCTTAAAGCAAAAGAAAAAGGAATTGGTACGTTTTTATAATACTTAGATATCAAGTTAGTATAATTTTGTGTCAAAAAGTTTCAGGTAACTAGGTGTTTGAGTATAAAAATTAGCTTTTTAGTTCTTCTTTTTGTGAACGCCTAAGTAATGCCACTGCGGCTTGTTTTGGATCTTTATTTTCATAAATAACTTGATAAATTTGTTCAGTGATAGGCATATCTACATGATATTTTTGAGCTAATAACCAGACTTCTTTTGTATTGTTGCGACCTTCAACAACTTGGCCAATAGCATCTTGAGCTTCTTGAATGGATTTATTTTGGCCAAGTAACATTCCAAAACGACGATTACGGGATTGATCATCGGTACAGGTTAAAACCAAATCACCTAATCCAGCCATTCCCATAAAGGTTGCTGGATCTGCCCCTAATACTGCACCTAAACGCATCATTTCAGCAAGTCCACGTGTAATTAATGCTGTTCTGGCATTGGCTCCAAAGCCAAGACCATCAGATAATCCAGCACCAATAGCGATAACATTTTTGATTGCACCACCAAGTTGCACTCCAATAAAATCTTTGCTGCTATAGACTCGGAAGCTTTTGCTACAATGAAACAAAGTTTGCAGTTGATTTAAAAAATGCTCATTAGTTGATGCTACAGTTACTGCTGTTGGTAATCCAGATGCGACTTCTTTAGCAAAAGTAGGACCAGAAATGACCGCTAATGGAATCTTATTGCCCAAAATCTCCTCTGCAACATCTTGTAATAATCGGCCAGTATTAACTTCAAGTCCTTTTGTAGCCCAGACAATTTTTGTATCTTGGCGTAAAAAAGGTTTGATTTGAGTCAAAATACTTGCAAAAGCATGACTTGGCACCACAATAAGTAAAATTGGCGCAGCTAAAACTGCCGTTTTTAAATCAGTTTCAATTTGTAACAGATTTGGGAAAGGAATATTCGGTAGAAACTGTTTGTTTTGCCTATCATGCTGCAAAATGGTCATTTTATCAGGATTGTGCCCCCATAATAAAGTTGAGTGACCATTTCTTGCCAGCAAAATAGCTAAAGAGGTCCCATAAGATCCAGCGCCAATTACTGTTACTGCAGCATCTTTTTTCATAATAATCTAATAAATTTATTATCAGTTAATTGTAATACAATGACTATTGTAGTGTTTCTTTTGATTCAGCTTCAGCTTGTTGTTGCTGAATATAGTTCATAAATAGTGCTTCAAAATTTACTGGTTCTAAATTCACTTGTGGGAATGTACCTTTATTCACTAAACTTGAAATTACTTCACGAGCATAGGGGAACAAAATATTTGGACAATAAGCACCAACACAATGTTGAATTTGGCCTTCGTCAAATCCGACAAGTGAGAAAATACCCGCTTGAGTAACTTCACAGATATACACAACTTCGTTTTGTTGTTTTACTGTTACAGTGACACGAAGTGCAACTTCATATACATTTTCACTTAAAACTTGCGAAGATGAATTTAATTCAAGATTCAGTTCTGGTTGCCATTGTTTAGTAAAAATTTCTGGAACATTATTAGTTTCAAATGAAACATCTTTAGTATAAATACGTTGAATAGCAAACTGTGTTTCTGGTTGTTGTGTATTGTTTTGTTCTGTCATGATAAAACCTTATTTTTTATAATATTATTTTCTAACTAATGGTAAATTCTCGCCGTTCCATCCAGCAATACCATCTTTTAATACAAAGACATTTGAAAAACCTTGTTTGACAAGTATTTCACCTATACCTGTTGATGATAAACCATTCTCATCAATTAAAATAATGATATTTTCTTTAAACTTTTCAATTGTTTTTGCACTTGCATTTTTAATGTCGATAGGCAAAATGTTATGAGAATCTGTTATATGCCCTTTTTTGAAGCTATCAGCAGAGCGAATATCAATAATAACTGCATCTTGTTTATTTACCATATGGATTGCCTGAGCATTATTGATAACTTTAACTTTAGATAGTTTTCCTTTAATGGTTAGTACAATGATTGCAATAAACAGCACAATCCAACCTAGGGACAGTAAAAAATGATTTTTTACAAAAGGTAGAATTTCGAGTGTTATAAAGTCCATATTTGTATGATTACCTAGTCATTTCAATATAAGGTGAGATTATAACGATATTATGCACTGAAATACAGCACCAATAAGAAAATCTTGCTATTTTATAAAAAATATTTATTTAATTTTAAGGGATAGGTTAATGAGATTGAAACAATTTATCTTTTGGGTTTGTGTTGTATTTTCCATTATTTCTCCGGCGTTTGCTGATGATTCTTCTGAATTTAATAAATTTAATTCTCAAACTATTGAAGACGAACCTTTATTAGCTAATTATTATTTAGAAAATGGTGATTATCATCAAGCTTATGCTGAACATATTTTAATAAACAAATTTCTGAGTTAAAGAGAACAAAACTTCGTAACGTAAAAATCAAACATTCAGAATATTTCCCGCATTATGACTATGATCCCGATTTAATTTGTCGTGATTTTTTGCGTGAATTTGATGCAGATGCGCCCGATTTCTTTAAATATAATGATTGTATACAAAATGATAAAGAACAATGAAAACCTCTTAAAGTTATTTATAAAATTGAGGGTAAATATGCAAAACAAGCACATCAGTATTTAGCTAACACCATGGGAATAGGTGAACTTAAATTAATTTGCTGTTATTGGGGTACGGATGTTTATCCTTCTACATCTTTTGTAAATCCTAAAGATAATATGCTGTATCACGTGGTGTTTAGTTCAGAAGAAACGATTGAGCATGACTGGAATAAAATAACTTTTCATTTGAGCATTGAAGCACTGCGAGAAGATATATAGAGCATAAAAATTGGGTTTAATTTTTTATATGACTATTTTGGTGCATTATTCTGGTGCTTATTGCATTATTTTAGTGCAACTGTAATATTTATGTTACTATAGCTACTTATAAAGCCACCAAAAATAGAGTTAAAAAATTGGCATTATATTTGCATACGTTATAGCAATTTGGTAAGAATACCTTAAAAACTGAATAATTATTATTTGTCCTCAATGGAGAAGATACATGTCTATACTAAAAGTTTTAACACAAATTAAAGAAAATGATGTTAAGTTTGTTGATTTACGTTTTACCGATACAAAAGGTAAGGAGCAACACGTTACAATTCCTGTTAGTCAAATTGATGACAGCTTTTTTGAAGATGGTAAGATGTTTGACGGTTCATCAATTGCAGGTTGGAAAGGTATTAATGAATCAGATATGGTGTTAATGCCAGATACATCAAGTGCTGTTATCGATCCTTTTTTTGAAGATGTGACATTAAATCTCCGTTGTGATGTTTTAGAGCCTGCAACATTACAAGGATATGATCGTGACCCACGTTCAATTGCTAAACGTGCCGAAGAATTTTTAAAATCATCAGGTATTGCTGATACTGTTATTTTCGGCCCTGAACCAGAATTTTTCTTATTTGATGATGTTCGTTTCGGTTCGCCAATGTCAGGTAGCTTTGTACATATTGATGATATTGAAGCGGCCTGGAACTCAGGTACTAAATATGACGAAGGCAATAAAGGCCATCGTCCAGGTGTAAAAGGTGGTTATTTCCCACTTCCTCCGGTTGATTCATCACAAGATATCCGTTCTGAAATGTGCTCAATTATGGAGCAACTTGGCTTAGTGATTGAGGCGCATCATCATGAAGTTGCAACAGCAGGTCAAAATGAAATTGCCTGTCGTTTTAATACGTTAACTAAAAAAGCTGATGAAGTGCAAATTTATAAATATGTTGTACAAAATGTAGCACACGCATATGGTAAAACCGCGACCTTTATGCCAAAACCAATATTTGGTGATAATGGTTCTGGTATGCACTGTCACCAATCATTGGCAAAAGATGGCGTAAATTTATTTGCTGGTGATAAATATGCGGGCCTTTCTGAAATGGCATTATTCTATATTGGCGGTATTATTAAACATGCGAAAGCAATTAATGCATTTACAAACCCTGCAACTAACTCTTATAAACGTCTTGTCCCGGGATATGAAGCACCAGTTATGCTTGCTTACTCGGCCCGTAACCGTTCAGCATCAATCCGTATTCCAGTTGTGACTAGCCCTAAAGCTCGCCGTATTGAAGTTCGCTTCCCAGATCCAGCTGGTAATCCATACTTATCTTTTGCTGCGCAGTTAATGGCTGGTTTAGATGGTATTATCAATAGAATTCACCCTGGTGATGCAATGGATAAAAACTTATATGACTTACCACCAGAAGAGTCTAAATTAATTCCTCAAGTTGCGGGTTCACTTGAAGAAGCACTTAACGCATTAGATGCAGATCGTGAATTTTTAACACGTGGTAATGTATTTACTAACGATGCTATTGATGCATACATTGATTTAAAACGTCAAGATGTTGATCGTGTACGTATGACACCTCACCCAGTTGAGTTTGAAATGTACTATAGTCTATAAGCTATATAGTAATTTAACCTATCAAACCACCGTTAATTTGCGGTGGTTTCTAATCAGGACGGAAAACCAACGATGACATTTGATAATGAATCTGATGCTAATCTTGTTCTCGATTCTATGATTACAAGTATTTTATTACTTGATACTAAGCTTAATATTCTGTATGCCAATATTGCTGCACAGCAATTATTAGCACAAAGTTCAAAAAAATTATTAGAAAGTTATCTTCCTGATTTGCTGGGATACTTTTCTTTGGATATAAATTTAATGCTCAGTACATTAGAGCAAAATCAGGGTTTTACAGATAATGAAGTCAATTTAGTTATTAATAATGAATTACATATTTTAACGTTGACAGCTCAACTATTAGGTAATGGACAGATTTTAATTGAAATGACGCCATTAAATAGCCATAAACGCCTTAGCCAAGAACAATTGCAACAAGCGCAACAGAGTGCAGCTCGTGAATTAGTTCGTGGACTAGCTCATGAAATTAAAAATCCTCTCGGAGGGCTTCGAGGCGCCGCTCAATTATTATCACGTGAACTACCTAAAAATGAATTGCAAGATTACACAAAAATTATTATTGAACAAGCAGATAGATTAAGAAATCTGGTAGATAGGTTATTAGGTCCACAGCAGCGATTACAACAAAAAGAACAAAGTATTCATCAAGCAATAGAACGTATCTATGCTTTGCTGTGTTTGGAAAAACCAATCAATATTAAAATTCTGCGTGATTATGATCCAAGCTTACCTGATTTTATTCATGACTCCGAACAAATAGAGCAGGTAATTTTAAATATTGTTCGCAATGCTTTACAGGCTATCGGATCCAATACTGGCACAATTATTATCAGGACAAGAACTGCTTTTCAGATCACTTTACATGGCCAGCGCTATCGTTTGTGCGCTCGTATTGATATTGAAGATACTGGACCAGGTGTGCCTGTTCATATACAAGATACTTTGTTTTATCCTATGGTGAGCGGGCATGAAGGAGGTACAGGTATTGGACTTTCGATTGCAAATAATATTGTTGATCAACATCATGGTAAAATTGAATTTAATAGTTGGCCTGGGCATACTCAATTTTCTGTCTATTTGCCAATTAGGCAGTGAGGTAAATAAAATGAATGTGTGGATTGTTGATGATGATAGCTCTATTCGATGGGTATTAGAAAAAGCATTAACTAATGCTCATTTTAACTGTGTTAGCTTTGAGAGTGGTAAGCAAGTTATTGATGCATTAGATACATATGTACAAAAACCAGCTGTACTAATTTCTGATATTAAAATGCCAGGACTTGATGGTTTGACATTGCTTCATCATATTAAAGATCAAATGCCGAATTTGCCAGTTATTATTATGACTGCTCATTCCGATCTAGATGCAGCAGTAAATGCCTATCAAAAAGGTGCTTATGATTATATTCCTAAACCTTTTGATGTGGACGAAGTTATTCAATTGGTTGAACGTGCGATTTCACAAACTCAAAGTAATAAAACCAATAATAATACAACAAGTAAAGCATCGACCGGCATTATTGGTGAAGCACCTTCAATGCAGGAAGTTTTTCGTATTATTGGTAGGCTTTCCAAATCATCAATTAGTGTATTGATTAATGGTGAATCAGGAACGGGGAAAGAATTAGTTGCAAAAGCATTACATATCCATAGCCCTCGCTCACAATCCCCTTTTATTGCGCTAAATATGGCAGCCATCCCTAAAGATCTTATTGAGTCAGAACTTTTTGGACATGAAAAAGGGGCGTTTACTGGAGCGGCTCAAATTAGGCACGGTAGGTTTGAACAAGCGAATGGTGGTACATTATTTCTAGATGAAATTGGTGATATGCCACTTGATGTTCAAACTAGATTATTAAGGGTGCTTGCTGATGGGCAATTTTATCGTATTGGCGGTTATTCACCTGTCAAAGTAGATGTCCGTATTATTGCAGCTACTCATCAAGATTTACAAGCTAGGGTTCGTGAGGGTAAATTTAGAGAAGATCTTTTTCATCGTCTAAATGTAATTCGCATCTTATTACCACCGCTACGCGATCGAATTGAAGATATACCAAAACTATCAGAACATTTTTTACATACAACCGCCAAAGAATTGGGGGTAGAAAGTAAAGTATTCAGTTCGGAAGCTTTAAATGTTTTATGTCGCTTTAATTGGCCAGGTAATGTTCGTCAACTTGAAAATATTTGTCGCTGGGTTACGGTGATGTCTTCAAATAAAGAGGTTTTAGTTCAGGACTTGCCTCCAGAATTGTTGCAATTATCGACAGTTAAAACAGTGGTTACAAATGAAAATACCACATTGCCTACAAGCCACTTTTCTCAACAAGAAGTTGATTGGAAAGTATTGCTGGAACAATGGGCAAAACAAGCTCTAATAGATGGTAAAACAGGAATTTTGACTGAAGCAATAAATGATGTTGAACGAATCTTACTAAGAAGTGCACTTAATTTTACTCGAGGTCACAAACAAGATGCTTCTCATCTGTTAGGCTGGGGGCGAAATACATTAACTAGAAAACTTAAAGATTTATCGCTTGATCCCACTAAACACCCTTAATCACCAATATTAATTATGCTATCGAACAAATCGATAGCTTTTTAATCCATTCATTTGAGTGCTATTTAATCTATCTTTTATCACATATTAAATTTTTAAATAGTTAAAGTGCATTGAATAGAGCAAATTTTTTGGTTACAATCTTAATGTAAATGATAATTATTATAATTATCGTTTTTTGTTTTTTATTTGGTTGATAATTAGGAGTTACAATGTATTCATATATCAAAGTGAAATTTTTAGTTTTGCTTGCTGTTTTGCTTGTTTTGGTTGGATGTGACAATAAAAAAGAACAGCAAACCTCTGCAAATACGCTTACCATTGAACATGCTCAAGGTAAAACCGATGTGCCTGAAAATCCTAAAAAAGTTGTTGTTTTTAATACTGCAACACTTGATATCATGGACGCATTAAATATTCCTGTGACAGCAGTGCCTCAATCAGATGTACATTATCCAACTTTCTTATCTAAATATGGACGCAAAGACTACACTAATGTGGGCACTTTATTTGAACCAAATTATGAAGTTTTAAGTTCAATTCAACCAGATGTTATTGTTGCTGGAGGTCGCGCTACTGATGCTTATAAAAAATTGAATGATATTGCTCCGACGATTTCTTTAGATATTGACCCAAATAATTTTTTAAGTAGTTTAACTCAAAGAACAGAACAATTAGGCTCAATCTTCAATAAACAAAATGAAGCTAAGAAACTTATTGCCGATTTTAATCAAAAAATCGAACAATTGAAAACCAAGACAACTACTGCTGGCACAGCACTAGTGATTATGATTAATGGCGGTAAGATGTCGGCTTATGGCTCAAAATCTCGTTTTGGTTTTGTGTTTGATGTGCTCGGTTTTCAGCCAGCAACTACTTTCCAAGAAGCTGGTCGTCATGGTAATGCTGTTACCTCTGAATTTATTTTGAGTGTTAATCCGCAGTGGATATTTGTGTTAGATAGAGATAATGCAATAGGTAATAAAGAAGCTCAGTCTGCACAACAAGTACTTGACAACGAATTGATCCGAAAAACTGCTGCATGGCAACAAAACCATATTGTTTATTTAGATTCTTCTTCCATGTATATTGCTGGCGGTATTCAAACCTATAGCCGTTTGATGGATCAAATAGGTGTCGCTTTGCAAAGTGAACCAGCGCATTAATGTAAAGCATGATTAAATCATTTTATTTTATTGCAGGTATGTTCATTTTATTGATCATGACTGCAATAAGTTTATTTATTGGTGCAGGGCATGTGACACTATTTGATTTATGGTCAGATAGCAATATGCGTGAGATTTTTTTTGTAAGCCGTATTCCTCGAACTGTTGCCTTATTGTTAGCAGGTAGTGCCATGAGTGTTGCAGGTTTGATTATGCAATTATTAACACAAAATCGATTTGTTGAACCTTCTTTAGTTGGCACTACTCAATCGGCTAGTCTTGGCTTATTAGTTATGATGGTTTTAGCTCCTGGCGCTAGTGTCATGACTAAAATGGTTGTTGCTAGCCTATTTGCTATGATTGGCACAATGATATTTATGGCGATTTCTCGAAAGATTATTTTAAAGTCAGCAATAATGGTACCTCTTATTGGCATTATGTTAGGTGCAGTTATTAGCGCTATTACTACATTTTTTGCCATGTATTTTGATTTATTACAATCACTTGGTGGTTGGGAATCAGGTGATTTTTCAGCTATTTTAAAAGGTCGTTACGAATTATTATGGTTGGTGGGTGGTTTGACATTACTTGCTTGTTGGTGTGCGGATCAGTTTACTGTAGTTGGCTTGGGGCGTGATTTTTCTATTAATGTAGGGCTTAACTATCGTCGTGTTATGTTAACAGGACTTATTGTTATTGCATTAATTGGTGGTATTGTCGTTGTAGTTGTTGGAGTTTTACCATTTTTAGGATTGATTGTACCAAATATTGTTAGTTTATTATTTGGGGACAATGTTCGTAAAACCATTCCATGGATCTGTTTGTTTGGTAGTGGATTAGTTTTAATTTGCGATATTATTGGGCGTGTAATTCGCTATCCTTTTGAGATCCCCGTGAGTGTTATTCTTGGCGTAGTTGGCGCTATTATTTTTTTAATATTGTTGAGTCGAAAACGTCATGTTAGTTAATCAAAAACGCCATATTTTGTGTCAAAAAAGAGTTCTTTTATTGTTAATTATTGCTTTAATATGCATAACATGTTTTATGACCTTCAACCTTAAAGGCAATATTAGCTATATTTTGAAGCATCGAACGTGGGTAATGCTAACTATGATTTTAGTCGCTTTTTCGGCTGCGACATCAACACTGCTTTTTCAAACAGTTACCAACAATCGAATATTAACACCTTCTATTATGGGATTCGAATCACTATTTGTACTTATTCAAACTGTTGTAATCTTTTGTATTGATTCACAAGGTATTCCTTATATTGGTATTATTGGTAAATTTGTATTCGAATCACTTTTATTAATTTTATTCTCTTTATTTTTATATCGAGGCTTGTTTACTAGACTCAAGAAAAATTTACATTTGGTATTATTAATAGGAATTATTTTAGGCACATTATTCCGTAGTTTTTCTAATCTATTGCAACGCTTAATGACCCCGTCTGAATTTGCTGTGCTTCAAAGTCGTATTTTTGCTACATTTACGCGTGCAGAGCCTGTATTGATTATCTTTTCGTTAGTAATAGTAGCTATTGTTGGTCTATTTTTATGGCAAATGCGATTTAAATTTGATGTACTTGCGTTGGGTCGGGATAATGCAATCAATTTGGGTATCGATTATCAAAAAAGTGTCACTATTATATTATTGCTAGTTTCAGTTTTAGTGTCAGTGTCAACGGCATTAGTCGGTCCATTCACTTTTTTAGGGCTTTTAATTACTAATTTAGCTTATAGTATTAGTGGATCAAGCCAACATCGTTTTTTGCTACCTACTGCTTTTTTGTTAGGTGTTATTTTTCTGGTCGGTGGACAAATGTTCTTAGAGCGAGTATTAAATATGGTTGGTGCATTATCCATTGTCATTGAATTCATTGGTGGTTCTTTGTTTATCTTCTTATTATTAAAAAAGGTTCCAAAGTGATAAAAATTGATAATGTTAGTAAAAACTATCAAACAGTATCTGTATTAAAAAATGTCAATGCGACGATTTCACAAGGTGGAATTACTGCTATTATTGGTCCAAATGGGGCGGGAAAATCGACGCTATTATCAATTATAAGTCGTCTTCTATTAGCTGATGAAGGACAAGTTAAAATTCAAAATATGGATGTTGTTAATACGCCAAGTGATAAACTTGCCACTTATTTATCAGTATTGAGACAAGAAAACCGTTTTACCAGTAGATTGTCTGTTTTTGAACTAGTTGGATTTGGGCGTTATCCTTATACCAAAGGGCGTTTAAATGCTGATGATTATAACCATATTTATCGAGCGCTCGATTTTTTAGATCTTACTGAATATAAAGACCGCTTTTTAGATGAATTATCTGGTGGTCAACGGCAACGAGCTTATGTTGCTATGGTGTTATGTCAAGATACTGAATATGTATTACTTGATGAACCACTCAATAATCTTGATATGAAACATGCTGTTGCCATGATGAAACAATTGCGCCGCGCAGCCGATGAGCTGGGTAAAACCATTGTGATTGTTATTCATGATATCAACTTTGCATCCGTATATTCAGATTACATCTTAGCGATGAAAAATGGTGAATTAATATACCAAGGCAATTCACAACAGATTATGAAAGCCAATATTTTAGAAGATATATTTGATACACCGGTCAAAATTGAAAATATTCACAATCAAAATATTGCTATTTACTATTAACAAATACAATGGAAATTAATTAATCTTAATAGTAAAAAGTTACAATTGTTTAATTAAGTAAATAAAAATTATTGTTTACTATTTATTTCTAACCATGTTAAATAATTGGCAATATTTTTGTTGAGATAATTATAATGAAATTACAGGAAATAGCACTTTTAGCTGGTGTATCAAGGACGACGGCCAGTTATGTGATCAATGGAAAAGCCAAAAAGTACCGCGTTAGTGATAAAACAGTCGAAAAAGTTATGTCGGTGGTGAAAAAACATAATTACCAACCCAATGCGGTAGCAGCGGGGCTTAGAGCAGGTAAAACCCGGACTATAGGCATTATTATTCCTGATTTAGAAAACAACAGTTACACTCGCATAGCTAATTATTTAGAACAATTGGTAAGAAAGGAAGGATATCAATTACTAATTGCATGTTCCGAAGATAATCCACAAGTCGAAAGAGAGTGTGTCAAACACCTTCAGCAGCGTCGCGTAGATGCCTTAATTGTTTCTTCTTCGTTTGTTTTTGCTCAAGATTATTTTTTTTATGATGACTGGCAAAACGAAAAGATTCCATTATTTGCACTTGATCGAATATTATCCATCTCTAAATTTAGAAATATTGTAGGTGCAGATAAACAAGATTCTAAATCACTTGCTCAAGCATTTAATAACTTTGTACAAGATTCAGTGGTTTATATAGGAGCCTTACCAAACTTATCTGTTAGTCAACTTCGTTTAGATGGTTTTAAAGATATCAAACTTGACAATTGTAATAAAGTTGATTTTTTATATGCAAATAACTATAGTCGACGAGATGCTGATTTAGCCTTTAGTCAATGGCTAGAAAGTCATGAATTGCCTAATGGCATATTTACTACCTCTTTTTCTTTATTACAGGGGAGCATTGATGCAATTTTAAGAAAATTTGGGCACTTACCCGAGAGTTTAACTATTGCTACCTTTGGAGATAATGAATTGTTAGATTTTTTACCATGTAAAGTTATATCACTTTCACAAGATCATAAAGAAGTTGCCGATGTAACAATAAAACTGTTTTTAAACTATCTGCATAACAATAATTACCAATCGGGCACAACAATAATTCCAAGACGATTGATCTATCGAGGTAGCTTAAGCCGTTAAGGTATTAATAGGCATAAAAAATATGTTAATTTTAAAACAGTTCAAATTAAAAAATAAGATCCAGATCACAAATTACTTATTAATAGACATAATTTATTTGATAATTAATGTTTATTTATTCATTATTGCTGAAACGATTCAATTGATTAAAGGATTTGTATTTTCTAAGTCATTTTAGTCGACCCAACATTATTAACCCAGAGGTATTTATTATATGTTTCATTTAGTTAAAGAAAATATTCATTTAAATGAACAAGCTACCAATAAAACTGAAGCGATAAAAAAAATTGCTACGGCATTAACCAATGCAGGATTTGTTGAAGATGGTTATGTCGATGGAATGCTAGAACGAGAAGCACAAGCAGCCACATATCTGGGTATAGGCCTTGCTATTCCCCATGGAACTACTAAAACTCGCCATTTAGTCAAAAAAACAGGGGTACAAGTATTTTGTTTTCCTAATGGTGTTCAATGGGGGGATGATGGTGAAAAGGCCTATCTTGCAATTGGTATTGCAGCAAGCTCTGATGAGCATTTAGAATTACTCCGTCAACTAACTCACGTACTTGGAGCTGAAGGGGTAGAGGAGCGAATTAAAAAAATTCAGTCAGCCGACGAAGCAATTGCTATTTTAACTGGTAAAACAAGTTCTGAAGATAGCCAATTTTCTATAAATGAATCTGCATTATTATTGGATATTCCTGCTGATAGTTTAGCAACTTTACAAGCATTAAATGCATCACGTCTAAAACAGCAAAATGCTGTAAATTCAAGTTTTATTGCCGATGTGTTGGACAATAAACCTACATATTTAGGTGATGGAGTTTGGTTAAATGATAGCAAACAAGGTAATTTAAAAAATGCTATGGCGATTAGTCGCACCATCAGTAATATTAATGAAGATGGTAAGCCTGTTAAGTTACTCATCACCATATCAGCAGTTGATGATTCTATTTCTGATATTGTAAATAATATTGCAACTTTAGTTTTTAACCAAAAATTACAATTACTATTATCAGCAAATACAGGTGATCTTATCAGCCTTCTTTTATCTGGTTCTGCGACAATAGAATCTAATAAGTCAGAAATCCAATCGACATCTTCAAATGAGTCGACTGTGGCTGAATCGAATAATGAATCATTAAGTCGTGAATTTATTATTCCAAACGAAAATGGCTTACATACACGCCCATCATCAGTACTAGTAAAATTAGTTAAAGAGTTTAATTGTAAGGTTACTGTCGCTAATTTAGATGGTAAAGGTGAACCAGTAAGTGCAACGAGTTTAATGAAAATTGTTGCGCTAGGCGCTAAAAAAGGTAGCCGATTACGATTTACTGCAGTAGGTGAAGATGCTACTCAGGCGCTTGATGCTATTGGTAAAGCAATTGGGGATGGTTTAGGTGAGGGGACTGAATAATGACTTATCGTGTCGCAACAATAACTTTAAACCCAGCTTATGATCTTTTGGGTTTTTGTCCCAAAGTTGAGCTTGGTGATGTTAATTTAGTCCAAACCAATGCATTACTTGCTGCTGGCAAAGGTATCAACGTTGCTAAAGTTTTGTCGGATTTAGATGTTCAATTAACTATTGGCGGTTTTTTAGGTAAAGAAAATCGTGATGGTTTTAACTTATTATTCAAATCATTAAATGTGATTGATCAATTTGAAACAATTGAAGGTCGTACTCGCATTAATGTTAAATTAACTGAGGAAAATAGTGAAGTGACTGACCTTAATTTTTCAGGCTTCACGATTAGCGAGCAAGATTGGCAACGTTTTGTTACAAATTCTCTTGAATGGCTAAAAGATATTGACATGGTGGCTATCAGCGGTAGTTTACCTGCTGGAGTATCACTTGATAAATTTACTAAGTGGATGGAACAAGTTAAAGCGATTTGTCCAAAGATCGTATTTGATAGTAGCCGAGATGCATTAGTTGCAGGATTAAAAGCAAAACCATGGTTAATTAAACCCAATGACAAAGAGCTAGAAATGTGGGTAGGTCGCAAATTACCAACATTAGAAGATGTTAAAGCAGCTGCTATGGAGTTAGTTAACGACAGCATTGAAAATGTAGTGATCTCGTTAGGAAGTAAAGGAGCTTTGTGGGTAACTAAAAATGAAGCATGGCTTGCAAAACCACCAAAATGTCATGTAGTTAGTACTGTTGGTGCCGGTGATTCAATGGTCGCCGGGTTGATGTATGGCTTAATGACTAATCGTTCAATTAAAGATACTTTAGTCTTTGCATCAAGTGTTGCAGCTTTATCAGTTGGGCAAGCTGGTGTTGGTATATCTGATTGCCAAGCTGTAAATAATATGCTAGAAAAAATTGAAATAATTTCTGAATAGGAGTATTCATGAATATATATATTATTGAAGGTAGTAATACAGGCCCAGTAAATGGACGTTTGGCTAAAGCGGAATTAGCTTTAGCCGCAAACGAATTAAATCTAAATCTGGTTGATAATGCAACATCGGCTGATGTTATAGTTGCAGTAGGCTCTGGAACTATCAGTGATAAAGCAGTTGTTGGTAAAAAGGTTTATGCCGTTGATGATTTAAATCAAATTTTTGCTAACCCAAAACAGATTTTAACAGATGCGCAAAGTAAAGCGAGTGTTTATCAACAAACAGCCGAAGCTATGTCTTCACCAAGCAATAATACCAGTGTAAAACGTATTGTTGCGGTAACCGCATGCCCAACAGGTGTTGCTCACACCTTTATGGCAGCAGAAGCGATTGAAGAGGAAGCCAAAAAACGTGGATGGTGGTGTAAGGTTGAAACACGTGGCTCAGTTGGTGTCGGTAATGAATTAACACCAGAAGAAGTGGCTTCAGCCGATGTTGTAATTGCGGCTTGTGATATTGATGTTGATTTGAGTAAATTTGCAGGTAAAAAACTTTATCGCACCAAAACAGGTCCAGCTCTGAAAAAAACAGCACAAGAATTTGATAAAGCATTTGAAGAAGCAACCGTATATCAACCGTCATCAAATACTTCAACCGCTAAATCAAGCAACGAGAAAAAAGGTATTTATCAGCACCTTCTAACAGGTGTATCTTATATGTTACCAATGGTGGTTGCAGGTGGTTTGATTATTGCGCTTTCATTCGCTTTTGGTTCATTTGAAATGGTTGATGGAGTACAAAAATTAATTGGAGAATCGCACTTAGCTGAAATCGGTGGTCTTGCTTTCTCACTTATGGTGCCACTGCTTTCAGGTTATATTGCTTATTCCATTGCTGACAGACCCGGTCTTGCACCAGGACTTGTTGGCGGTTTACTAGCAGTTTCGACGGGCGCTGGCTTTTTAGGTGGAATTATTATTGGTTATTTTGCAGGTTATCTAGCACTATTAATCACTAAATATTTACCATTACCAAAAAGTCTAGAGGCATTGAAACCAATATTAATCGTACCACTATTTGCAACGCTTATTACCGGTCTTGTGATGCAATTTATTGTTGGTACGCCTATTGCGTGGTTAATGAACGTTGTAACAGTATGGTTAAATTCAATGGGTACGGCCAATGCCGTTATATTGGGCGCTATATTAGGTGGCATGATGTGTACTGATATGGGTGGACCAATAAATAAGGTTGCCTATGCATTTGGTACAGGTTTAATTTCAGCGCAAGTTTATGCCCCAATGGCAGCGGTTATGGCTGGGGGCATGGTTCCACCTTTAGCAATGGGAATTGCGACATTGATTGCGCGCAAAAAATTTGCTAAAACTGAACAAGAAAGTGGTAAGGCTTCATTGGTATTAGGCTTATGCTTTATTTCAGAAGGAGCAATTCCATTTGCTGCGCGCGATCCATTACGTGTTATCCCATGTTGTATTGTTGGTGGTGCTATTACTGGTGGTATGGCGTTAGCCTTCGGTTCAACATTAATGACGCCGCATGGTGGTTTATTTGCTTTAGCAATTCCAGGTGTTGTTAAACCAGTAGTTGGCTACTTATTGTCTATTGTTGTTGGTGCCGTTATTGCTGGTGTAGCATATGCATTTATTAAACAACCAGAGTCAGAATCTGTAACTGCTGCGTAATTTTAAACATATAAATAAAAGCGCCATCAAGTGATGGCGTTTTTATATAATATGACATTTAAGCTATTTTTTTACCCAGCGCTGTAAATCTTTAGGGATAAAATGATCCATTTGTTGTAGTATAGTTCGATGATCTTCCGAAACAATTAATGTTTTATAAAAACTATCTCGAACAAAACCTTCATTAACTGCATGTTGCAAAAAATTAAGCATTGGTTGCCAAAATTCTAACACATTAAATAATGCAACGGGCTTTTCATGATAACCTATTTGCATTGCTGTCCAAACTTCAAAAACTTCCTCTAGCGTACCTGTTCCGCCGGGCATTGCAACAAAACCATCAGCAAGCTCAGACAGTCTTGCTTTACGTTGATGCATATTATCCACCACCTCTAAGCGCGTAATACCGTGGTGTGCAGTTTCGGCTTTGACTAAACGTTCAGGAATAATACCAATCACCTCACCGCCGTGCGCAAGTACTGTATTAGCAATAATCCCCATTAAACCTTTATTACCACCACCATAAATTAGCCGTCGATTTTGTTCTGCTAAAGTTTTGCCTAATTGTTCTGCTTGTGTACGATATTCTAATTGGCTTCCTTCGTTTGCTCCGCAAAAAATACAAATATTTTTTTTCATAAATGCTATTTTACCTGTTAATAATATATTTAATTATCTTAGCATATCTACAGATTAATTTGATTACAAGCTGAGCAGTTAATTCTATTTGCTGTTTTAGAGATTGACATTAGCGTTATATATAGTTAATATTCATCCCGTTAAGTGTTCCTCCATAGTTCAGTCGGTAGAACGGCGGACTGTTAATCCGTATGTCACAGGTTCAAGTCCTGTTGGAGGAGCCAATTTCTGAATTTATAAAACCTGCTTATGGCAGGTTTTTTTATATGCAACCCCTTCTGATTATTCGTTTTGTTATTACAGCAAATAGACCTAAATCCTAGTTTATTGAGTATGTATTTAGCCATTGCTAAATGGATTATTAGTTAAAATAAGATCAAAGCTTTGTGATAGTAAATTTTTGCTTTAGCATTGTGTTATTCTCGGCGCGGGGAAACAGCGTACAGCTGTTTTATGAACTAAATATAATAGCTCTAAAATCATACAAGAAACTAATTTAAGTTAAATAAAATAAAATAAAATAAACTTGCGAACAAGCTAAATTGTAATAACTAAGTTATATTTGTTTATCTAAGTTTTTAAGCATTTCGATGATCGGTCGATTGGCGTCAGGGAATTCGTCGGCATTCAGATCTTCTTGGTCAACCCAACGACTTGGTTGGCCTTCTTTAGCAAAAGGGACTCCATCCCATTCTTCAACTAAATACGCATGAATTGTGATATCGCGATCATCATAACTGTGTTTAAAGATATCTAAAAATTGAGCTTGGTGGATATGGATGTCAACTTCTTCAGCAATTTCTCGTTGTAAGGTTTGATATGGCGTTTCTCCGATCTCGATTTTTCCACCAGGAAATTCCCAAAAACCAGCAAGATGAGAGTCTTCACCGCGTTGGGTGATAAATATTTGACAATTTTGTGAACGAATAATACCTACAGCAATTTCAATATGTTTATTCATAATTCTATTTGCCTATGAGTAAAATTAGGGAAAGTTGTAACTTTCCCTTTCAACCTATTGTCGATCCTAATCGACGATTTAATTATCAACTTTATTTGATGATACTAAATTTTTTCTTTACTGAACAGCACCATGGCAATGTTTATATTTTTTACCTGAACCACAAGGGCATGGATCATTACGACCAACTTTGGCTTGAGTTCGTACTATTGGTTGCGAAGAAGTGCCTGCTGATAGTTCTTCATTTTCGCCATTTATACTTGCTACCGAATCATGGTTAGCTTGTTGTTTAGCCATTAGTTTTTCCATTTCTGCTAGGCGTTGGCGTTCAGCTTCGTCAACTTCTTCTTGTGAGCGAATTTGTACGCGACTCAAAATACCAATAACATCATATTTTAATGATTCTAGCATGTTAGCAAACATATTAAACGACTCACGTTTATATTCCTGTTTTGGATCTTTTTGTGCATAGCCGCGCAAATGAATACCTTGGCGTAAATAATCCATAGCTGCTAAATGTTCTTTCCAAAGCGTATCAAGTGTTTGTAACATAACACTTTTCTCGAAATGTCTAAATGCTTCAGCTCCAGCCATATTTTCTTTTTCTAAATATTTGTCTTGAGCAATTTGTAAGATTCGTTCACGCAATGTTTCTTCGTGCAGATTTTGCTCTTCATCTAGCCATTTTGCGACCGGTAAATCCAAATCAAAGTCTGTTTTTAGTGCAGTTTCAAGACCTGGTATATTCCACATATCTTCAATTGATTGTGGTGGAATGTATTGGTCAATTAGAGTGTTAAATACATCACCTCGAATTGAATCAATGGTATCTTTTATATCGGTATTATCAAGTAAGCCGTTTCGTTCTCGGTAAATTACTTTACGTTGATCGTTGGCGACATCATCATATTCAAGAAGTTGTTTACGAATATCAAAGTTGCGACTTTCAACTTTCTTTTGAGCATTGGCAATGGCTTTTGTGACCCATGGGTGTTCAATAGCTTCACCTTCTTTCATACCCAATTTACGCATCATATTACCCATACGATCAGAGGCGAAAATTCTCATCAATGGATCTTCCAGTGATAGATAAAAGCGTGAAGCGCCAGGGTCACCTTGACGTCCTGCACGACCTCGTAGTTGGTTGTCGATACGGCGTGACTCGTGACGTTCAGTACCTAAAATATAAAGTCCACCTAACTCAATCACTTCTTCGTGTTTTGTTTGCCAAGCTTGTTTCGCTTTTTCGATGTCTTCTTGTGTTGGATTTTCAATTTTTGCTATATCATTTTGCCAGTTACCACCGAGCATAATATCAGTACCACGACCAGCCATGTTGGTTGCAATAGTAACTGCACCTTTACTCCCTGCATTAGCAATGATTTCTGCTTCTTGAGCATGGAATTTAGCATTTAGGACATTATGTTTGATACCTGCTTTTTTAAATGCTTGTGAAACTAATTCTGATTTTTCGATTGATGCTGTTCCGACTAAAACAGGTTGACCGCGTTTTACACATTCTTGTACATCAGATACAATCGCATTTATCTTTTCCTTTTCGGTCATATAGACAAGGTCGGATTGATCTTTTCGTTGCATTGGGCGATTAGTTGGAATAACAATCGTATCTAAACCATAAATTTGATTAAACTCAAATGCTTCAGTGTCAGCAGTACCTGTCATGCCCGCTAGTTTTTCATATAAACGGAAATAGTTTTGGAAAGTAATTGAAGCCAGTGTTTGGTTCTCATTTTGGATTTTAACGTGCTCTTTTGCTTCAACAGCTTGATGTAAACCATCAGACCAACGTCGACCATCCATTGTTCTTCCAGTATGTTCGTCAACGATGATAATTTCGTTATCTCTGACAATATAATCAACGTCGCGATGGAATAGGTGGTGAGCGCGTAGGGCTGCATTAACGTGATGCATCAATACGATATTGCTTGGCGCATAAAGTGACTCATCACCTTTCATGATACCTTGTTTTATCAGTAATTCTTCAACTTTAACTAAGCCTCGTTCTGTTAAGTTAACTTGGCGTGATTTTTCATCAATTGAGAAGTCACCATCACCTTGGAACTGGTCAGAGTCTTCTTTTTCTTGACGGGTTAAGTAAGGAATGATTTTATCAACGCTAATATATCTGTCGGAACTATCTTCCGCTTGACCTGAAATAATCAGAGGTGTTCTTGCTTCATCAATTAAAATTGAGTCAACTTCATCGACTAAGGCGTAATGTAATGGACGTTGTACACGAGCATCTTTGGTAAATACCATATTATCGCGTAGGTAGTCGAAACCATATTCATTATTGGTACCATAGGTGATATCTGCGTTGTAAGCCTCACGTTTTATGTGTGCGGGCATATTTGGCAGGTTAATCCCTACAGTTAAGCCCAAAAATTCGAATAAAGGACGATTATTTTCAGCGTCTCGCTGCGCTAAGTAATCATTAACCGTAACAACGTGTACACCTTTACCTGTTAGTGCATTCAAGTAGGCAGGTAATGTCGCTGTTAAAGTTTTACCTTCACCCGTACGCATTTCAGCAATGCAACGTTCATTTAATACCATACCACCGATTAACTGCACATCAAAATGACGCATGCCAAATACACGTTTACTCGCTTCACGTACCACTGCGAAAGCTTCTTCCAAAATATCATCTAATTGGGTTCCAGAGGCAATCCTGTCTTTAAATTCTGTAGTTTTTGCTTTTAGTTCATCATCAGTTAATGCTTCCATGTCTGGTTCAAGTGCATTAATTTTTTCAACTCGTTTACGCATACTTTTTAATACGCGCTCATTGCGGCTACCAAATACTTTTGTCAATAATTTTAATAACATAACTTTTCTCTTGTTTTTTAATACGGATTTTAAGGCTTTTGCCTTGAATAAAAATTAGTTTTATTTGTGTGTAAATTCTAAGAGGTAGTTTTTGGTCCAGCTCGTATGCCGTTGTAAGGGGATAGTCGGATTGCCTTGCTAGGGGAAAGATCATCATAATTAGGCATTATTAAAAGTACTACAGTATGCTGTTTTTGGGAACATGCTAGTGTTTGTGACTTTCTTTGTGCTGTTTCTCTGTGATCTTGTACAATGGATGTAATAGCAATAATTCCACTGTGCGAAACATCAGATTCCGATGGAAGCGCTTCGTTTTGACATAAACCAAACCCAGCAGCAATCACACCTAATAATAAGTGCGACAAAGCGGTTTTAATAATCAATCGTTTGCGGAGTTTTTGCCAATAGTTAATGACGATCATAATCTGTGCATTTTAGCATTTTTTAGCAAAAGAAAAAACCCTTATTACAAGGGGAATAATTTAATAAAAGGAATTTTAATAAGATGATAGGTTTATAAAAACTCGCTTTTTTTCGGTAATGATAAGCGAGTTTTTGTTAATTTAACTTCCCTTAATCCAACCATACTAAAAATTGAATCAAGGAAAGGAATAAAGGAAGAAATATTATTCCACCATTAATTGCCCCATCATGCCAGTTGTTTCATGTTCAATAATGTGACAGTGATACATGCGAAGCCCAGGAAGATTTTGCTGTATTTTGATGGTAAGTTTTTCGTGTGGTCGCAAATTAATGGTATCTTTTAAGGCAATATAATCAGGCTGAGTTTTTTTACCATTTAACTCGTGCGATTGTACAATAAATTGTGCGCCATGGATGTGGAAATTGTGATCCATATGGGAATTATTGAATATTGTCCATTCTTCAATATCGTGAATTTTGCTTTTTAGATCAATTCGCGACATGTCATGACGTTTACCATTAATTAAAAATAACACACCACCACGCGGCTCTTTCATATCCATCACTTCGGTATATTCCAGTAATTTATGGACGACAACAGGCCCCATATTAGGTAGTTGGTTTAATGTGTTTGGTAAGGTGATTGGATCGGATTTAGTCAGTGTTAACTCACCTAATATTATATCTTGTTCTGGTGGTACATTGCCCATTTTATTGCGATCATAACCGATTGATTGTAAATATACAGTACCAGTTTGTTTTGGTATTATGACTAATTCAGCACGTTCAGCCGGAGTTAATAATAAGGGTTTGGTAAGCAGATAGGGTTTAGCTAATAGTCCACCATCAGTGCCAACTAAAAAAACATCGCAGTTAGGGATAGAAAGATTGAGATATCGACCTGAACACGAATTCCATACTCGGATATGTGTGGCTGAATCTATTTTGATTTTTGGGCGGTAACTGCCATTTATCAATACAAATTGGCCTTCGCGTCCATTCATCCAATCAACCATTGAATTATCAGCAATTTGGCCTTTGTCGGTTAATTTTAAGTCAGAAAAGAACCAATTTTGTTCAGGGAACGATGCAAGTGGATCGTGTTTGCTACGAACAATAAATGTACCAGCTAAACCTCGATAAACTTGTTCTGCTACTGTATTGTGTCCGTGAGGATGATACCAATAAGTGCCAGCCGTATCTTTAGGAATGGTAAACTCATAAGTTCGACTGCCTCCTGCTGGAATTTCGTTTTGTGGGTTGCCGTCTTGATCAGATGGAATGAGCAAGCCGTGCCAATGAATTGTCGTTGATTGAGTAAGTTCATTTTTTACAGTGATTTTAACATGGTCTTCTTCAAATACTTCAATTTTCGGACCAGGTATCATTCCATTATAGGTCCAAAATTCCGTGGTTAAATCTGGCGTTAATGCAATTTTGGTTGGTTTTATATGTAATGTTGCTTCAAAAATACCTTTTTGCTTGCTCTCATTTTTTAAGTTGGTCAAAGTTGGTAGATCCATTCCTTGTGGTAGTGCTGAAGTCGATAAAAGTTTTTGCGGCATTTGATTGTGATTCATGTCCATATTCATGTGTTGGTGCATATTATCCCCCTTTTGACATTCATCAGAATGAGTATCACACATTGTGTCATGCATATTATTGTGCCCCATTTGGGCTATAGCTTTAGTTGCGACCAATCCACCGATAGCTGTGGTAATATTTATCAAAAAATTTCGGCGTTTCATGATGTTCCTCAAAAATAGTTAAGTTTAACAATAACCTGATGGTTATACTGATAAAACAAATATCAATATAATTCAGTTATTACGTGTTGTGTTACTTACTGCTTTTATTTACATAAATCAATTAAACAGCTTGCGGCGGTCTTAACTCTGGAATAAATTCGTTATATTGTAGAATAGGCTTAATGGGCAGATATCGTTCACTGCTAGACGAAATATAAAGTTTTGTAGGAAAATGAGAATTTAAAATATTACAGGTTAAACACTGATGAAACAAAGCACAAGATGATATGATTGTGTTTTTTCGCAAAACCAAAACTGGCTCGTTAGAAATAGATTCGTGTTTAGGTGTTAATTCAGATGTGGAATGAGCAGAATGACAAGTTAAAGTTGGTGATAATAGTAAGTTAGATAAATGCCATGAAGAATAACTAAACCAAAATAGTATTGATGCTAATACAATTATCAGGCAAATTGGTTTATTTTTGGGTGTTATAGGCATCTTGATATCTCGCTATTTTTTGTAAAATAAATAATAGCCCTACTTAAAGTTTAAATATCACCTTGATATAACTAGTTTAATTTAATTGTATTGATTTGTCGACTTGTCTATTAATATATTAAAAATACTAAAATTTTAAGTTAATGTGTAAAAAAATAAGATAATTATGACGTGTTCTGGTATGATATTTATCAATAATAATTGGCAAATAATATTGATATGAAGATTCTTTTTGGTGTTCAAGGAACAGGAAATGGCCATGTCAGTCGTTGTAGAACTTTAGCTAAAGCATTAAAAAAAGCTGGAGCTGATGTTGATTATATTTTTAGTGGACGTGACCCTAAAGACTATTTTGATATGCAAGTTTTTGGTGATTATAAGACTTATCGAGGTGTCACCTTTGCAACACTAAATGGTAAAATTAATTTTCGTAAAACCATACAACGAATTCGCGCTTTCAGGCTGATTAAAGACGTGCGGGAACTCGATTTATCAAAGTATGATTGTATTATTAGTGATTTTGAGCCAGTCACTGCTTGGGCCGCACATCATCAGCAACGTGACTGTTTAGGTATAAGTAATCAGGCCGTATGCCAATATCTTAAACCTAAAGAATATGGGTTAGTTGCCAATGTAATTATGAAATATTATGCGCCAGTTACTAAGCCTATTGGTTTGCATTGGTTTCATTTTGGGCATAAGTTATTGCCACCGATGATTGATTCATTTAATGACACACCAACAGAAGATGGCAGCATTGTGGTTTATTTGCCGTTTGAAGGTATAGATGAAATCATTGGTATGTTAAAACAATTTCAAGATCATCAATTTATCTGTTTTCACCCAGATATAAAGCAAGAATCGCAACGAGGTAATATTAATTTTCAACCTCTTAGTCGTGATAGTTTTACGCAAGCTTTAGTCAATTGCTCTGGCATTATTTCAAATACGGGCTTTGCATTGATTTCTGAAGCATTAACGCTTGGTAAAAAGATTCTTACTAAGCCTGTGGCAGGTCAATTTGAACAAATTTATAATGCTCAATGTTTACGATCTCTTGATATGGCAACGGTTATGGAAAGTTTAAACTGTATCAAACTTAAGTATTGGTTAGATTTACCTTCACCAAAACCAATAATATACCCTGATGTTGCTACAGAATTGTCTAATTGGATCGTTGCTGGACAAAAAGAGTCGTTACTTTCTTTAAGCGAACGACTTTGGAGTCAAACTATCTTTCCTGAGCATGTCAATCAGCGAATAAAATCTTTAGGGTATGTGTAAAGGAACGGATATGATATTAAGTATTATTGTAGCCATGGCCGATAATCGTGTAATTGGCTTAAATAATCAAATGCCTTGGCATTTACCTGCAGATTTGGCATGGTTTAAAAAAAATACACTTAATAAACCCGTTATTATGGGAAGGAAGACATTTGAGTCTATTGGTCGTCCACTACCAAATCGTCATAATATTATTATTTCAAAGCAAGCACCAAGTGAATGTAATTCAACTCAAAATGTAAGCTGGGTTCAATCAATTGATGCCGCCATAGTGTTAGCCCAAGAACAGAATGTTGATGAGGCATTTATTATTGGTGGTGGTAATATTTATAAGCAGACTTTACCGTTAGCAAATCGACTTTATTTAACGCACATAGATGCGGAACTACAGGGGGATACCCATTTCCCTGATTATTCACCTGAGCAATGGCAAGTTATTTATCAAGAAGGACACCAACCTGACGATAAAAATAGCTATTCATATCAGTTTGAAATTTTAGAGAGAAAGCAATAAATATTAAACTTAATTGCCACTAAAAAAGTGGCAATTTAACATGTTAATTAACCTTGAAAACGTTTAGCTTTAATAACATCGGGTAGTTGTTTTATTTTATTGAGCACTCGATTTAACGAATCTTGATCAAAAATTTCCATATCTACGTCGATAGTGGCTAATTGTTGCTTCATATCTGAACGGCTCATTAAACCAAGAACATTAACCTTTTCATTAGCTAAAATCGTGGTGATATCTCGCAATAAACCACTTCGATCGTTGGCAACAATCTTTATCACCATGGTATAACTTGATTGGGTATTGTTGTTCCAAACAGCGTGAGTAATACGTTCAGGCGCATGATTTTTAAGGTCTTGCAATTGCTCACAATCAGCTCGGTGAATTGAAATACCTCGCCCATGAGTTACAAACCCCACAATTAGATCGCCAGGAATAGGGCGGCAACAGTTTGCAATGGTATACATTAAGTTACCCACACCCTCAATAATAATTTCACTGCCTTTTTTGTTGTTGAATTTATTAGTATTTTTAGATTGTATATTCGTTTTTTGGGCAATCTGTTTTAATGCTGCTTCATCTTCCTCTTCAGCAGTTGGTTTATTAAATTGTGCATTGATAAAATTAACTAATTGATTAATCCTTACATCACCACTACCAATACCTGCTAATACCTCGTCAAATGAATGAGCGTTATATTTATTAATTAAGATTTTTTCGACACTTTTTATACTAATGTTTAAAGGTTCAAGTTCACTTTGTAAAATTTGCTCACCTGCGGCGATATTTTTATCGCGATCTTGCTTTTTAAACCAGGCTTGAATTTTAGCTCTGGCACGACTACTATTAACGAATCCTGTATTCGGATTTAGCCAATCTCGACTAGGATTTGGCTGTTTTTGGGTAATGACTTCAACTTGATCGCCCATTTTTAAATTATAGGTAAATGGTACAATTCGCCCGCCTACTTTGGCTCCAATACAGCGGTGACCCACATCGCTATGTATATGATAAGCAAAATCAAGTGGAGTTGACCTAGCAGGCAAGTCAACAACATCACCTTTAGGCGTAAAAACATAAACTCGGTCATCAAAAATTTGGCTACGAACGGCTTCTTGTATTTCACCACTTTCCGACATTTCTTGTTGCCATGTTAATAATTTACGCAACCAAGAAATTCGTTGATCATAAGCTGTCATTTTGTCGGTACTGCCTTCTTTATATTTCCAATGTGCAGCAATACCTAGTTCAGCCTCATTGTGCATTTTTTCAGTACGAATTTGAATTTCGATTGCTTTATCTTGTGGACCATAAACAACAGTATGGATCGATTGATAACCATTTGGTTTAGGATTTGCTACATAATCGTCAAATTCTTTTGCGATATGTTTATAATGGCTGTGGACAATACCTAATGCATTATAACAATCTTCAATACGATCGCAGATAATGCGCACAGCACGAATATCATATAAATCTTCGAATTGAAGGTGTTTACGCTCCATTTTTCGCCATATACTATAAATATGTTTAGGACGACCGTATACCTCAGCTCGAATATGATCTTGATTCATCAAATCTTGTAAATGGCTTACAAATTGTTTGATGTACAGTTCACGATCTAATCGTTTTTCTTGCAATTTTTTTGCTATTAATCGATATTCATCTGGATGTAAATAGCGGAAGCAGAAATCTTCTAGCTCCCATTTTAATTGACCTATGCCTAAACGGTTGGCTAAAGGCGCATAGATGTTAAAACATTCTTTAGCTGCAAGGACCTGTTCTTCTTGAGGTGCATTGATTAAATTACGTAAGTAGGTAATGCGTTCTGCCAATTTAATCACTACACTTCTGAAGTCATTTACCATCGCTAGTAGCATTCGGCGAATACTATCAATTTGTTCGGAAGTAGCACTGCCGTTACGAATTGCTCGTAATTGGCGAATTTCTTTCATCCTAACAATACTAGAAATAATATGAGAAATTTCACGATCAAAATCTTCTGGAATATCTTCTCGGCGAATAATTTTGCTATCAACAAAAGGAAGCAATAAAGCCGCACATAAACTATTAATATCCATATTAAGTGTCGATAGAATTTCGACCATTTCTATCGCATTTTGGAAACAGAAAATTTGCTCTGATGCACCTGCGCTGTTTTCAAAACAAAAGTCCCAAACTTCTCTAAACTTCTTATAAGATGCAGGATTAGTTAATAACAATTCTTGTTTTACCCATTGTTCTACATCAAATTGAGCAAGGGAATAGTGTTCTTCACTATGTTGGTGTGCGCCTCTAATAGATACCATAACTTATGTTCCTGATTTTATTAGCAACAACATTGATTCAATGTGTTTGGTTTGCGGAAACATATCTAAAATAGCAATTTGAGCAATTTGATATCCTGCATCGATAAGTTGTTTACTATCTCGAGCTAGTGTAGCAGGATTACACGATATATAAACAATTTTTGATGGTGCTAATTTTGCAATTTCTATTGTTGCATTAAACGCTCCTGCTCTTGCTGGATCTAATAATACTTTATTATAATTATATTGTGATTGACTCCATATCGAAAATTGTTGAGTATCATCTAAATTGCTGGTTAAAAAATTAGTTTCCGCACAAATCTCAGTATTATTTAATATAGCGTTGAATTTTGCTTTTTCAACCAAGGTATCAACACCTTCAACTCCCGTTACAGTTTTACTTAATTTTGCTATAGGTAACGAAAAATTGCCCATTCCGCAAAACAGATCTAAAACCCGATCTGTTGGTTGTAAAGTTAGCCAGTTAAGCGCCTGTTCGATCATCTTTTGATTAATTTTACAATTTACCTGAATAAAATCTAGAGGGCTGAATGTTAATTTTAAATGATTAATTAAATAAAAATGCTCAGTATTACCGGCAATATGTATTAAATCATCGCCGTGAAAATAAAGTGAAATATTGTTATTTTCGGCAAATTCTTTTAATAGGTTAACATCATGATTGCTTAGAGGCATAGTGTGCCTTAAAACAAGAATAATACCACTATCGACCGAAATTAGTTCAACGTGACCCAGTACTTTTTTCTGTTTTATGTTATTGAGCATGCTTTGTAATGGCGCTAGCAATGAATCTAATTCGTCAACTAATATCGGACAATGTTTGATATTGATTATTTGATTGGATTCTGCTTGGCGAAATCCAATTGCTAATTGGCCTTTAACGATATTAATTGAAAGTCTTGCACGTCGACGATAATGGTAAGATTGATCGGCAATAATTTGCGGTGAATTTTTAACGATATTTGTTAAAGGTTGTCCTGTCTCTTTTTGTAATAGATTTATCAACGCATCATATTTTGCTTGTTGTTGCATCTGTGGTGCAATATGTTGTAGCTCACAACCTCCACATTGTTGATAATATTCACATAAAGGTTTAACGCGGTATTTGCTTTGATTATGATATCTAATGACTTTAGCTTTAGCGTAATTTTTCTTATTTTCAGTTAACTCAATATCAACGGTTTCATCAGGCAAGGCTGATTTTACAAAAATTGTTTTACCTTTATGATTGGTCACGCCTTGCCCAAAAGCATCTAAAGATGAAATAGTTACTGTCAATTTTTGTGGTGTGAACTTTTTTCTTTGTGGAGTGTAAAAATTAACCATAGACGTTTTTATTTATGTTAAGCGTTTTAATAAAGCTGTTTTGACATGTAGTGGTACTAAATTTGTTATATCACCGCCATGGTAGGCAACATCTTTTACTATTGTCGATGAAATAAATCCCATTGCAATTGATGGCATTAAAAAGATAGTGTCTAAATCAGATTTTAATGCACGATTCATTTCGGCAAGTTGCCTTTCGTATTCAAAATCGTGTGTTGTACGAACGCCTCGAACGATAACTGTGGCATTATGGGTTTGTGCAAAATTAGCCATTAAATTGTCAAAGCCAATAACTTCGACATTGAGTAAATGTTCAACTGCTGTTGATGCTAAATTCACGCGTTCTTCTAGATTAAAGAGTGTTTTTTTATTAGGATTTTCGGCAATAGCAACAATTAATCGAGGAAACAGTAACGAAGCTCGTGTAACAAGATCAATATGACCATTAGTAATGGGATCAAAAGTACCCGGGAAAATAGCAGTTAAACTTTTGCTTTTCATATTTAATATTATCCATTAGGTATGATGACTGTATCATACCTAATTTTACTTAGGATTGTTAGTTTAACCATGCAAAATTCTTTTGCTCAATTTGTTAGATTTCTAGTAATGTAAATATGAAAAAGCTAGATATTATTAATATACAGCAATAATTAAGTCAAACAACTTATTGATTTATAAAAAATTGGTAAGCAGTGTAATGTTCATATATTTGTTCTGGTTGTAAAAAGCAGCTTGGTTGTGGCCAGTCAGGATGATTAGGGCTGTCTGGTAAAAATTGGCTTTCTAATGCTATGCCAGCAAAATTTCCATATTCACCATTATGCCGGTTTGGTGTATGTTGTAAAAAGTTACCTGTATAAATCTGTAATGACGGTTTGGTTGTAGTAACATTCATTGTTACTTTTTTATCAGATGAAATGAGTTGAGCGGCTATCGCTTTGGTTTTATCTAATAAATAAGCATGATCATAACCACCAGTTATTTGCCTTTCTGCGCTTTCAAGCAGTTTTTCCGATAAAAGTTTTGGTTGACGTAAATCCATATCGTGCATGGCAACACTAGCTAAGCTCTTATTAGGGATACCATTGGCATTAACTGGCTAACTAATAGTTAGCATTTACTTTTAATCTGTGATTAAGTATATTCTTGCTTATTTCACCATCTAGATTAAAGTAAGCATGATTAGTCAAATTCACTGGCGAAGTTTTTGTTGTAGTTGCATTAAACAAGATAATTACTTGATTGTCATCGGTGAGTTTATACGTTACTGTTACATTCAGCTCACAAGGAAACCCCTGATCACCATCAGGTGAAATCAAAAGGAAGGTCACTTGCTGATCGGAGCAAGATTGAATTAACCATAATTGTTTATCGAAGCCTAATTTTCCGCCGTGTAATTGATTTACACCTTGATTCGCAGTGAGATAATATTGTTTATTGTCAATATTAATAGTAGCATTGGCAATACGGTTAGCATATCGGCCTATTGTAGCACCTAAATAGGCATCCTGCTGTTGGTATTGTTCAAGTGAGCGACAGCCGAGTAGCACTTCACGAGTCTGTCCATTAACGGGCAATTCACAGGAAAGTCATGTAGCTCCCCAGTTTGAAAGTTTTATTCGCATTCCTTGTTTATTGGACAGTTCAATAATTTGCGTTATAGGCATATCGCGTGTGCTCCTTCACTTGGTTTACAGACATAAAAATCTTCTTTAATACCAAATTTTTTAGCATAACTATCGCTAACAACGGTTTTAACAGCATCAACTTTATCTTTTGGTACTATTGCCACAACACAACCACCAAAGCCACCGCCTGTCATGCGAACACCGCCTTGTTCACCAATTACACCGTGAATTATTTCAACTAGATAATCAATAGCGGGGACTGTAATTTCAAAATCATCACGCATTGAATTGTGACTCTGTGCCATGAGTTTTGATAATAATTTATAATCACCATCTGTAAGAGCTTGTGCTGCCTTTAGTGTGCGCTCATTTTCAGTGATTACATGATGAGTTCGTTTAAAGACAATTGGATCGAGCGTGTTTTCAATATGTTGTAATTCAGTTAAGGACGCGTCTCTTAAGGCTTTTACCCCAAGGGCTTGTGCTGCTTCACACTGTTTACGTCGAGTATTATATTCACTATCAACTAATCCTCGTTTGATATTTGAATTGATGATAACTACAGCAAAATCTTTAGGAATTGAGACTGGTTTAACTTCTAATGAACGACAGTCAATTAATAATGCATGTTGGCTTTTTCCAAGGGCAGATATTAGTTGATCCATAATGCCACAATTGCAACCAACAAATTGGTTTTCGGCCTCTTGACCAATTAAGGCTAACTTGGTGCCATCTAAAGCTAAGTTGTAAAGAACTTGGAACATTTTAGCTACCGCAACCTCTAGAGATGCTGATGAACTTAGTCCTGCTCTTTGAGGAACGTTTCCACTAATAGCAAAATCGACGCCATGGATATTATTTGCATATTTTTTTAAGTGCTTTACCACCCCACGTATGTAGTTAGCCCACATATAATCCAGATGTTTTTCAATAGGAGAATCTAAAGAAAATTCATCTTGTTGATTATCATAATCAACCGCAATAACTCGAACAAGATTATCTGAACGTTTGTGACAACTTATTATCGTTTGATAATCGATAGCACAAGGTAAAACAAAACCATCATTATAATCGGTATGCTCGCCAATCAAATTTACACGACTAGGGGCTTGTATAAGTATATCGGGTTTATAATCAAATTTAGATTCAAATGCTTGTGTAGTTACTTTGATTAATGCGTTCATCTATTTATCCTTTTTGTCTTTATAATGCACATCACTAACGTTACGTAATCTTTCAGCTGCTTGCTCTGGGGTTAAATCACGTTGTACTTCGGCTAACATTTCGTAACCTACCATAAATTTTTTTACTGTAGCGGAACGTAATAAAGGGGGATAAAAATGTGCATGTACTTGCCAATAATCATTTTTATCTTGCATAAATGGCGCACCGTGCCAGCCCATAGAGTATGGGAAAGAACAATGAAATAAATTATCATAGCGACTCGTTAATTTTTTGAGCGCAATAGCTAAATCACTTTGTTGTTCGTCATTTAATTGGGTTAATTGTGGGATGTGAATTTTTGGTAATAATAATGTTTCAAATGGCCATATTGCCCAAAAAGGAACAGCGGCAAGCCAATACTTAGTTTCTACAACGATTCGTTCACGATTAATAAGTTCCTTTTTAGCATAATCAACCAATAAATTGCGATGATATTTTTCAAAGTAATTATGCATATTTAGATCTTCGCGCGCAATTTCATTCGGTAAAAAGCTATTTGCCCAAACTTGTCCATGCGGATGAGGGTTAGAGCACCCCATTGCTGATCCTTTGTTTTCAAATACTTGTATCCAAGGATAGTTTTCGCCCAACTCCTGCTGTTGTTCTATCCAAGTTTTAATTACTCCTTCAATTGCAGGTAAATCAAGTTCAGGTAATGTTTTACTGTGATCGGGTGAAAAACAGATAACTCGACTAGTACCTTTTGCGCTTTGCATTTAGAATAATGGATCGGCGTTTTTTGGTGATTCTGGAGTATTTTCCATTAATGCTGCAAAATCATTAGTAAAAACAAATGGTCCCTTATATTGGGGTTGATATCTCCTGTTACCCGTTTATTTCCTGGACACAAAAAGCAAGTTGGATCATAACTTGGTTTTTGCTCTTCGTTTAATACTTCTTGTTGTCCTTGCCATGGGCGTTTTGCCCTATGTGGTGAAACAAGTACCCATTGATTGGTCAATGGGTTGTAACGACGATGAGGATGGTCAACTGGGTTAAAAATATCCATTTTTGCCTCTTCTGTTAATTTTGTATGTTTTATAAAATGTATTATTAATCAGGATAGCCTTGAGGGTTATTTGATTGCCAATTCCATGAATCTTTTACCATGTCATCAAGCGTGAGTTTGGTTTTCCAACCTAATATTTGCTCAGCTTTATTAGCATCAGCCCAGAATGCTGGTAAATCACCTGCTCGTCTTGGGGCAAAGTGCCAATTAAGAGGTTTTCCTGATGCTTTTTCAAAAGCTTTAATGACTTGTAATACGCTATAACCAACACCTGATCCTAAATTGTAAATATGCACACCAGCTTTGTTTTGATCGGTTTTGAGTGCAGCGATATGCCCATCGGCCAAATCAACAACATGTATAAAATCACGAACGCAAGTCCCATCTATTGTTGGATAATCATTACCAAAAACAGCTAATGACTCTCTTTTGCCTACAGCAACTTGGGTAATATAAGGCATAAGATTATTAGGAACACCAAGTGGGTCTTCGCCCATTAATCCACTTGGATGGGCTCCAACAGGATTAAAATAACGTAGTAAAGTTAGTGACCAATCGGGCTCAGCAAAGGCTAAGTCCATAATACATTGCTCAACCATTAATTTACTTTTTCCATACGGACTAGTAGGTAAACCTTGTGGTAATGTTTCAACATAAGGAACAGGGGCTAATTCGCCATAGACAGTGGCCGACGAACTAAATACTAACTGTTTAACGCCAGCAGCTCGCATTGCTTTCATAAGTACGATACTGCCGTAGACATTGTTTTCATAATATTCTAGCGGTTTGTGGACTGATTCACCGACTGCTTTTAAACCAGCAAAATGGATCACCGCTTTAATGTCATGTTCTGAAAAAATCTTAGTTAATAGTTTTTCATCGCATACATCGCCTTGATAAAAAATGACGGATTGCCCAGTAATTTTTTGTATTCTATCTAGTACTGATGCTTTACTGTTAAACAAATTATCAATAATAATTGGTGTGTAGCCAGATTTAATTAGTTGAACACATGTGTGACTTCCTATATATCCACAACCACCAGTTACTAATATTATTCATAATAAAACCTTCATCTAGTTTAATAATAGTTATAGTGAGTGTCTGCTAATTTTCAGACTCTTCACTGTTGTTATGTTTCCAAAGATCCCATGGTCCACGCCCTGATAATGTAAAGGATGAAATAAGCGTAAAACTAAATGCGATCAAGCCAAGGATTAAATATGCTCCTTCGAAACCTATTTTAACATACATTAACCCCGCAAAAGTGGACATAAACATGATAGATAATTGTTTTGCAAAACAAAATGCAATTAAGTAAACAGTTGCTGATAAGTGAATAGGGAAGTGTTTAGTAATATATTTAAATGCACCGACAAGTAATAAAGGTGCTTCGAACATATGTAGCGTTTTTAATATCACCACTTCAACAGCTGTGCTGGCAAATGCTGAGCCAGTAATACGAATGGACATGATAGCACCAGCAATGAGTAATGTATTTTTACTGCCTAATTTCATTACAATCAGAGGAGCAAAAAACATCACAGTGGCATTTAAAAATTCACCAAGCGTAGTTACATAGCCGAAAGCTTCACGACCCACTTGTTCGTTAGTAAAAAATGAGGTGAAAAAGTTTGCAAATTGTTGATCAAATACATCATAAGTACAAGCAACCCCCAACAATGTAAAGCATGAAAAACCATGTTTTACGCATACTAAGTAAATCAAGGGCAAGTTTTAGATTGAATGGCTTTGGTTTATTTAATCCCATTTGCTCAACAACTTCAGTCGTTGTGGTTTTTGCAGGATCGGCGATTTTAACTAAAATTAAAAGAATCAATGCAAATCCAGAACATAACCAAAAAACGGCATTGACATCTTTAGAAATCATAATTCCAACAAACGAAGCACATATAGCCCAACCAAAACAGCCAAACATGCGACAGCGACCAAATTCAAAACCACTACGTCGACTTATTTTTTCGACAAGTGCTTCAATAGCTGGTGCCCCCCACTAAATACCATACCAAGATAAAATCCACCAACAATTGCGCCCAAGGTGACATTTAATTTAAGTAATGGCCCTAAAACGAAGATAAAAAATGGACCAAATAGTACAAGAAGAAGTGTGATAACCCAAAGAAGATGTTTTTTTAATCCTAGTTTATCATAAATTAACCCGAACAAGGGTTGAAAAAAAAGCGCAAATAGTGAAATAAATGAAAAAACGTCCCCAGTATTTGCCTCATCAAGCCCATTCATTTTTAGCCAAACAGGAAAAAAAGGGCAGTATGCTCCCATAATAAAAAAGTACAGAAAGAAGTAGAGACTGAATATCAATAATTCTTATTACTTAGTGATGACTTTATTTTTTGATTCATAATGAACTTCCTTTGTTAGGCTTTAAATGACCACACAATCATTTAAAAAAACTTCTGTATGTATATGAACAGGTAAGTTATTTGTTGAGGCGATAATAGCACTAAAATAATTTTGAAAAAGTGATCTAGATAACATTTTATGAAATCGATTACATTTGATGTTAAATTAATTTTTGTTAAAAAGTTTCAGGTAATATGTGTTTGAGTATAATTTTTGTATTTTATGATGACAATAGTGCAAATTAAAGATCGGTAATCTACTAGATAGGAGGTTTAAAATAATTAATTGGAATAAAAATAAAATAAAACAAATAAAATGCAATTAATTATTGAAAACGATTACATATTATCTATCTACACTCTATTTAGCCTATTGTAATTGACTATGATTTAAGTAAGCTAAACAATTAACATTTATACTGAAACATATATCTACCTGAAACTTTTTGACAAGGAATTTTTTATTAATTAGTATTAGCTTAACTTTTTATTATTAATTTGTTTAATCTTAATTAAATTGGAAAAATTAGATAACCTAATGGTTAATTACCTAGTTTTAATTGATTTTATTCGTTCCTCAAAATCTGACCAATAATAATAACCATCATTATTAACAGAAGCATTTTCCAAATGAAGTTGATAATGTTGTGGTAAATTATTGTCATCAAGTGCTAGCCCGTTATGGAGTTGTTCAAAACTTTGATAAATATATTCGGCTTTAAAAAAGTATTCGCCTGTAGATAGGTGACGAAAACGCTGTAAAGCTACTTTTCCACCAATTGGGGTTATTTCAAATTGATTTGGTAGTTGGTAGTCTTTAAAGTCTAATGCCCCCAGTAATGAAGCGATAGTACTATCGTGTCCAACAAGTAAATTGACTTTACTATCTTGTAGCATAAGATCGTTTATCATGTTGATAATAAGTGCAGCTGAGTGTTTGGCAAGCGTCTTAGAATGGCAAACTAAATTTATATATTGATTACGAATTGCGCTAATTTGTTGCCACTGCTCTTGGCTAGTCAGTCTACCCCATGCAATTTGTTCTTTTGGAAAGGCTGAATAGTATTGCAATAAGAATGCATCAACGGCTGAAATACCTATCGCAAGTGGTCCGAGGAGTGCTGGTTCTTCATGTTTTTTAAAATAAAGTTCGGATGGAATATCGGCTAAATCGCATTTATATTCAGCATATAATTTTGAATGCTTATAATCTAAAATATCGGAAAGGATTTCATAAGCTGGTGCTAGGCTTTTAAAAATATTAGCTGCTTTGTCAGCTTCTTCAATATCACGCAATACCGCATTTTTAAACTCAGTTGAATCGTCTTGCAAGCTAGGATCGAAAATCGGATCCATTTTTTCAATGGCATATTTATGATGAATAGGAATATCATACCCAGCAAAGGCACCAGCTGTCATAAATTGAGCGGTCGCGACAGTTCTTTGCAGACTATTAGAATACACGAATAATTCAGTATTATGTTTTGATAATTTTATATTGTGTTTTTCAAGCCAAGTCGATAAATAGCGGCCAAAATAAACTTCTAATATTCCACCACGAGTGGTCAAATAACCATATGGATGATCCCATTTAGGCCATTTAAAGGGAGTCACTTTTTCTAAAAACTGCAAAGTATTTTGTAATGGTGTACGAATACCATGACGGCTAAGTATAACGATTTTATCTAATTGGTAATGGTTATTTTTCATTTTGTGATCCATCCTTGTTTATGTAAATAATCTAAAATAAAATCACGTTGTTCATTATTTATTGTATTTGCAATTTTATCACTCCAACCACCGGTTTTTTGATTAGTACTACGGTTTTGATAGTAATCACCTATTTGGGTATCATATTTTGCTAAAGTTGCATGATCAAGTGGTTGATATTGGTTTTCAAAAAAGAGAAGCTCTTTAGGTAACCTCGGTTTTATTTCTGGATTATGATCGGGGTAACCAAGGCAAAGCCCAAAAAGAGGAAGAACATATTTTGGTAACTCAAGTAATTGGGTTACTTTATCAAGATCATTTCGCAGTCCACCAATATACACAGCACCAAGTCCTAAGGATTCAGCCGCTATTACTGCATTTTGAGCCATAATTGCTGTATCAACACAGCCCAATAATAACTGCTCTGCTTTGCCAAGATTGAGTGTTGGATCAATTTGAAAATGACGATTAAAATCGGCGCAAAATACCCAAAATTCAGGAGCTTGGTTAACATATTTTTGATCACCAGCATAATGAGCTAGTTTTTCGCGTTTTTGAGGATCTGTAATACGAATAATTGTCGAACATTGAATAAAGTTAGAACTAGAAGCCGACTGTGCTGATCGAACTATAGACGCTATTTGTTCTTGAGTTAAACTAGTTGTTTTATAAGCACGAATAGAGCGGTGTCGACAAAGTAGATCGATGGTTTGATTTTGCATAGTGGCTCCTTAGCATAATTATTTGTTTACAAATTGAAGATCCCAAACGCCATGGCCTAAATTTTGACCTCGTTTTTCAAATTTAGTAATTGGTCTATCATCAGGTCTCGGAATATAGTCACCGCTTGGTGATAAATTTTCAAAACCTTCAGCTTGGGTTAAAACCTCTAACATATGTTCTGCATAATGTTGCCAATCGGTAGCTAGGTGCAAAATTCCACCTAATTTTAATTTTTGTCGAATTAACTGTACAAATTGGGGTTGAATAATGCGGCGCTTATTATGTCTTGCTTTATGCCAAGGATCAGGGAAAAAAATTTGTACTTTGTCTAATGTATGATCAGGGATCATATTTTCTAATACTTCAACAGCATCGTGACACATCACTTTTAAGTTTGATAATTGATTTTCTCCAATTGCCATCAAACAAGCACCAACGCCAGGTTTGTGGACTTCGATTCCTAAAAAATTCTTATCTGGTGCATTTTTAGCCATTTCAATTAACGAAGCACCCATACCAAATCCAATTTCAAGAACAACCTGTTTGTTAGAGTCAAAAACCATTGGTGAATTTGCATCATATTCAATACCAAATACCGGCCATAAATTTATTAATGCCTGTTCTTGGCCTTTTGTTAAACGACCTTGCCGTAAAACAAAACTACGAATGGTTCTTTTAGATTTGATATTTTCGTTATCTGAGTTTAATTGTTCGTTCATCACGTTATCTACTTTTGTTGTGGAATTTATTAAAGCCAAAGAATGGTTTGTTAGTTAGTTTACTCGATTTTGAGTTCACAGCAAAAGCATCTTATGGCCAAATTGTTTTATTTAATGATTTATAAAAATATATCAAATATTTTCAATATATTTTTATATTGTAGTTGAGCATAATCGATAAATGATTATATAATTATAGCCCCAGTTTAACCGATTACGAATAAAGTAATCATGAATACATGCTTGAGGATTTCTCGTGCCTGATATGAAGCTTTTTGCTGGTAATGCCACACCAGAACTAGCAAAACGTATAGCTAATCGTCTTTATACTTCTCTTGGTGACATTGTGGTAAGCCGTTTTAGTGATGGTGAAGTTAATGTCCAAATCAATGAAAATGTCCGTGGTGAAGATGTTTTTATTATTCAATCAACTTGTGCTCCTACCAATGATAATTTAATGGAATTATTAGTTATGATCGATGCAATGCGCCGAGCATCTGCTGGTCGTATTACTGCTGTTATTCCTTATTTTGGTTATGCAAGGCAAGATCGTCGAGTTCGTTCGGCTCGTGTACCTATTACTGCTAAAGTTGTTGCTGATTTTCTATCAACTGTTGGTGTCGATAGGGTATTAACCGTTGATCTTCATGCCGAACAAATTCAAGGCTTCTTTGATGTGCCTGTTGATAATGTATTTGGTAGCCCTGTTATTTTAGAAGATATGCTACAACGTGAGTTTGATCGCCCAATTGTTGTTTCCCCTGATATTGGCGGAGTGGTGCGTGCTCGTGCGATAGCTAAACTACTTAATGATACTGATATGGCAATTATTGATAAACGTCGTCAACGTGCCAATGAAGCAGAAGTGATGAATATTATTGGCGATGTTGCTGATAGAGATTGTATCTTAGTTGATGATATGATTGATACTGCTGGAACACTTTGTAAAGCAGCTGATGCTTTAAAAGCTCGAGGTGCCAAAAGAGTATTTGCTTATGCTACCCACCCGATATTTTCAGGTAAAGCAGTAAGTAATATTAAAAACTGTGCCATTGATGAAATTGTTGTTTGTGACACAATTCCATTAACGGCTGAAGTAAAAGCATTGAAAAATGTTCGCCAATTAACATTATCAGGTATGCTTGCTGAAGCAATTCGTCGAATTAGTAACGAAGAATCAATTTCAGCAATGTTCCATCAATAACCTATTTTATCATTGGTATAATGCCCCTTTTTTGGGGCATTTTTATCGATAAAATCTAGTGACAATAAAAATATTATGACAACGATAAAACTGATTGTAGGACTCGCCAATCCCGGAAATGAATATGCAGCAACAAGGCACAATGCAGGTGCGTGGTTTGTTGAGCAATTGGCTGAACGTTATAATCAATCATTAAAAAATGAACAAAAATTTTTTGGTTACACATCACGAATCAACATTTCAGGTCATGATGTACGTTTATTAGTTCCAACTACTTTCATGAATTTAAGTGGTAAAGCTGTTCAAGCTATGACGACATTTTACCAAATAAAGCCAGAAGAGATCTTAGTTGCACATGACGAACTCGACTTAAATCCCGGAATAGCTAAACTTAAGTTTGGTGGTAGTCATGGTGGGCATAATGGGCTAAAAGATATTGCTAGTAAATTGGGAAATAATTTAAATTTTTATCGGTTAAGAATTGGTATTGGACATCCTGGTGATAAAAATAAAGTTGTTGGTTATGTTTTAAATAAGCCATCTAAACCTGAACAGGAATTAATTGATAAAGCTATTGACGAATCTTTGCGTTGTACAGATATCTTATTGTCTGATGGGATAGACGTTGCAATGAACAAGTTACATGCTTTTAAAGCTTAGTTAAATTGTTGAATGTTTCAATAACGTAAAAATCAATAAATATCCACTTTAATAAAAAAATCCACCTAAAATATTAGGTGGATTTAATTGTCTTAATATACTCTTTTAAGAAAAAAGATGGGTTACATTACCACCTTTTTCAGCAATTTTTTTCATTACTTCTTTAATTAACCATGTATTCATTGCTGCGGTATCATCAGTATTGCCTGGATAATTCAGTTCTTTCGCTAAATTTTTCCGTGCATCTAAACTACTATCTATACCTAATAATTTCAATAGATCAACGATAGATGTTTTCCAATTAAGCGTTTCAGGGTGCTTTTTAGCTAAATTCTCAAGAATAGAGGAAACATCAACATTAGTTTCAGATGCGCTTTGCTCTACTTTATCTTGGACTTTCTCTGAACCACTCGATACTGTATTTTTAACAGATGCGGTGATATTTTCAACTTTATCCTTCACAGCATCAACAGCATTATCTACTTTTGCTTGAGCATTTGGAAATACTTTAGAAAAAATGTTATTTAAAATGTTCATATTACATCTCCTTTAAATTTAAACTGCTTTAAAAAAACTGCTTAACGATATAGATGTAGAAAAGATCACATTCAATATAGCGCTTAAAAGAATGTAATGTCAAAATTATTACACATTAATAGCATTTTCTGTATTACGATAAAGTGTTTACTAAGATATAAAACAATTATTTTAAATATTTTTCTAATATTAACTGAATTGAGGTAGTAAGTGCCTTCCAGTTGACTTATACAATTGGTCAACCAATTATAATCTTTTTATTGATACTATTGGATTAAGGCTAGGCCATGCTATTTGTGCTATTGTTTTATGGACTTTTATTAGAGAAAATAAGTGGAATAATCAAAGCTAACCTTTATAATTAGCTTTCATTTTTATAAAACTGGCAGATATTATATTAATAGTATTTGCCAGTTTTTTATTTTGTTCTTCTAATTTTGAGTTATTTGTGAACTTTTTATAAAGTGTTAATTAAGTGAAAATATTCTTTTTTTAAGGGACTTTTTCATTCAAATAAGATAAATTACTTAAACATTGGTGGAAAATATTTTTGCATTTTAGTTATTACTATTTTTTAATAAAAGGCATAATTATGCGTTATAACGAACCACAAATGTTGACGTCAATTTTGACACAAGCCTCTTCTCTGTCTAAGATTCAAGATAGAACTAATGCATTATGCTCTTTAGCTAAAATTGTTTATGATTTATTGCCTTCACCATTAAATCAACAATGCCGAGTTGCTAACTATCGCCAAGGTGTGTTGATTTTAGAGGTTAGCTCAGCTTGTTGGTTAACTAGATTGAAATATGAACAAAGCAATTTAATTTCTGAAATACGAAAAATTATTTTACCATCCTTATCTTCTATTCAATATCAGATTAATCCAGATATTTCAGTGAGGTGGTCACAGAGCAATTATCAAAGTGATAAGTCATCTTTAACTTCAAGTGTGATGACACAAAAAAGCGCAATGTTTCTATCTGCATTAGCAGAAAATGCACCAGACAAGTTAAAAAAACAATTGATAAAACTTGCTAACCATGCAAAATAAGCGCTGATAATTAGTCTTCAATTTTATAAAATTATATATCTTAAAGATATAAGGAGTGAATAATGGATAAAGGTATGCTTACTTATCTTATAATTGGATTCGTGATTGGTTTTATTATTTGTTTCATTTTTATTAGTGTTATTAGTCCTAAGGCACGTAAATATGCCAAAGTTAAACAAGAGTTAGATCAAACAAAAGATGAATTAATAGCCCAAAAACAAATGATTGCTAAACATTTTTCACATAGTGCAGAAATATTGGATAATATGGCTAAAGATTTTCGTCGCCTTTATCAACATATGGCAGAAAACTCCAGTCAATTTATGGATAGTGGTAATATTCAATCTTTAGATTTTGATTCAAATACAGATTCTAACGAAACAAAAGAAATTACGCTTGATAAGCAGCCTAGAGATTATTCTGATGATTCTTCAGGTTTATTTAAAACGGATGAAAATAAATCTTAACCAATGATTTTATTCTCCGTTACTTAATATTCAAGCAATTTTATAGAGTGTAAATTTTTGTAAAAGCGAGAGTTCTGAGATGATTAATTCATTAAAACAACAAAAAAAATTATTAAGTATTTTAGCTTTAAGTTTAGGAATAAGTTTATCTGTACTTCCGAATACTTATGCAGCTTTTCCTCCTGCCTCAACCGATAATAATACGCAACTGCCAAGTTTGGCGCCTATGCTTGAAACTGTATTACCATCAGTTGTTAGTATTAAAGTTGAAGGAACAGCTCAAATGCAAAATAATATGCCAGAAGAATTTAGACGTTTTTTTGGTTATCCAGATAGCCAATCAAGGGCGTTTACAGGTTTAGGTTCTGGTGTGATTATTGATGCAGAAAAAGGCTATGTTGTTACGAATAATCATGTTATTGATGGTGCTGATAAAATTACGGTTGCTCTAAACGATGGGCATGAATTTAAAGCAAAACTAATCGGTAAGGATCCACAAAGTGATATAGCATTACTTAAAATCGATGATGCCAAAAAATTAACAGCTATTAAATTAGCAGATTCTGATAATTTACGTGTTGGTGATTATGCTGTTGCTATTGGTAATCCATTTGGCATTGGTCAAACTGTTACTTCAGGGATTATTTCAGCTTTAGCTCGTAGTGGACTTAATATGAATGGTTTTGAAAACTTCATTCAAACAGATGCTTCAATTAACCAAGGTAACTCTGGTGGGGCTCTTGTGAATTTAAATGGTGAGCTTGTTGGTATAAATACCGCAATTATTGCTCCAAGTGGTGGTAATGTAGGGATAGGATTTGCAATTCCTAGTAACATGGTAAAAAGTTTAACTTCTCAGCTTATAGAATTTGGTGAAGTAAAACGTGGCGTGCTTGGTATCAAAGGTAATGAATTGACATCGGATATAGCAAAAGCGTTTGATGTTGATGTTCAAAAAGGAGCCTTTGTTAGTGAAGTTATTGAGAATTCAGCCGCACAAGCAGCAGGAATTAAATCTGGCGATATTATTGTCTCGATGGATGGTAAACCAGTTGATAGTTTTGCTGAACTACGTGCAAAAATTGCGACAACTGGAGCAGGGCGAACTGTTAAGCTAGGTTTAATTCGAGATGGCAAAACAATATCTGTCGATGTAAAACTAAAAAATAGCGACGAGACAACAACGGATGCGAAATCGCTACATTCTGCTCTTGATGGTGCAACGCTTAGCAATGGTGAAATTAAAGGCCAAAAAGGTGTTTTAATAGAAAGTATTGCTAAAAATTCGCCTGCGTCTCGACTCAGTTTGCAAGAGGGAGATCTTATTACTGGAGTTAATAAAGAACGAGTAACTAATATTGCAGATCTTAGAAAAATTATTGATAGTCACCCATCAGTAATTGCATTAAATATAATTCGTGGTGATAGTCGTTTATATTTAATTTTACGATAATTAGTCATTTTTTATATCGTCGATGCTTTAGCATCGACGAAAACTTTAATTTTAACCTTTATATAGATGTGTTAAAATCTTCATTATTCTTCCCATTACAATTCTGAAACTAATGCTCAAAAAAATTCTATGGCCAATATTAATTGGAACGGTTTTAGCTATTGTGTTATTGATTATTTTTCCTTCTTTACAAAAAGGAAACCAATCAAATTTTCCAACTTCAATTTTTCATGATGATCCATTAAGTTTTTCTAGTGCTGTTAAAACAGCAGCCCCTGCAGTAGTTAATATTTATAGCCGCTCAATTAATTCTTTTTCTCAGGAATCACAAGATAGTCCAATAACTCCGCTCGGTTCTGGAGTAATTATGAATGGGAATGGGTATATTGTTACTAATTATCATGTAGTTGAAGATGCAGAACAAATTATCGTCGCATTGCAAGATGGACGAATATTTGAAGCTTTATCTGTAGGCTCAGATAAACTTGTTGATCTAGCGGTATTAAAAATAGAGGCTTCAAATATCCCCACTATATTGATAAATCCTCAACGCGAACCTAAAATTGGTGATGTCGTATTAGCCATAGGGAACCCTTACAATATAGGGCAAACTATTACACAAGGTATTATCAGTGCTACAGGTCGTGATGGATTGAGCCCATACAGAAGGCAAAATTTTATTCAAACTGATGCATCAATAAATCATGGCAATTCAGGTGGAGCGCTAGTAAATAGCAAAGGTGAATTAATGGGAATTAATACTCTTACCTTTGCAAAAAATCTAGGCAATGATATTCCTGAAGGAATTGGATTTGCTATCCCAACTGCATTAGCAGTTAAAATCATGAATAAATTAATTCGCGATGGAAAAGTTATTAGAGGATATATAGGAATTGATGGATTAGAATTTGCACCAACTCAAAATCCAAGTGATATGCCAGTGGTGTTAGGTATTTTAGTCACCAGAGCGGAAGGTCCTTCATTACAAGCGGGAATACAAGCTAATGATATTCTGATTATGGTAGATAATAAACCTGTTAAATCAATTGTTGAAACAATGGATCAAATAGCTGAGTTGAAACCTGGTACAATTGTCCCCATTATAGTTCAGCGAAATGGGGAAAAGATTGAACTGCAATTAACAATAGGTCAATTACCTGTTTAATTGTTCTTTTATTTCTTGATTAACTCGACTATTGGCCGTATAATCTGCTGTCTTATCATGTTTTTTTAACACTCGTATGGTGTATAGATTTTGCTTTTATGGCCATTTATATAGCGATACGAAAAACTTTAGAGGTTCATTATGAAAGAAGGTATTCATCCAGAATATACTGCAATTACAGCAACTTGTTCTTGTGGTAACGTTATTAAAACCCATTCTACTGTTGGTCATGATATTCATCTTGACGTATGTGGCGAATGTCACCCATTCTATACTGGTAAACAACGTGATGTTGCAACTGGTGGACGTGTAGATAAGTTCAAACAACGTTTTGCTATGGTTGGTGGTAAAAAATAATTTTTCGGAAAACCATGTCCCAAAATTAATAATAATTGAAAAGGCGCATAAGCGCCTTTTGTTTTTCAAAATTAGTTTTTTAGTTAATAATCAATCAAAATCGGGATTAATACCTAAATCTTGCATCATCTTTTTAGCTTGCTTAGGAATACCGTCTTCACGATCTTTTTGTAAATCATCGTCACAAGGTAAAGGTTGACCGGTATAAGCATGAAGAAAGGCTTCACACAATAATTCACTATTTGTTGCATGACGTAAATTATTGACTTGTCGGCGAGTGCGTTCATCAGTCAATATTTTTAAAACTTTCAACGGAATTGATACTGTAATTTTTTTTACTTGTTCGCTTTTTTTACCATGTTCAGCATAAGGGCTTATATATTCGCCATTCCATTCCATCATCTTGTCACCAAATTACATCACAAATAATGTGGGCAATTCTAACGTTTTTTTTATTTTTCTGCAATCTACACACCAAGATAGTTAGACGTCTAGACATGTTGACGTCCTTATTGAATGTGTTATTCTTATACAATCTGTTGTTGAAGTAAGTAAAGTATTATTTAGAGGAATATTATTATGGTTAGTCAAACCAACAATTTAAGCCAAGGAACAATAGCTGTTCGTGGTGGGATTAATACTGATGAGCAATATGGTAGTGTTGTACCTGTTATTACACCATCTACTTGTTATCGTTATGAAGAATTTGCAAAACCAAGAAAGTTTGATTATGCACGAAAAGCTAATCCTAGTCGGCGATTAGTGGAAGAAACCGTTGCGAAATTAGAAGGTGGTGCAGATGCTATTTTAACAAACTGTGGCATGTCAGCAATTCATCTTATCAGTGTTGCTTTATTAGCGCCAAATGACTTAGTTGTTGCTCCTCATGATTGTTATGGCGGCAGCTATCGACTTTTTAATAGTCTAAGCCAAAAAGGCTATTTTAAAGTGAAATTTGTTGATCAGTCCGATGCAATAGCTTTACAAGAAGCACTTAATTTACATCCTAAATTAGTATTGATTGAAACACCAAGTAACCCATTACTTCGTGTTGTTGATATCAAGAAAATAGCCCAACAAGCACATGATGTTGGATCTTTGGTTTTAGTAGATAATACATTTATGACGCCAATTTTACAAAAACCGTTGGAGCTTGGTGCTGATATAGTCAGCCATTCTTGTACCAAATTTTTAAATGGGCATTCGGATTTATTAGCGGGAATTTTAGTCTTCAAAGACCAACAGCTTGCTACAGATGTTTTATGGTGGGCCAACAATATTGGTACGCTTACTTCATCATTTGATAGTTATCTTTTATTGCGTGGGTTACGAACTCTTGCTGCACGTGTTAATTTGCAACAAGAAAATGCCCAAAAAGTTGTTGAGTTTCTTGTTAATCACCCAAAAATAGCAAAAGTATTTCATCCCTCTTTACCATCTAATCTTGGGCATGATATTGCTAAAGAACAACAAAAAGGGTTTGGCTCGTTACTAAGTTTTGAACTGGTTGGAAATGCCGATGTAATGCCTAAGTTTTTAAAAGCGCTTAAAATTATTACATTAGCTCAATCACTTGGTGGCGTTGAGAGTCTTGTCTGCCACCCAGCAACAATGACACATTCAGGTATTAGTGCAGAAGCACGAAAAACAGCGGGTATTTCAGATCAGCTATTACGTATTTCAGTTGGTTTAGAAGATATTACTGATTTACTAGCTGATTTACAGCAGGCACTTGAAACAATCTAATTGAATTTTTAGATTAAAAAAGGATTGATGATATAATGCTGTAATGTTATTTCATCAACCTATTATTTGCACTTTTATTAAAGTGATGTTTTATTCTTTCTGAAATTTTCTATTTTCTTTTTTATCGCGGTAAAAATTTCATCAATTGAATGCCGTTTAGCTCTACCACAAATTTTTGCCTCTTCATTGCAGACCAAACATTGTCTTGGTTGATTTTCGAATTGAGAACGTGACAGGCTATTTTGTGTAACAATGTCAATAACATCAATATCCCACAAACGCCCTAAGGGATGATTATTTTCGACTTCAATACAATATTTTTTTAGGGTTTTAGCTGAACATTTAATTGCTATGATTGCTTCTGAACCAGTAATGTAATGGAAATGATCTTCATTGATTATTGTTATATCGTTTTGTAAAAAACAGAGATGTAAAGCTTTAATTGCTTCGTCAAAAAGATAACGGGCTCCGCTACTGTTTTTTATAGGACCAGGAATAACTATGCTTAATGATATGATTGGATATTTATAGCATGTCATTGCATGCTTTTGGTTTTCAACTCGCTTTTCCTTGGCTAGTAGCATTTGCTCAAGGGTAATAGGAGTGCCATCATCAAATTTAATTTGCATTTTTTTCATCAAATAGAAAAGTAATAGCATGACACTTTTACATGTCAGGCTATTACTATATTAATAAAGATTAAAATTAATCTTTAACTTGGCGTACGACATCAATAACCGAGCCATCACGGAAATGTACGATACCAACGATTTTATCATTAAATTCGATTGGTTTTGGTTCACCAGTTAAAGACACAGCACGTTGATAAAGCTCTTCAATGCTCATAATTGGTAAATTAGCTGCTTTTAAACGTTCAGCAATTTCTGGACGATTAGGGTTAACAGCAATACCATGGTCAGTGACTAGCACATCAACGCTCTCACCAGGAGTAACTAATGTTGTTACCTTTTTAATTACTGTTGGAATACGGCTACGAATGAGTGGCGCAACAACAATTGTTAAGTTTGCACCAGCAGCTGTATCACAGTGACCACCAGAAGCACCGCGCATTACACCGTCAGAACCAGTTAATACATTAACATTGTAATCAAGGTCGATTTCTAACGCACTTAAAATAACAATATCAAGCTCATCAACACTTGCACCTTTTGAGGCAGGATTTGCATAAACATTAGTTGAAACTTCGATATGATCTTTATTTTTACCTAAAGATTGCCCCGCAGTGCCGTCAAAACTTTGAGTATCTAATAAACGTTTAACTAATCCTTTTTCGTGAAGATCAACAATACTTGCTGTAATACCACCTAAAGCAAATGATGCAGTGATATTTTTCGCACGCATGCGATTTTCAAGGAAACGAGTTGCTGCAGTTGACGATGCACCAGAACCAGTTTGGATTGAAAAACCATCTTTAAAATAACCAGAGTGTTCAATAACATCAGCTGCATAACGAGCGATCATCAGTTCGCGTGGATTGCTAGTTATACGCGCTGCGCCCACACTAATTTTAGTTGGGTCACCCACTTCATCAACTTTAACAATATAATCAACTTGATCTTGGCGAATACTTGCTGGATGGTTAGGATATCCAACAATATCCTCAGTTAATAGTACAACTTTTTTAGCAAATTGCGCATCAACCATAGCATAACCTAGAGCACCACATTGTGATTTTCCTGATACACCATTAGCGTTACCTTGTTCATCAGCGGTTGATACAGCTAAAAATGCGATATCAATGTTAATTTCACCACTTTGGATTAGTTTTACACGTCCACCATGAGAATGGATATGGACTGGGTTTTCCATTAAACCGTGAGAAATCGCATCGGCTAATTTACCGCGTAAACCAGAGGTATAAATTTTAGTAATTACACCAGATTCGATATGAGGAATTAACGCTGAGTTACAGCTTAATAAAGAACTTGAAGCTAGCGTCAAATTTTTAATGCCTAAATTACTGATAGTCTCAACAACTTTGTTGATAACCTTATCGCCTTCACGAAATGCATGGTGAAAAGAGATAGTCATTCCATCACGCAATTCACATTTTTTAATTGCTTGCTCAATAGAATCACACAATTTACGCGTGTATTTAGACTCATCTTTTAAATATGGAGTTGTTGCGTTAGCATCAACAAAAGGCTTAATATTCTTGAGATCAGGGTGCTGTTTAAGCAAATCATCAATTTTTTTGTTTATAGAAGTAGTCATTTTTCAATCCTATCAAATTTCTTTACGTACACCAGAATACTTAGCCAACTCGATAACTTTTCTAGCTCGAGCAATAATCGGTGCATCAATCATTTTGCCATTTAGAGAAATAACGCCAAGGCCTTTTCTTTCTCCTTCTTCTGCTGCTTCAACTACTTTTTGAGCATGTTCAACTTCAGCTGCTGTTGGAGCATAAGCATTGTGGAGCAGGTCAATTTGTCTAGGATTAATGAGCGATTTACCGTTGTAACCTAATTTTTTGATTAAGCTGACTTCTTTCAAGAAACCTTCATCATCATTAACATTAGAGTAAACAACGTCAAAAGCATCAATTTTAGCCACACGTGCTGCATGCAATACTGCACAGCGAGCATAGAATAATTCTGTACCATCGCCACGTTCAGTTTGCATATCAACAAGATAGTCAAATGCAGCTAGCGCAATACCGATTAAACGTGGAGAAGATTTAGCGATAGAAACGGCATTAACAACACCTTGAGCAGATTCGATTGCAGCCATTAATTTAGTGCTACCAACTTCACGCCCACACTCTTTTTCGATTCTTTCAACATGGGCTTCTAACTCATGAATATCTTCAGCACAGTTAGTCATAGGTAAACGTACTACATCAACACCCGCTCGTACAACTGCTTCAAGGTCTTTTAAACCAAATGGAGTATCAAGTGCGTTGATTCGTACTACTGTTTCAATCCCATGCTCTTTATAAACAGGAAGAAGTAAAGTTTGTGCAACTAATAAACGTGCTGAATCTTTTTCCTTAATTGAAACGGCATCTTCAAGATCGAACATGATTGAATCAGGCTTATAAACAAACGAAGTTGATAACATAGCGGCGTTTGCACCTGGAAGAAATAGCATACTTCGACGTAATTTTTTCATAGTAATTTACTCCAATCTAAGTTTTCTTCTTCTGCGCCACGTAAAACTGCACATTGAACTCTAGCTTTAATAGCGCAATCAAGTGCACCTTTATCATCAATAATGATTAAACCGTCGGTTACATTAAGCTCATTTAAAGTTTGATTAACAACCGCACGGATTTGATCGCCAAATTGTTTATTAACATCACTATTAATAACAATTTCAATTCCCGTGTTTGGCATGACTTTGACTAACAAATCGCTAGATTCAAGAGTCCCCGCCATGGCTTCTTTTTGTATTTTCATTTTTTTACCTTTTAAAACGTATTAAATTTTAAATTTATCCAAATTAGCTGAAAGGTAATCCCATGTAGTAGATGGAACTAGTTTTTTTACCTCTTCATACTGCCCTGATGCCAATAATTTTCTTACTAATGAAGCTGATACAATAGTATCACCTTCGGTTATTCGTTGAACTTCAACAAAGGTAATTGCGGAGTGATTACTAACTGCTTTATCTTCAAGCCAATAAGACATCGCTTCATTATAAGCCTTCGTTACTTCGTCATAGGGTTCAGTTCCAACAAATCGATAGTTAATATTAAGCGCTGGAGCAATATAATTTCGGAATATAAGCAGATCGATACCCATATAGGCCTGATCGATTTTTGTCTTATCTTTTAGAAAATAAGTTGGAAATGTTGCTCTTGAAATAATATAAGGAGAACTTGCATGTACCGTCACATTTTGTATCTGTTTAGTACCATCTTTAACTAACTTCAAACGTGTATCAAATGAAAATAGCGATGCATTTTCATTGACAACAAAAACATGCAACCAATCACATTGACTTGCAGCATATTGAATAAGATATTGATGGCCTTTAGTGAAAGGATTAGCATTCATAACAATGCTACCAATTTTGCTCCCTTCTTTTTGTTGCGTGCTTAGTTGTTTACAATATTGCCTTATTCCAACTGGATTGTTTTCCATTAGGACAACAAGATCTGTTATTTCAACAATAGGATAAAACCCACATCCCTTAAAAAAATCTATATTTTCGGGTTTTGTATATAGAAAAAGATGAAAATAGCCGTTTTCATTGGCATATTTTATTGCATGATCCATCAAGGTTAGATTTAGTTGATTGCCACGATAATTAGGATCAATAGCAACACATTTAATAATATTGCGATCAATACCTGCACAAGCAATAATTTGTTCATTGATTTTAGCTACCATAAAAACAGTAACTTGTGAATCCAGATCAAGATCAGAGCGAGATAGCAACTGTTTAACTTCTTTATAATCTTGTTCTGCTTTAGAAATATCAACAACGGCATAATCAACTAAATCGTACATAAATTTACCTCTATTCAGCTACTACATAATTAGTTAGTCGACCAATTCCTGTAATTTCGACTTCAATTGTATCGCCATCTTTCATAAATACTGGAGGATTACGTTTTTTACCAACTCCACCTGGTGATCCAGTAAGAATAACATCACCTGGAGATAAACGTGTAAAAGTACTAATATAAGAAATTAATTCAGGCACAGTATGCACAAGATTTTTAACTGAATCATGTTGCATTTGCTCGCCATTTAAATAAGTAGTTAAAGATAATACTTTTGGATCAGGAATTTCATCGCTTGTTGTAATACATGGACCGAAAGCACCAGTGCTAGGCCAGTTTTTACCTGCGGTAAACCAAGTATATTGCCAGTCGCGAATAGAACCATCCATATAACAGCTATAGCCAGCTACATATGATAACGCATCTTCTTGCTTAATGCGAAAACCAGCTTTACCTATAATAATAGCTAATTCTCCTTCATAATCCAACTCATTAGTAATAGCTGGTTTAATAATGTTGGTTTTATGACCTGTTTGAGAATCAGGGAAACGAACAAAAAGCGTTGGTGCTGAACAGGTTTCATTAAATTCTGCTCGTTTTTCGGCATAGTTCATACCAACACACAAGATTTTATTTGGATTTGGAATAACGGGTAAATAAGTAATATCTTGTTCATCAATGTCACTTGGGGCATTAAGGTAGGTTTTGGCAATAGATAGTCCTTCTTTATCGGCAAGTAGTGATTTTAAATCAGCATATTTATCACCTAATTTTTGCTTTAAATCAACAATACCGTTGTGAGTAAGAAGACCAAAACTTGCTCTACCAGAGACAAGATAACTGACAAGCTTCATGAAAACTCCTTAAAAGCTATTTTGTTAATTGTAAATATTAAATAAAAATGAACAACCTTAGTATAAACCAAGGTTGTTATTTAATATGTAAAATCTATACTAAGAAATTGCCGAGAATAAGTAATGATACTGATACATTAATTGCACCACCAATACGAGTTGCAATTTGTGCAAACGGCATAAGTTCCATACGTTCTGCAGCAGTTAAGATTGCCACGTCACCAGTTCCGCCTTGACCACTTTGACAACAAGAAATAACAGCAGCATCAACAGGATACATACCAAGTTTTTTAGCAACAAAGAAACCAGTAGTAACCAAACTAACAACTGTACAAACAATAACAATTAGGTTTGTGATTGTGAATGCATCTACAATTTTTTCCCAAGGAGTGATAGCAACACCCACCGCAAATAAAATTGGGTAAGTAACAGACGTTTGGAAAAATTTATAAACAACTTGTGACCCACTTAATACTTTAGGTGAAACACCAGATACTAATTTAACAAAAACTGCTGCAAATAGCATTCCTACTGGTGCTGGAATACCAGTCACTTTGTGACCAATCATACCAACCATATAAAGAATAGCTGCTAATAATACACCTGAAGCGAATGTAGTTACATCAATAATCGATTCAGTTTTAGCTGCTTTTTTATCAGCAACTTCATCATCTGCTGGTAATAGTCGACCGTTACCAGTTAAGTGCGGATAAGCTTTACCAATACGATTTAAAATACCACCACAAATAATACCAGTTAAACCACCTAACATTACGATTGGTAAAACACGACCAAGCGCATCACCTTGTTCCATACCTAAGATTGAAGCGTACCCGATTGAAAGTGGAATTGCACCTTCACCAACACCACCAGCCATAATAGGTAATACTAAGAAGAAGAATGTTTCAAATGGTGTTAAACCAAGTAAATAACCAACACCGACACCAACAAGCATACCAACGATTTCACCACATACCATTGGACCGAAGATTTTTAAGAATCCTTGGATAAGTGTTTTCTTATCCATATTCATAATACTACCCACGATGATACAACAGATATATAAATAAAGAATATGTGTATCTTTATAGAATTTTTTTGTTGCAACAACGACTGGTTCAGGAAGAATACCATAATAAACTAATGCAGAAGGAATAAAGGTTGCACAAATTGCGGCAGCTCCCATTTTTCCAACGATCGGCAAACGTTTACCAATTTCGCCACATAGAAAACCAAAAAAAGCACAAGTAACTACCATTACAACGATTTCGCTAGGTAATTTACCTGTTACTAACACTTCAGCAAAAATAAGAATACCTGCGATAATAAATAATGGAAGTGGGATAACACCAATTTTGTAGTTATCCATCAGACGCCACCAATTATATGGCCAACCTGTTAGATTTTCTGTAACAGTCTTACCCGTTGATTCTTTTCCATTAATGTTTTTCTCAGATGAGTTAAAATTCACCATTAATTTTTTTCTCCAAAATAAGTTGATTTATTCAAAATTATTGGCGGGTATATTTACAAAAAATTAATGAAATTTTTGTGATATAAATCATAAATTAACTGTGGTTTTTATGGTTTTAAAGGATATATGTTTTTTTATGCTGTGATACACTTATTTGAACTTAATTTGAAAAGAAAATACAAAAATGCGAAGAAAAATCCACTTATCATTTACCACAAAACTTTTTTTATCGCTTTTGTTTTTTTCGTTGATTGTTCTTGCGCTATTACAAAGCTATATTTGGAACACAACTGAAACAAATTTGTATCGAAGTTTGGGCGAAAAAGCGCAAATTCAAGCAAAAGAGTTATCTGTTTTACCAAGTTTAATTGAATATGTCAAAGATAAAGACACAAATAAAATAGCTAATTTAATCACAGATATATTTAAACAAAGTGATGCAAGCTATATTGTTATTGGCGATGCTAATGCTAACCGTTTATTTCATACAGCTAATAGCCCTTTACATTCCCCCATGGTAGGAGGGGATAATCAAGAGGTTCTTAACGGTAATAGTAGCATCACTATTAGTGAGGGTTCTCTTGGTCTAGCATTAAGGGGGAAAGCTCCAATTATTGAAAACGGTAAGATTATTGGTATAGTCTCGGTCGGTTACATGATTGATGGTATTTATGCATTGCATATAAAACAGTTTATACCGTTTATCATTTTTTGTTCCTTGTTATTCTTAGCATTATTTATCTTTTCATACTGTTTTTCAAAAGCAATTAAAAAACAGATGTTCAATTTAGAGCCTAAAGCAATCGCACTACTGGTAAAAAGCCAAAAGTCGATCATGGAATCGATTTTTGAAGGTGTTATCGCCATTGATCTTAATTATAAAATTATCAATATTAATCAATCTGCTCGCACAATGTTAGATATTAAGATAAATGATGACGAGTTACATAAACATGATTTAAGCGAATTTATCACCTCAAGTGACTTTATCTACAAAAAAGAAAATCAAACTGAAGACATACACGATCATATATGCTATTTCAATAACATGATTGTTATTGCCAGCCGAGTTCGAGTGGTTATTGATGATAAAATTCAAGGCTGGGTAATTACTTTTCGTAATTTTGATGATATTAATGTATTAAGTATGCAATTAACGCAAGTAACACAATATGTCGATAATTTACGCGCATTAAGGCATGAACATCTTAACTGGTTAGCAACGCTATCAGGTTTAATATATATGAAACGGTATGATGAAGCGCAATCATTTATTGCATTGCATTCTGCCGATAACCAAAGTAATTTAGACTTTATTACCAAACATTTTAATGTGCCGGCTATATGTGGTTTATTAATTGGCAAATATTCAAAAGCACACGAAATTGGCTTAAATCTAGTATTTGATCCAGCATGCCAATTAAATGCATTACCTTCACTTATCACCGAAATAGAATTTATGTCAATTTTAGGAAATTTGCTTGATAATGCTTTTAATGCTAGCTTAAAAAATGATCGTGGTGATAAAACCATTTATCTCTATCTAAGCGACGCAACAAATGAAGTTGTATTAGAGGTAACTGATCAAGGCTGTGGCATTGATGAAAATATTCGCGATTCAATTTTCGAACCTGGCGTCACATCGCAAGAAGGTAAAGAACACGGTATTGGTTTACACCTTGTTTCGACCTATATAAAAAAGGCCAATGGTTATATTACATTTGAAGATAATACCCCTTATGGAACAATTTTTTCTGTATTTATACCTAAATAATAAAAAGGCAATTATATGAATCAATTTCAAGAAGATAATATCAAAGTGCTTATTGTTGAAGATGAGCCAATTTTAGCAGAACTAAATGCAGAGTTTATTCAAAAAGATACAAAGGTTAAAGTAATTGGAATAGCTTCAACACTAGAAGAAGCTAAAATAATGGTAGAAAAACTAAAACCGACCTTAATATTACTCGATAATTATTTACCTGACGGCAAAGGAATAGAATTATTTGAATACATCATAAATAATCATCTAGATTGCTATGTTATTTTTATTACAGCCGCAAGTGATATGGATACTTGTAGTAAAGCGATTCGTTATGGCGCTTTTGACTACTTAATAAAGCCCGTATCTTACCAAAGGCTAAAACACTCGCTTGAGCGTTTTGAACTATTTTTATACCGACAAAGCCTACAAAAACATGTCAATCAACGAAAAATAGACGAACTTTTCAATTTGCAAACTAAAGATTTTGTTGATATGAACCGCCACTCCAAAGGGATTGAAGAAATCACACTACAAAAAGTCAAAGACTTATTTATGCAAACCGATAAAGCACTCACTGTTGACGAAATAGTCGAAAAAGCCAATATTAGCAAAACAACTGCTAGGCGATATTTAGAATATTGTGTACAAATCAAATTATTAACAGTCGAACTTAATCATGGAAAAATTGGACGACCAGAAAGGCTATATAAACGTTTAGGGAAATAGTATTTTATCTGTTTCAGATAAAATACTAGCTTTGAAAACATACTTATTTGAGTTTTTTTTCAGTTATTGGTACTAGTAACAAAGGAAAAAACAGCTTCTATAACAACCAAATACCTATATCTACCTTATTTTGGCGTTAGAATACGCAGCAACTGAGTAAGGTAGTACGCCAAACAAGGATGTTTGGATCGAATGTTACCACCGATACTACTCATTTCCCCAAAAGGGAAAAATATTTAAAACCACTACTTCAAACAATACCACTGTCCTCTATAACTGTCTGATTTAATTAAAAAAAAACGAAATAAAAAACTTCAATAAAATCAATACTCTACCTGAACGTTTTTAGAGCAAAAAATCTAACAATACCACAAGATTAATATACTCGCTTTACCATGGGGTTTAAATGTGCCAATAGCTAAGCGAGGTTATTCCACTAAATAGGGTGAGCTGGAATGTAGGTGTAGATATTAATAATTTCACCAAATCTCAAAATAACGGAAACATAACACCTTATTTTAATTATAAAATTTACCCATCTATAAAACCGAATCGTTTTCATCTTTACATTTCTTTATAAAAAAGTCCGCCAAAAAACTAGCCAACTATTTTATAAATGGTTATACTTTTATCGCTGTAGGAAAACAAGCTTATTAAATAAGCAAATAATTATAAAAATTCAAATAAAACAAAATATTACTTGACACGAGGAATGTAATGCATTATCATTTTAGGCACAAGGCACAAGGCACAAGCACTGGCAAACCTATGTCTTAAATTTATCAAATAATCCTATTCGACGAGTTTTTACACTAAGCTCATTTATACTTTCCAAATTATCTCTCAAATTATTATCGAAATTATTGCTCAAATCACCTAAAACAGCTTTGCTGGTATTAGCACTGTTATTATTGTCATCGTCATGGAATTTACAGGCGAATGGCAAAAAATCTCGAACAGGTAATCGTAGTGATGCAATAGTAATACCGTCGCCAGTTATCAATTATGTAAGGCCGAATCTAGAATTGGGTAACGGCAAATATGCAGGCCCAGCTGACATATGGAGTCCTGATAAGGGCTTCTTAGTTCAATCAATCAATTCTGAATCATACAATTTAAATTTCCCGACCACTGGTATGGATGGTTTATATTTTGATTTACTTATAACAGGAATAGAACCAGAAGAGTTGACATGGGAACCAGTCACGCATGAGGGAATTACTGCAACAGTGACAAATGTTGTAGCTAATGATATTTGGATTCCTAAAGAAGATAAGAGACAAGTTGTCGCTCGTGTTAAGCTAACAGGTCCAGAGGCAAGAAATCAATGGTACAATCCTCATCCTAACCTAATAGCTAAGCCACAGTTACCGCAGACGTTTGAGTTAGTGGGTAGAGATATAAAAACTAATGATGAGGTAGTAAAATATGGGTTTGTGTTGAGGCAGTGGTTCGTCAATCGGGGGGACAAATGGCACTATTATAGTGACCAGTTAGCATGGTGTAATGGTTTGGGTTATCGCATGTCGAGGGTAAGGGATTTAACCAATGGGAAGTGTGGTACATGGGGGGGGGTGAGTTTTTTCCCATGTATAAATGGCGTAGATGGCGCCACGCCGTCGTCAGTACATAGTGGATACCAACGTCGTATAGGCGCTGGATTTTTCACGGAGTGGGGCGAAATGCTCAGCTACCCTGATGCGGGCTTCAGAGGCTACGGCTGCTGGGCATATGGCGCACCGGGTAGCAGCTACCATGTCGACTCGCACGGCGGCTGGGTCGTCGACTACGATAACAACATCGATTATGTTGTTTGCACCACACCTTAGTTTTTAGCGTTTAATTCTTAATCCTTAGGGCGCGGGGGTGGTTATGGTGCTTGAGAGGATAATATAACAAAGAATAAAGCCCCCGCGTAAGTTGGGGCGCTGAGCAGGCAAAGCCTGCAAGCCTTGGGCTTTAATGGCAGAAAACCAAAATAGCACCTCGACCGATACGACTTAAAAGCTTGCGCTTTTGCTATTAACTGGTTGTTATTAACAAGTTGTTATTAATAGCTATTATCAAATAACAAAAGCGATTTTCTTAAAAAGCCAAATTCAATGTAATAAAAAAATAACCACCCTATAAGTGTTTGATTTCATTTAGAAATAAAAATAAAAACTTCAATCAAATCAATAGTCTACCTGAACGTTTTTAGAGCAAAACACACTTATAGCACCACAATGCTAATATGCCTGCCTTATCACAGCATCAAAATATACCGATAACAAAGTAAAGCTAGCACGTCAAACTGGGCTGTTGGGCGTGTTTGTGTTTTAGATGTTATTAGCAATATTAATCATTCCGCAAAAGCCAATATGTCCTAAAGCTAACACCCTATTTTAATTATAAAATTAACCTATCTATAAAACCGAATCGTTTTCATCTTTACATTTCTTTACAAAAAAGTCCGCCAAAAAACTAGCCAACTATTTTTTAAACGGCTATACTCTTATTGCTATAGGAAAATAAGCGAATAATTATAAAAAATTCAAATAAAACAAAATATTACTTGACACGAGGAACGTAATGCAGTATCATTTTTGGCACAAGGCACAAGGCACAAGCACTGGCTAACCTACGTCTTAAATTTATCAAATAACCCTATTCGACAAGTTTTTACTCGAAACTTATTTATACCTTCCAAATTATTTCTCGAATTATTTTCGAAATTATCTACAAAACTATTTTCAAAAATCCCATTGGCATTAGCACCGTTGTTATTATTGCCGTACTCATTAGAATCGCAGGCATTATCGGCTACTACTTTTAATTACATTCAGGGTACTGCACCTTATTTAACCTTTGATGGCGGTGTTACTAAAGTGACTAAAACAGATGACTTATTAACTATTAAATTATCAAATGGACGAACATTCACACCGCAAAATAATCCTTCATCATCGACAGTGCCAATCGAGTTACCTAATATAGGGGATACTTTGGCTAATATCGATATGATAGTCCAGCCAGCTGATTCAGTGAGCTTAAATGATTTGGTGACACAGGGTAAATGGGGCGATGATGATGGTGATAATCAGGTAACGGCAATGGGGAATATATCGGTATCATTTACGGATAAAAATGGTAATACCGTTAGTCGTCGTGATGCATTAGATATTTGTAAGGCACCTTATAAGATAACATTAAGTAGTACGGGAGGTAGTTTAGCAACGCAGTATGGCGTGCCCAAAAGTAGTACTTTCAGTGAAGGTACTGCGGTGTATTATATCACTCCGCCGCCACAACCAGTTATTTGTTCGGTCAGGCCGAATTTGCTATATGGTGGTACGACTGGTATCGATTCTAACGACAATCCTAAATTCGCTGGCCCATCTAGCATATGGAGTACTACTAAGGGTTTTCTAACTCAATCTACAAGTTCCTCATCTTACGATTTAAATTTCCCAACTACAGGTGCGCATAATTTATATTTTGATTTACTCATAAGTGGAGTAGATATAAATGAATTGACATGGGCACCTGTCACGCATGAGGGAATTACTGCAACAGTGGCAAATGTTGTACCTAATGATAGGTGGATTCCTAATTGGGATAAGGGAAAAGCCGTAGCTCGTGTTAGGCTAACAGGTCCAGAAGCAAGAAATCAATGGAACAACCCTAATCCTAATCGAATAGCTAAGCCAAGGTTACCGAAAACCTTTGAGTTAGTGGGAAAGGATCGTAGTAACAATGTAGTGGTAAGGTATGGATTTAAGTTAAAGCAGTGGTTTGTTAACCGAGGAAGTAAATACGATACAGTTTCTGTTCAAACAACATGGTGTAGTCGTTTGGGGTATCGTCTTTCGCAGGTAAGAGATTTAACCAATGCAGTCAGAACAGCTAGTGTTCCTATTTCTGGCGCCACGCCTTCTTCAGTTTGGAATGGTTACCAGCGTCGAATTGGAGCTGGATTTTTCACGGAGTGGGGCTACATGTCTCATTATGCTGATGCGGACTTCGCCTACAGCACCCACTCCCACTATGGTTACTGGATGAGTGATGCCATATCTAACAGTCAGTTTTATGTCTACTCCGACACAGGCTATATCAATAGCAATAACATGGGTGCCACCTTCGGCTATTATGCTGTTTGCACCACACCTTAGTTTTTAGCTTTTATTACTTAATCCTTAGGGCGAAGGGGCGATTCTGGTGCAAATAGAGGTAATCTAACAAAGAACCCAGCCCCCGCTCAGTTGGACGCTGAGCAGGTATGACTGCATTAATGACTGAAAGTCAAAAAATGCTCCCGACCGACTATGCATAGGCATGGTTGGCATTAAAAGGGTAAGTTTTAAATGTAATTTGTTCGGTAATGTTTCGGATGTTGACTCTAGCGTTATTTATTTTCCCAAAGGTTAAAACGTCCGAAACTTAACCTCATCCACATAGACTTTACTTAAATACAAAATCCCCAAAAACGGACTATAATTATTTAATTCTATTAAAAAATAACCAATAAAAATTTAATAAAATCAATTGAATATCTAAGCTGTTTTATAGAAAAACATTTCGATTTTTCACAACACTTAAAGGTTAATATAGTCATTAATCTAGCATTAGAATAAGCCCAGAGCTGATAAAGGGCTGTAGCAAAAATAGTCAGTTAGAATGTTGATTTTATTTGTATTTTTTGCAAAAACAAATAATTTATAATTAGTTATTTCCATAAATGATTATTTATTATAATTAAACTTGACAAAGCATGAGCAACTGTTGATAATAGCGCCGTTTTTTTAACCTGAATTTTTTGTTATAGCGAGGTGGCAAAATGCCTGTAGTTAACACTTTATCTTAATGCCGACTTGGTATCTTCTATCATATTGTCTTTTGCTTAGTATTATCTAAGCCCTTTCGTTGCAATTCAATCTATAGATTTTTGCCTTGTCGGTTTTCCCTTATTTTTTTGGAGAAAACATTATGACAAAGGAATCTTATATTCAAAATTTAGAATTAATTAAATATCCACGAACACTGCACCTAGAAAGCTCACGCTTACAGTTTGGTGATAGTGAACATGGACAACGTCCTTATAAACAATTAGCTGGTCAATATATCGTTATTGAAGAAAAACTTGACGGTGCAAACTGTGCTATCAGTTTTTCAGCTAGTGGTGAGCTGTTGCTTCAATCTCGAGGACATTACTTAATAGGTGGTTCACGAGAACGCCAATTCAACCTTTTAAAGCATTGGGCTTGCGTGCATGAATATTGGTTACTTGAGCGTTTAGAAGATCGCTATATTCTTTATGGTGAATGGTTACACAAAAAACATGCTATTTTTTATGATGCTTTACCGCACTATTTTTGCGAGTTTGATATTTGGGATAGACAACAAAACTGTTTTTTATCTACCCTAAAGCGACATCAATTATTAGCTGATGGTCCTGTTTTATCGGTGCCTGTGTTGTTTGCAGGGATTGCACCTTCTAAATTGAGCGATTTATTGGCGTTAGTCAAACCATCTTTGGCTAAAACCGCTAATTGGCGTACTTGCTTTGAACAAAACGTGATGCGTGAAAAGCTTGACTTAAGCAAAGCTTGGCAACAATGCGATAACTCTGACTTGATGGAAGGGTTATATCTTAAAATCGAATCGGAAGAACAAACCATTGATCGATTAAAATGGGTTAGGCAGGATTTTGTTCAGGCGATTTTAGATGCAGGGCAACATCATAGTGAACAGCCTTTTATTCCAAACCAATTGGCTCAAGGTGTTGAGTTATATACACCTCAATTAACAGTGAATTGGAATAATGGATGCCTAAACGGGGGTAAATTATGAATTACCAAGTACTAAAACAACAAATAGCAAGTACGTTGGCAACAGATGATTTTAGCCCATGGTTAACCTGTATTCCTGAATTGAATAGTTTAATAATAACGCCACAAGATCCCTCGCATCATGGAGAGGGGAACGTTTGGGTTCATACGCAAATGGTTGTGCGTGCATTATTAACGCAAGAAGAGTTTACCAACGCAACAGAAGATGAGCAGTTTGTATTATTTATGACTGCTTTATTGCATGATATTGCGAAGCCAGAAACCACCGTCATAGATGAGTTGACAGGTAAAATTACACAACCAAGGCATTCCAAAAAAGGCGAGATCCGTAGTCGTATATTATTATGGCGAATGGGGGTGCCATTTGATTTGCGGGAACAAATCTGCCGAATTATTAGTGTACATCAAGTGCCTTTTTTTGCTTTAAGTGATGGCGTAAGAAATAAATCACCCGAATATTTAATTCACCGCTTATCGTGGCAATTGCCTATTTGGATGTTGTGTTTGCAAGCTAAATCAGATATGGAAGGTCGTATTTGTGCTGATAAACGCCGAGCGCTTGATGAAGTTGAACTCTTTAGGCAATTGGCACTTGAAGAAGGGTGTTTATATCAACCTCGCCAATTTGTTGATGATTATACTCGTATCGAATATTTTCGAGGTAGTAATGTATTACCCGATTATGCATTATATCCTCAAGAAGGATCTAAGGTGATTATGCTAGCTGGTTTACCTGCATCGGGTAAAAATAGTTGGGTGAGTAAACATTATCCAACATGGGATGTTGCTTCTTATGATGATGCTAGATCTGAGCTAAAACTAAAGCACGGTGAAAACGAAGGGCTGGTTATTCAGTTTGTGTTAGCAAAGGTTAAACAGTGGTTAAGAACAAAACAACCTTTTATTTGGAATGCGACCCACTTATCGCAAGAAATGCGTCAAAAAGCACTCGATTTGCTTTATGCTTATCATGCGAATGTGGAAATTGTCTATCTTGAACAACCAGAAAAAGAGTTGTATCGCCGTAATTCAGCACGAGATACTACGTTGCCAAATAAAGCAATTCAGCGGTTATTAAATAAATGGGAAGTTCCATTACCGACTGAAGCACATAAGGTGAGTTATTTTATTAATCAATAATTATTACTCATCTTTGGTTATATTAATTGGGGCCGATATTAAAGCCCCAAAATTAATTGGAGAATAGTGTTAAATATTAAATTCTGTTATTTTTAATTACTTTTTATATCAATAAATCTTATCTTTTTATTGTCTTGTTTTATCCATTATATTGAGACAAAAACCAAGTAATCGCAATTAAATCTGCTGATCCGCCAGGGCTTAAATTACGTTTTATTAATTCACTGTCAAGATGATATAAATTTTCTCGTACTTTGGGATTGATTACCCCACCTTGTTTGATGAGTTTTTTCGCTTGTTCTTGGACAAAGGTCAAGCCATCAAGTCCACCTCGTGAAACTACATTAGTATCTTGATTAAAAGCAAGTAAATGTAACATCGCTTGTAATAAGCAAGTTTCTTCATCGTAGCCGTTCTTTTGCATTTGTTGAAAGATAGGCAGTGAGATATTTCTAACTGTTGCATAACCTGATTCTGCTTCTCCTCTTGCTCCTGTAAGGTTATGGAGTTTAAATAGCTTTTCACCAACAGAATTTGTTAGATTATTTTGTTTTAGCTCGCTTTGAACAATGCCTTGGCAAATGGATGAAACTTCGTTACAAATGCTTTGTATATTGATTGGTAAGTTTAATTGCTCTAACTTGCCAATAGCGCCGAGCAACAAACCAAAGGCAAATATCCCGCCTTTATGAGTATTAACTTGATTGGTGGCTTTAAACATCGCTTGTTCGCAATTAATACCAATTGGTCTAATGCCAGCTAAAAAAAGTTGATTTTTATGCAAAGCTGATGTTTTACCATATTGGTAAAAACGTTCAAACCAGACACAAATAGCACTAATACTTTGAATAAAGGTCTGGAAATCCATATCACGATGTGCACCACTATTATTCATATCAACTAATCCGGGTTTTGGTGATAAGCAAATTTCTTTGATTAATGCTTTAGTTGCTAATTGCGCTGATAAACATCGGTTAGGGTCATTATTGAGTTGTAATTCTAATAATGCTACTTGCTGAGAATAATCACTCATTACTATTGGTTACCTATAGGGATTCGATTTAATTAATTTGCATGATGCTATGATGTAAACACCAAGCCACTCTTTTAAATGGATTGGTGTGTGATAAAACTAATAATCGTTATGTGTTGATACAGCTAGTACTTCCCGATTTCCATTATGGCTTGGGGCGCTAATAATGCCTTCTACTTCCATTTGTTCGACAATTCGGGCTGCTCGGTTGTAGCCAATTCTAAATTTTCGTTGTACGCTAGAGATAGAAGCTCTTCGTGTTTCTATGACAAAAGCAACAACTTGGTCAAATAATGGATCGAGTTCTTCATCTGACGAGTTGGAATTGCCATTTTCGCTATCATCGGTCGCAACTGTGACATTTTCAACGTATTTTGGTGTGCCACGTGCTTTCCAATCTTGCACAACGGCGTGCACTTCTTCATCACGCACAAATGCACCGTGAACACGAATTGGAATGGAGCTATTAGGGGCTAAATAAAGCATATCCCCCATACCAAGTAATGATTCTGCTCCCATTTGATCTAAAATAGTGCGAGAATCAATTTTGCTTGATACTGTAAAAGCGATACGAGTTGGTATATTCGCTTTGATTAAGCCCGTAATGACATCCACCGATGGACGTTGTGTGGCTAAAACTAGATGAATACCTGCTGCTCGCGCTTTTTGAGCAAGCCGAGCAATTAGTTCTTCGACTTTTTTACCGACAGCCATAATCAAATCAGCAAACTCATCGACCATGACCACAATATAGGGTAATTTTTCGAGTGTTGGCATATTAAGATCCATACTATCAGTTGGTTTCCAAAGTGGATCGGGAATTGGTCTGCCCATTTGTTCTGCTAGTTTTATTTTTTCGTTATAACCAGCAATATTACGCACACCTAATGCTGACATTAGACGATAGCGTCGTTCCATTTCGTTAACACACCAATTTAATGCATTAGCGGCATCTTTCATATCAGTAACCACTTGTGTTAATAAATGTGGTATTCCTTCATAAATAGATAACTCTAGCATTTTGGGGTCAATCATAATAAACCTGACATCTTCAGGTTGCGATTTATATAAAATGCTTAAAATCATCGCATTAACACCAACTGATTTACCCGAGCCAGTAGTACCAGCAACAAGTAAATGAGGCATTTTAGCAAGATCAGCAACCACTGATTGCCCAGCAATATCTTTCCCTAATACGACAGTTAACGGCGATTGAGCATCTTTAAATTGAGGGCTGTCTAAGACTTCTCTAAAATAGACTGTTTGACGATTTTTATTGGGCAATTCAATACCTACATAAGGTTTTCCCGGAATAACTTCAACTACACGAACCGATGGCATTGATAATGATCGTGCTAAGTCACGATCTAGCGTTGAAATTCGTGCCGCTTTGATACCCGGTGCAAGTTCAATTTCAAATCGAGTAATCACAGGTCCCGGTAAATAATCAACCACTTTTGCCTTCACTCGATAATCCGATAAACTTTTTTCAATCAGTTCCGACATTGCGTTTAAGGCACCATGATCGACTTCGATTCGAGCTGTTGGTGGCGCAGTTAATAAGTTCAGTGACGGTAGTGGTGTAGTCGGTTTAGGTAACGGTTTATCATTACGTCTTAATAACGGATGAATTAAGCTATCTTCGTCATTTTCATTGAAATGATTATGTTGAATATCTTCAACACGATCTTCTTCAGGATAGATATCGTCAATAATTGGATTTGCTTTTTTTAGAGCTTCAGTGTCAACATATTCTAGTTGCTCTACGTCTGCTTTCACTTCTTTTATTTCAGTTTCAGTCTTTGTATCTGTTATGTTTTGTGTATCTTCTATAGATGCAGTGTCTTTTGTACTTGTAATAACCTGTGGTTCTTGAATAAATGGTTGTTTGGTTTCAGTTGTTTCTATAGCTGAAAGGTTGATGGATGATTCAAACGGTGTTTGTTCATTAGTAAAATTAATTTTGGGTTCGTTGTGTACTGATGTAAACAGTGGTTTACTTGGTGCATCTGAAATTGTGTATTTTTCTGGTTCATCGAATGGTAGTTTTTCTTCTGATTTTTGTGTTTGTATTACCTGTTTTATTTGTTCTATTGATGAAGACAAGGTTTGCTCTTGCTCTGGAGTAGCTTTGTTTCCATTCATGTTTTGAATAATTGATTCAAGGCGAGATAAAATCTCGTTAGGATCGAGCTCTTTATTTGGTGGATTATCACTTGTTAGGGGCGCTGTTGTTGACTGCGGTACTTGAGTATCTTTGTGGGATGAATTGATTAATTCATCGGTTGTTTTTATTGAGATTGTTTTATCGTCAGCCGATATGATGGTATTTGCAGTCTGATTTTGAGTTGTTTCAACACTAGAGATAGTATTTGATGTTGGAATGATATTGATATCATCATCTGATTTTTTATCTAGTTTTGTATCAAAAGGTATTGTAAATTGAGGATCTTTTATTTCCTCATCAGTCTGCGCTATTGGTTTTTCATTTTGTGGATCTGGTTGTTTAAGTTTATTGGCTGTGCGAGGCTTAATTAACCATCTGATCGGTAGTAGTAAAATCATGACAAAAGCACCTAATTTTTCAATTAGATTCAACCATGATAATCCAGTTAATAATGTGACACAGGCCAAGCAAGTTCCAAGAAGAATTAAGGATAAAGTAATGCTATCTATAATTGGTAAAAGGCTTTCGATGACTATCGCACCTAAATAACCGCCTGCTTCAAATTGTTCAGAATCAGCAATATTTAAAGTAAAAAATCCTGTAGCACTAAATATAAATGCTAACACACCAATAATCCGAAATGAAAGACTAAAGTAGTTTATAGGATCATTAGCATGTTTATAAAAATAAACGATTGACTGTAAACAAATAAAAATAGCGATAAAAGGTAGGCTATAAGCAATAAAGCCTAAAAATTGAAACAGAACGTCACAGATGTATGCACCAACATAACCACCAAAATTACTAATAGGATAGTGCCAAGCCGTACGAGACCAACCGGGATCGGATGGATCGTAACTGAACTGCGATAGAAATAAACAAACAGATAAAACTATTATTGTTAGTAGAATCAATTGAGTGATGATCTGTTTTTTTGTAATTTTGGGCTTTTTCAAACAAGTACCTAAAAACTATTGCTATTAAAATAGCTGGCATTTTATCATAAATTGTGCTTGCTCACAGAGCCAATACTGTTTAAAACGCAATTTATTGTTGGGTTATTATGCAACAGGAAGTAGGCTAGTTTTAAATCTTATACCATTTTTTACATATCGTTGTGCATTAGTGATATTTGCTGTAATTTCAGCTTTAGTTAATTTGCGGATAATTTTTGCGGGTGATCCCATAATTAAACAACCTTCTTCATAAGGTATGGTATGTGTTACTAACGAGTTGGCGCCAACAAGGCAATTTTTTGCAATTTTGGCATTGTTTAATATAGTACTACCCATACCAATTAATACATTATCTTCAATGGTGCAACTATGTAGGATAACATTATGCCCAATAGTGACATTCTCGCCAATAATGCAAGGGATATCTGTTTCAATATGGATGGTAGTGTTATCTTGCACATTGCTATTTTTACCAATATGTATGGGAGCAATATCACCGCGTAAAACAGCGTTGAACCAAATAGAAACACCCTCTTGTAAAACGACATCACCAATGATATCAGCAGATTTTGCGATAAAACAATTTTGATGAATTTGTGGATGTAAATCACCTAGTTGATAGATCATAATTATTACCTTTTATTATTTTTGACACTCAAAAATAAGCTCACAGAAATAAAATTACATAACACCATAGAGCCAACCATTAGCCACTCTGTTGTATTATTGACCGTTATGGATTGTGCAGTTGAAGTTGATACCAATAATGATAATAATATGCCTATTGCCCCAGCGATTGCAAAACGAATTGTACCGGCAAGAGATGAGGCTGTACCTGCAATATAGGGATAAAAGTCTAAAACGATTGCCATACTATTTCCACCAATGGTTGACATACAACCAATATATCCTGCAATGCAAATAACAAGATAGGCAAATCCGAGATTAAATAATGTTACGATAGTAAGGCCTATTGCCATAACAAATTGGACCAAAAGACCGAACTGCATCATTTTAATCGAGCCAACATGTTTAACAAAACGGCTATTTAATGTATTCATAAACACCATAACTATTATATTGAATGCAAAGTAGTAGCCAAAATTAGTTGATGCAACACCGTGTAGATTCATATATACAAAAGGTCCTAAGCTTAAAAATGAAAATAATCCAGCTCCAGAAAATGCACCTAACATCATATAAGTTAATACTTGGCGATGCCTGAACAGTGTAATAAAATTACTTAAAATACGAATTAAACTAAATTTATTGCGTTTTGTTTTTGTAAGTGTTTCAGGAATAAATGCGATCACTAGACCAAAGCAAGTCAAAGCAATTAGGCTAATAGTGTAGAAATTGGCTTGCCAATTAAACCAATATAAAATAAATCCACCAATAATTGGTGCGAGTAATGGTGCTACGTTGGATATCAGCATGACAAATGACATCATTTTAGAAAATTCGTCACGATCACGATAAATATCTTTCATTAACGCATTAATGACTATTGCTGTAGCCGCTGCCGCAATGCCATGGAAAAAGCGAGCTGTAATTAATTGATTAATATTGTTGGCAATACCACAGCTTAACGCCGCAACTATAAAAATAATTAGACCCAAAATGAGAACATTACGACGCCCATAACTATCTGTGAGTGGTCCAAATAAAAGTTGTCCAACAGAAAATCCTAATAAATAGCAACTAATTGTTAGCTGTACCGTGCCATCGGTTACATTAAAGTCGCGTGCAATCGTTGGCATACTAGGTAAATACATATCTATGGATAAAGGCATCAACATAGAAAGTAATCCAAGGATAAAAATAAGCGCTTGTTTGGAAATTTTAATATCACTTAAACAATCTTGAGTTGGCACGTCATACTTCCTTCAAATTTTTTAAAATGCACCTAAAATATGTCATATAAATGAGATAAAATTATTTAAAAAATATTTATTTATCTAAATGGAAAGTTGCTATTAAGATTAATGTAAATTATATGTGTCAATTAAACGAGTCGATTTCATCTTGTGAAAGTGGTCGATATTCACCTTCAGGTATATCAAGAATTACCTTACCTATTTGTTTGCGATGCAATTCAACAACATGGTTATTGACTGCTGCAAACATGCGTTTAACTTGATGATATCGTCCTTCACTAATAGTTAATTCAGCGTGAAAGTCATCAATAATATTTAATTTCGCTGGTTTGGTAAGTGATTTCTCATTTTTTAATTGGATACCATTTTTAAATATATCAATCAGTTCAATACATAATGGCTGTTCAACCGTGACGGCATAGACTTTTTCGCAATGATGTTTGGGTGATGTAATACGGTGTGACCACTTACCATCATCAGTAAGTAGAACAAGTCCTGTAGTATCAAGATCAAGTCTACCTGCTGCATGCAATTTTTCAGGCATTGGTTCATCAATAAAATAAAGTATAGTAGGGTGGTCAGGATCATCAGTTGAACAGACATAACCTTGAGGTTTATTAAGCATAAAGTAACGATTATTGGTTACGGGTATGATTTCATAACCATCATACTCAACCACTTGCTCGGGTAATAACTGGTAAGCACCTGATTTTATAATTTCACCATCGACAGTCACTTTTTTAGCTTTGAGTTCTTTGGTTACAATAGTGCGGCTAGCGCCTAAGTGATGAGTGAGAAATTTATCTAATCGCATAATTTAAACAATATCCTTGTATTACTCTAGAGGTGTATATATATCAAAACGGTGATTTTTAGTTTTAATTTCGGCCGTTGGTTTTTGATTGGCTAAAAACGGTGCATAATCGGGCCTTTTTACAACTACACGTTTTTTGGCAAGTTGCCTTGCGGGTTCTAATAAGCTGTCAGCATCGTTGTCACTACCAACTAATAGTTGAAAAATACGCATCTCTTTTTTGACAAGCGCACTTTTTTGACGATGCGGAAACATTGGATCGAGATAAATAACATCAGGTTTTTCAGGGTAAGTGCTCAATCCCTCAATGCTTGAATGATAAATTAAACGTAAATGTTGCTCAAGCCAACTACCGATTTGGGGATCTTGGTAGGCACGCTGCAAGCCATCTTCTAGCAATGCAGCAACAACAGGATGCCTTTCAAACATAGTGACATGGCAACCGATTGATGCTAAAACAAATGCATCTCGACCAAGCCCTGCTGTGGTATCAAGAACTGTAGGTAAATACTCACCTTTGATACCTACTGCTTTAGCAATTGCTTCGCCACGTCCACCACCAAATTGGCGACGATGAGCCATTGTTCCAGAAACAAAGTTTACGCATATTGCCCCTAGTTTTGGTTCGTCAGTTTTTTGTAACTCAAGTTGATTGTTTTGGGTAACAAGAGCGAATGGAAGATCAGCATGTGTGGATAACCACTGCTCAGCTAATAATTTTAGCTGAGCAAAGTTAGAATTAGTGGATACCATAATGACGAAGTAATGCTTCAAGTTGAGGTTCACGCCCTCGGAAGTTTTTAAATAATGTCATAGGCTCATCGCTACCACCCTGTGACAAGATATTATCAAGAAATGCATTGCCTGTTTTAGCGTTGAAAATACCTTCTTCTTCAAAACGTGAAAATGCATCAGCGGATAATACTTCTGCCCATAAATAGCTATAATAACCTGCAGCATAACCACCAGCAAAGATATGGCTAAATGCGTGTGGAAATCTTCCCCATTCAACGGTAGGAACAACGGCAACTTGCTTTCTTATTTCAGCCAATGTATTTAAAATATCAGGATCTTTTTGTGTATGTAATTTAAAGTCAAAAAGACCAAATTCCAATTGGCGTAAAATAAATAGTGCTGCTTGATAGTTTTTAGCATCTAGCATCTTTTCTAACATATCAGTTGGTAACGGTTCACCAGTTTGATAATGCCCAGATATGAATGCAAGCGCTTCAGGCTGCCAACACCAGTTTTCTAAAAATTGACTTGGTAATTCAACAGCATCCCATGGCACCCCATTAATACCAGAAACTGATGAAGTATCAATTTCGGTTAACATGTGGTGTAAACCATGACCAAATTCATGGAAAAGGGTTGTGACTTCGTCGTGTGTAAATAGTGCTGGTTTATCACCAACAGGGCGATTGAAGTTACAAGTTAAATAGGCAACGGGTTTTTGTACATGACCATCAGCAAAACGCATACGACCAATACAATCATCCATCCAAGCACCGCCACGCTTATGTTCACGTGCATATAAATCAAGATAGAAACTACCTTTTAACTCACCATTTGCGGCAAAGAGATCATAAAATTTAACTTCAGGATCCCAAACTTCAACGCCTTGTCGCTCTTTGGCTGTAATACCAAAAATGCGATGCACTACTTCAAATAAACCATTAATAACTCGTTGTTGAGGGAAATAAGGGCGCAATTCTTCATCGTTGATAGCGTACAAATGCTGTTTTTGCTTTTCACTATAATAAGCTATATCCCATGGTTTGATGTCACTTGCGCCAAAAAACTCATAAGCATAACGTTTAAGATCTGCTAACTCTTTTTCACCTTGAGGTTTAGCTTTAGTTGCTAAATTGGTCAAAAATTCAATAACTTGAGTTGTTGAACTTGCCATTTTTGTTGCTAGTGATTTATTAGCGTAATTATCGAAGCCTAGTAATAGTGCAAGCTCATTGCGAAGCGTTAAGATTTGTTTGATAATTTCAGTGTTATCCCACTTACCTGCGTTTGGTCCTTGATCTGACGCACGAGTATTATAGGCTTGGTAAAGTTCAAATCGTAAATCACGATTATCACAGTAGGTCATGACGGGAAGATAACTTGGTATATCTAAGGTTAGTAACCAACCCTCTTTATCTTTTAATTTAGCCTGTTCTTTTGCGGCAGAAAGCGCACTTTCAGGCATGCCAGATAGTTCTTTGATATCGGTAATTAATTTTGACCATCCCATGGTGGCATCGAGCACATTGTTACTATATTTTGAGGATAATTCTGATAATTTTGCAACAATTTCACCGTAACGTTTCTGTTTGTCATCGGGTAAGCCAATTCCAGATAATTCAAAATCACGTAGTGCATTATCAACCACTTTTTTCTGTGCTTTGGTTAAAGTAGCATATTGTTCGCTTTCTTTGAGTTGCTTATAAGCTTGATATAAAGGTTTATGTTGCCCAACCCATGTGCTGTACTCAGATAGTAATGGCAGACAAGCTTCATAAGCTTCACGTAATTCAGGGCTATTTTTAACTGAGTTAAGATGACTAACTGGAGACCAAGCTCGTCCAAATTTTTCGTCTGCTTCATCAATTGGTTGAATTAAGTTATCCCAAGTATATTGGCTATTTTGCTTTAATACTGCTTCAATGGTATTTCTGCAGTTTTTTAAAGTTTCTTGTATAGCAGGCAAAACATGTTCGGGTTTAATTTGTGAAAAAAGGGGTAATGGTGCATCTGTTAATAATGGATTAGTCATGTAGCGATACCTTTATACAAATGGTGTTGTCTATTGATACAACATAATATGGTGGCGAAAACAATTAATTCAAGGGATTATCATGCTAAGAAATGGTTATAATCCCATAAGTTTGCGTTCACGTTGCCATTCAGTGGGGGTATAAGTCTTTATAGAAAGCGCATGAATACGGTTATCATTAATAAATTCAGCCAAAGGGGCATAGATTGCTTGTTGTTTTTTCACTCGATTTAAATCGGCAAATAATTCTCCTACAGCAATAACTTGGAAATGGCTTCCATCATCGGTTAGAACATGTACATCATCAAGTTCAAGCGAATTTTTTAATTTGTTTATAATTTCTTGTTTATCCATTATTCATACTCATCATTAATGTAAATTATGGGGGAATTTTTTGTTAAAAAGTTTCAGGTAACTATGTGTTTCAGTATAAAACTTAACATTTTTTAAATATTAATTACAGGTTGTAGATCATACAATGTAATTAATGTTTGTAGCTGAGGATTAATACCTTTGAGCTTTACATGATATTTATTGCAAAAATAAATTAAAGTTGCGAGCCCTGAAGAATCAACCCGAGTAAGTTGCGCAACATCAATGCATTTTACACCATTTAAAATAGTATTTTGTGTTGACCACAAATCGTTTAAAGAGTGAACATCAAGTTCACCCTGTAAAGATAATATTTCTTGTTGTTTTTCTGTTTTTATTCGCGACATTATGGCTAGCCTTTTGGTTTAGCGTTTGGGTCAATATTGCGATTTGAAAGATCAGTTAATTGTTTAGTTAATGCGTCAATACCATCTTGGCGTAAAATTGTTGACCACTCATTTTGCTTGGTGGTGATCATGCTGACGCCTTCTGCAACTAAATCATAAGCTTTCCATTCGCCAGTGACAGAGTTTTTACGCCATTGGAAATCAATTCGCAATGGTTGTTGGTTTTTATTAGGTTGGTTTAATAAAACACGAATAGAGATAAGCGTTTTACCTGTTAAATCTTTTGGCGATTCAACCTGATAAGTTTGGCCATTATACATAGATAATGCTTGAGCAAAAGTTTGTACCAAATAGTTTTCAAAAGCAGCGAAATAGGCTTTACGTTGCGCATCTGTAGCACTTTTATAATAATTACCTAAAATTAATGCGCCAGCATACTTTACTTGTACATAAGGTAATAAATCTGTTCTTACGATCTCTTTTAGTTTGTTAGGGTTTGATTTTAGTGCCGCAGATTGTGCATTCATAGTGCTAAAAAGCTTATCAGCAGAAACTTGCATTTCTTTATAAGGATCATTTTCAGCAAACGCATTAGCACTAAATATTAAAGCTAATGCAAAAAAAATAGTGTGTTTAAATTTGGTTAACATAGTAACAAAACTCCTTAATTTTCATTTATATCTTGTGTATCTTGTTTCTTATCTTTATCATCGGTCGAACCTCCAGTACTATAAAGGAATTGACCAATTAAGTCTTCAATAACCATTGCTGGTTTAGTGTTGTATATTACAAAACCATCATGAAAATAAGCTGGTTCATGATTATTTGTTGGCAAATTGTTGCTTGTACCTTCGCTATCCAATGAATCAAGTTCTAATTCAGTACTTTTATCAAGTCCAAAGTTAATATCAATAAATTGTTCACCTAATAAACCTGATGTTTTAATTGAAAGCGAACTTGAAACTGGAATTTGATTGTATTGTGCATCAATATCTATTGTTACATAGGGTTTATATACATCAAGATCTGATGATTTTAGTGTTATATTACTGACTCGACCAATCACAACGCCACCGATTTTGATTGGAGAGCGTGCTTTTAATCCGCCAATATTATCAAATACAGCATAAACTCGATATGAATTATGACTAGCAAATGATGTTGGATCCGTTACACGGAAACATAAAAAAAGTACCGAGCAAATGACCAGTACCATAAATAATCCTACTGTGATTTCAACTTTACGACTCATGTTTAATGACCTCAATGACTAAACATTAATGCGGTTAAAATAAAATCTAACCCCAAAATTACTAATGATGAATAAACAACAGTGCTTGTTGTTGCTCGACTAATTCCTTCTGATGTTGGTACACAATCATAACCATTGAAAAGTGCAATCCAAGTGCTGGCAATGGCAAATGCAAAGCTTTTTACAAAACAGTTACCTAGATCATGCCACCAATCAACATTACTTTGAATAGATGACCAAAAAAAGCCTGCATCAATACCTTTCCAATCAACACCTACAATAACACCACCTAAAATACCAACGGTAACAAAAATTGCAGTTAAAAATGGCATACTGAAAAAACCAGCCCAAAAACGAGGTGCAATAATACGTCGTAATGGATCAATTGCCATCATTTCCATACTTGATAGCTGCTCAGTTGCTTTCATTAAGCCGATTTCAGCCGTTAATGCAGAGCCAGCACGACCTGCAAACAGCAAACCAGCAACAACAGGACCTAACTCACGAAGTAGGGCAAGGGCTACCATCATTCCAAGGCTGGCTTCAGCACCAAAAGTGGTCAGAATAAAATAACCTTGCAAGGCCAAAACCATGCCAATAAAAAGACCAGAAACAATAATAATAGTGAGTGATTGTACTCCAACAAAATAAAATTGCTTAATAAGTAATGGGAATTGTTTATTAAATTGTGGCTTACCAATTAATGCCCTAAAGAGCATCACACCAGAACGACCAATCATTGCAATCACATCAATAAACCATTGTCCTAATTTTGCCAGTATATTTAACATTATTTTGTACCTCTGCTTAGGTCTAATTTGTAATCTTCAGCAGGATAATGAAAAGGTACTGGACCATCAGCCAACCCGTCAAGGAATTGTTTTACTCGTAAATCATCATTATCACGTAATTGTTGTGGTGTACCACCTGCAATAATATGTTGTTCGGCTACAATATAAGCATAATCTGCAATACTAAGCACTTCGGTCACGTCATGGCTAACAACGATACAGGTTAATCCTAATGATTGGTTGATTTCAGATATCAGTTTAACAATAACACCCATAGATATAGGATCTTGCCCAGCAAAAGGTTCATCAAACATAATTAAATCGGGATCAAGCGCAATGGCTCTAGCTAATGCTGCTCGCCTTGCCATACCACCAGATAGTTCCGATGGCATCATTTGAGCTGCACCACGTAAACCAACAGCTTGTAATTTCATTAAGACTAAATTATGCAATATAGGTTCAGGTAATTTGAAGTGCTCACGTAGTGGGTAAGCAACATTATCAAACACAGTTAGATCGGTAAATAAAGCACCCGATTGGAATAACATGCTAATACGTTTGCGTACTTCATAAAGTCGGGAGCGAGACATGCTTGGAATGTCTTCTCCATCGAATAAAATTTTTCCTGACTGCGGTTTTAATTGACCACCAATGAGCCTTAGTAGTGTGGTTTTACCAATTCCTGAAGGTCCCATGATTGCTGTCACTTTTCCTTTAGGGACATTCAAACTCATATTTTTATAAATAGGCCTTGTTCCACGATAAAAAGACATATCGTGAATTTCAACCAAATTTTGTTGTAATGCGTTTGTCACATTGATTTCCTAGATTTCTAGAATGGTAAAATTTTGCTTATTTTACTTGATATTTGTAAATAAAGAAATCAATTAAACGTTTTGCCTATTTGTGTATAACTGCTCAATAAATAGTTTTTATACTCGATGGCTGATTTTTATAGGCAAACAGAGGTTTTACGTAAAATATCTTATTAGAGAGATAAAAGATAATTAAGGCTATTTTTCTAAATAATAAATGGGGAAAGTTATATTTTAGCTCCCCCCATTTTTTACTGATCATGCATAACTAAAAGTGATTATGTGTTTTATTCATGCCGTGCTTTACGAGCTAAATAATTACCAGTGCTTTGAATAAATTGTATAGCGATAACTAATATCACCACGCAGATATAAGTAACAGTATTATCAAAACGTTGATAACCGTATGACACAGCTAAATCACCAATACCGCCAGCACCAATAGCACCAGCCATCGCTGTAGCACCAATTAAACCTATAGTAGCAGTTGTAAGCGTTAAAATTAAAGAGCTAAATGCCTCTGGTAACATAAAATACCAAATAATTTGTATTGGCGTCGCTCCCATTGATTGAGCCGCTTCAATAATACCACTATTCACGTCAAGTAATGAATTTTCAACTAATCTAGCAATGTAAGGAGCAACATAAAATGTTAACGGAACAATCGCTGCTATAGTGCCAATAGAGCTATTTACAATGACCTTTGTTAAAGGTTGGATAGCAACTAATAAAATAATAAAAGGCAATGAGCGAACTATATTAATAATCGGGTTGATAATTCGAAACACTCGACGATTTTCTAATAGTCCATAAGGTCTTGTTGTAACTAAGCAAATACCAAGTGGAATTCCGATTAATGAACCTAAAATTAAGGAGAAAAATACCATAATTAGGGTGTCATAGAATGCTTGAACAAATTGTTCAGTGGTTACTGATGTTGCAAAGCAAGAGGCCAAATAGTCAATTATAGTATTAAATATTTCCATTTTTACTCATCTCCCAATGTTTAATTTCAGTGACTTGCACACCGCACTCACGTAAGTAATGTACTGATTCTTTGATATTACTATCGTTACCTTTTAGTTGAACAAACATACTACCTAAAACCGTTTTTTCGATTTCTGACATATGGGCAAACAAAATATTGACGATAACTTTTTGTTGCAGTATAAGTGAATTCATCACGGGTTCTGACGCAGATCTTCCTAAGAATTCGAGCTTAAATAATTTAATATTGTCTTTTTTACCTTCTATTTCTAACAAATTTTCCACAACACCATTTGGAATTTGATCGTTGATCACTGAGCTAACAAAATTTTGAGTAGTTTGGTGTTTTGGTTGTCCAAATACGTCAAGTACGTTACCTTGTTCTATAATCTTGCCTTTTTCCATTACTGCAACTTTATGGCAAATTTGTTCAATTACATGCATTTCGTGAGTGATTAACACGACTGTTATTTTATATTCTTCATTGATTTTTTTGATTAAATCTAAAATAGCTTGAGTGGTTTGTGGATCAAGTGCTGAAGTTGCTTCATCACATAGTAAAATATCAGGACCGTTGGCTAATGCTCGGGCGATACCAATGCGCTGTTTTTGCCCACCAGAAAGCTCTTTGGGATAGCTGTTAGCTTTATCACTTAATCCAACAAATTCCAAAAGTTCATAGACTTTTTGTTTAATCGAATGTTTACCTTTTTTGATTAAAATTAAAGGAATAGCAATATTTTCAAATACGGTTTTTGATTCAAGCAAATTAAAATGCTGAAAAATCATACCAATTTTTTGACGGGTTTGACGTAATTCATTACTAGATAATTGATTTAATAGTTTATTTTGAATAATGACATTGCCTTGTGTTGGTTTTTCAAGAAAGTTAATTAAGCGCACTAAGGTACTTTTACCTGCGCCGCTGTAACCAATAATGCCGTAAATATCACCTTTACTGATGGTTAAATTAATATCGTTTAAAGCTTGTGTTGTGACGCCATTTCTTTCATATTGTTTTGAGACATGTTCAAATTTAATCATTGTTCATCACCTATTTATTTTGTTCTAGTTGAATAAGTGCTTGCTTAGGCAATTTGGCTGAATCATTTATTGCAGGTGTTTATATTGCATATTCAACGATTGACAATAATTGATATATCTAACGGTATCACAGGTTAAATTGTTGCTCTAATAATCGTTTTTTATATCTTATTCCATATAGTTATAAGATAGAATTACTTGGAATAAATGAATGCTTTTTTCTGTGTTAGAGTGTATTTAATGCTTATAGCTTATAGAGGATAGCTGAAATGAAAAATGCGTTTATCAAACAAAAAATATTTAAATACATATCAGTCGTTTTAGTTGCTAGTTCAGTGTTTTTGACTATTGGTTGTGATAATTCGTCTAAACCAGTCGATAATCAGACAAAAAAAGAAATTAGCATGGGCGTATCACCAGGTCCATATAACGATCTTTTTAATGATGCTGTTAAACCCATACTTGAATCAGAGGGTTATAAGGTTAAATTAGTGAATTTTCCGCATTTACTTGAATCAGACGTAGCTTTAAGTGAAGGTAGTATTGATTTAACCGTTGCACAGCACACAGCTTATATGAATGTGTTTAATGCCCAGCGTAAAGCAAATTTAAAATCGGTTGTGCATGTACCATCGGTACCTGCGGCAATATTTTCAAATAAGTTCACCTCACTAACGCAAGTTTTTTCAGGAGCAAAAGTTGCTATTCCACAAGATGCTTCTAATGCAGCTCGTTCATATAATCTACTAGAAAAAGCTGGTTGGATAAAATTAAAAAATAATACAAATCCTATTATTGTTAGTAGAAATGATATTGCTCAAAATATTGCAGGGATTGAAATTATTGAAATGGATTCGGCCAATATTCCTAGAGTGCTTAATGAATTAGATTTTGCGGTAATTCCAGGTAGCATTGTTTATTCTGCTAATATTGACTCGAACAAAGCATTACTTTCTGAAACCATCATTCCTGATTTGGAAATTATGGTTGTAGTGAATGAAGGAAACGAAAATAGTCGATGGGCTCAAGATGTGAAGCGTATTTATCAATCTCAACAATTTAAAGATTATATGAAAACACATAACCAAAATGGTTATTGGGTGATGCCTCAAGAATAAGCATAGCAAGGTAAAGTAATGAAGAAAAGCCCGTTTTATAACGGGCATTTTAGTATCGTGCCATCTGTTTATCAATTGTTAGCGCCCAAGCATCAATCCCTCCTGTAAGATTATAGAGAAAGTTAGGATCAAACCCGTTTTCTGCTAAATAATGAGCAACAGTTAGGCTACGTCTGCCGTGATGACAATAAATAACAATATCGATTTCATCTGGGATTTTATCTAGATATAAAGGGATCATATTCATTGGAATATGAGTTGCGTTGCCAATACTGCAAATGGCTATTTCATTGGGTTCTCGTACATCGAGTAGAAATAGATTATCTTGCTGATTTAATTTTTGTGCAAGTTCTGTGGGAGTGATTTCTTTTATTGTCATTATTTAAAACTTATTAAAGTGCTTGTAAAAAAGTTTCAGGAAACTATACGTTTAAGTATAAAATTTTAACTTCAATTTTAAATTTATTAATAGCATCCTACAACGATATTGCAGAATGCTATTTCCTACTTAGGCTTCTAGTGCCTTGTTAATTTTCTCAAATAAATCTTTAGATAAATTTTCAATTTTTAGCAATGCCTCAAGTGCTTTTCGCATCTGCTGTTGACGCTTTTTGTCATAACGTTTTAATCGAATTAGAGGATCGATAAGCCTTGCTGCAACTTGCGGATTTTTTTGGTTTAACTCAGTAAGAATTTCAACTAAAAATTGATAACCACTGCCATCTTCAGCGTGAAATGCCACAGGGTTATTATTTACAAATGCTCCAATTAATGCACGAATCCGATTTGGGTTACTGAGTGTAAATGAGCGGTGAGTTAATAATTTTTTCACGGTAACAAGAACATTCTTTTCTGGGCTTGTTGCGTTTAGTGCTAACCATTTGTCCATAACAAGTCCATCTTGATGCCATTTGTCATCAAAGTTAGCCAATAACTCAGTTCGACAATCAAGTTCAGCTTTTACAGCAACACTCAAGGCGGCTAAACAATCAGTCATATTATTTGCTTGATAATATTGTTGGTTAACCAATGTATTGGCGTGCGAATTATCATCGGCATGAGCTAATAAAGTTAAACAACAGTTTTTAAGTGACCGCTTAGCAATGTCATTATGTTTAATTTGATATTGTGATGTTTTATTGTGGTGATAAATGGCTAATAATTCATCATAAAGTTCGTTTGCAAAATGCGTTAACAAAAATAGACGCACTTGATGAATTGCGATTGGATCAACCACAGTAAATAAATTCGCCAACTCGTTTTCAGATGGCAAGGTTAAGATTTGTGCAATAAGGAAAGGGTCAGTTTTTTCTGATAACAATACGGCTCTAAATGCATCTAATACTGAATCAGGCAACATTAAATTTTGATTTTCTTGATAATTTTTCACATTCAAGCGAACATATTTTGCTAATAACATTTGAGCTGCATCGTAACGGCTAAATGCGTTAGTAGCGTGTTGCATTAAGAAAATAAGATCATTATCTTGATAATCATAAGTTAACTTAACAGGTGCTGAAAAATCACGTAATACTGAAATAATCGGTTTTTGAGTTACGTTATCAAAGATAAATTGTTGTTTGTTTTGTATTAAATTTAAAACATGGTGAACAGATTTGCCTTGGTATTGCAGTGGAATTATTTCACCATTGTGTTGATATAACTCGATATCAAGTGGGATATGCAAAGCTTGTTTTTGTGCTTGATCTTGAGTAGCTGGCGTATATTGTTCTACTGTTAAAGTATATTGTTGATTTTTCTCGTTATAATTATCGGTAACGGTTAATTCAGGTGTTCCTGATTGGCTATACCATAATTTAAATTGAGTTAAATCAATACCTGAGGCATCTTGCATGGCTGCAACAAAATCATCACAAGTTGCGGCACTACCATCATGGCGTTTAAAATAAAGTTTCATCCCTGCTTGGAATTTATCTTCTCCTAATAAAGTATGCATCATTCGAATAACTTCAGCGCCTTTTTCGTACACGGTGACTGTGTAAAAGTTATTCATTTCTATTACTTGTTCAGGCCGAATAGGGTGAGACATTGGGCTAGCATCTTCGGCAAATTGAACGGTGCGCAAAAGTTTGACATCCTCAATGCGTTTTACTGAACGAGATCCCATATCAGCGCTAAATTCCTGATCTCGAAATACAGTTAATCCTTCTTTTAAACTAAGTTGGAACCAGTCGCGACAGGTTACCCGATTACCAGTCCAGTTGTGAAAATATTCATGACCAATTACACCTTCAATACCTAAATAGTCATCATCTGTTGCTGTTTGTGGCTTGGCAAGCACATATTTTGAATTAAAGATATTTAATCCTTTGTTTTCCATTGCTCCCATATTGAAAAAATCAACCGCTACAATCATAAAGATATCTAAGTCGTATTCAAGCCCAAAGCGTGTTTCGTCCCAACGCATGGCATTTTTTAAGCTTGTCATAGCCCACTGCGAACGATCTAAATTACCTTTATCAACGTAAATTTCTAAATCAACTTTCCGTTTTGATTGCGTGATAAACTGATCTTTTAAAATATCAAAATCACCAGCAACTAATGCAAATAAGTAAGCCGGTTTTGGAAAAGGATCTTGCCATTGTACCCAATGACGTCCATCAGCAAGCTCGCCTTGCGCTATGCGATTACCGTTCGAAAGTAGATAAGGATAATGTTGTTTATTCGCGGTAATACGTGTTGAAAAGCGAGCAAGAACGTCAGGTCTGTCAAGATAATAGGTAATATGGCGGAATCCTTCTGCTTCACATTGAGTACAGAGCGCTTCGCCTGATACATATAATCCTTCAAGTGCTGTATTGTCAATTGGTTTAATTTCGTTAACAATCGTTAATGTAAATTCTGCTGGAACACGCTGAATGATTAAGCCAGCTTTTGTGAGCTGATAATCATGCCATGGTTGTTCGTCAATATTAACAGAAATCAATTTAAGATCTTCACCATCTAAAATTAAATTGTCCACTTCATTATTTTTCTTAATAACACGGCTACGAGCTGTGACGGTTGTTATTTCGGGAGCTAAATCAAAATCAAGATCAATGTCGGTAATGGTAAAATCGGGTGATTTATAATCAAGACGATTTTTGGCAATAGGCTGCGATTCAGGTGTTTTTATATTCATGTTGTTATGACCTTTTGGTTTGAAATCAATTTATATTTTATACTGATCGATATTATAGTCGATTAAAAACAATCTTATTACATAATTAATCTATATCTTCATTATTATTCTGCTATAATCTTTGAAATTTTTATTTAAAGCAATAGCATTAAATTTACATGTTACCAGCAATAATTACATCAATATTAGATACTGATGCTTATAAGTTGCATATGCAGCAAGCTGTATTTCATTACTACCCTGAGGTAACTGTTGTTGCGCAGTTTCGTTGTCGTAGTGATGATTTATTGGGACAATATGTTGATGAAATAATACATCAAGTGAAATTAATGGAATCATTAGCGCTGTCTGATGATGAATTTAACTATTTATCAAATATTTCCTTTTTTAAATCTGACTATTTAAATTGGCTTAAAAAATGGCGTTTCAATAGTGATTTGCTCACTATAAAAAATGAAGATGGAGTGCTTTCTATTACAATTGAAGGTAAATGGCTAGATGTTATTCTATGGGAAGTGCCATTACTTGCCGTTATCAGTGAAATTGTTCATAAAGATCGTTCACCTAATATTGGAGTTTCTGAGGCACTAGCTCGGCTAAAAGATAAATTGGCGGTGTTTAATGAAAAAACAGCTAATATGGATATGTCGGGCTTTAATTTAATGGATTTTGGTACGCGTAGGCGTTATTCGTTTGCGGTGCAAGAGGCAGTTGTCAGTTATTTGAAAACACACTTTCATAACTTTCATAGTACTAGCAATTATTTACTGGCTTATCGTTTAGGGCTTACTCCTGTTGGAACCCAAGCACACGAGTGGTTTCAAGCTCATCAACGTTTAAGTGCTAATCTTCAAGATTGCCAAAGAAATGCTCTTCAAGTTTGGTTAGATGAATATCCTCATGACTTAGGAATAGCATTAACAGATTGTATTACAATGGATGCATTTTTACGTGATTTTGATTTGCATTTTGCTTCCCATTATCAAGGGCTTCGTCATGATTCAGGTGATTCAATTCAATGGGGTGAAAAAGCAATTGCTCATTATCAGCAATTGGGCATAGATCCACAAACTAAACTTTTGGTTTTTTCTGATAGCTTAAATTTTGATAAGGCGATTAAAATCTATCAACATTTTAATCATCGCGTAAAATTATCTTTTGGCGTCGGTGGTTTTTTAGCTTGTGATATTCCATCTAAAGAGGTCAATACCAAAGCATTGAACATTGTGCTTAAATTAACGGAATGTAATAATCAATCTGTGGCTAAACTATCAGATAGTCCAGGTAAAACGATATCTCAGGATTTAGATTTTATTGATGAATTAAAACGAACTTTTAGTGTTAAACAATGATAATAATTCATGTTTAACTTATTATTAATATTAGAAACTAAAAATTAGTAATAAGAAACAAGTTATTCAAGAATTCCATTTCGTTATGGGATAGTCTTTAGAATATATCTGTATTACTTTAAATATTACTTAAACAAATTAATGTAGAGATGGATAATTAAATGACTTCAGTTGCACCTATTGTTGATGTGTTACAAGGCAAAATTGCTGTTGGTAGCACTATTTCAGTTCAAGGTTGGGTAAGAACTCGCCGTGATTCTAAAGCAGGTATTTCATTTTTAGCTGTTTACGATGGTTCCTGCTTTGATCCTATTCAAGCTGTTATTGAAAATAATTTACCTAATTATGAACAAGAAATCTTGCGTCTAACAGCTGGTTGTTCCGTTAAAGTCACTGGTAAAGTAGTGGAGTCACCAGGTCAAGGTCAAAAATATGAATTACAAGCAACGCAAGTTGAAGTGTATGGCTTTGTTGACGATCCCGAAACTTACCCAATGGCAGCAAAGCGCCATTCAATTGAATATCTTCGTGAAGTGGCTCACTTGCGTGCAAGAACCAATATTGTTGGTGCGATAACGCGTGTACGCCATACGCTTGCGCAAGCAATTCATCAGTTTTTTAATGATCGTGGCTTTTATTGGCTATCAACTCCTATTATTACCGCATCAGATACTGAAGGGGCGGGCGAAATGTTCCGCGTTTCAACACTTGATATGCTAAATCTGCCTAAATCTGATAATGGTAAAGTTGATTTTGATAAAGATTTCTTTGGTAAAGAAGCTTTTTTAACCGTTTCTGGACAATTAAACGCTGAAACTTATGCTTGTGCACTTTCTAAAGTTTATACTTTTGGTCCAACATTTAGAGCAGAGAACTCAAATACTACTCGTCATTTAGCTGAGTTTTGGATGATGGAGCCTGAAGTAGCATTTGCTGATCTAGATGATAACGCTAAGCTTGCTGAGGATATGTTGAAATATGTGTTTAAAGAAGTGCTAGAAAAACGTGCTGATGATATGCAATTTTTTGCTCAGCATGTCGATAAAGAAGCAATCAATCGTCTTGAAAACTTTATTAATGCTGATTTTGCTCAAGTGGATTACACTGATGCTATCACTATATTACAAAATTGTGATGCTAAATTTGAAAACCCAGTCAGCTGGGGAATTGATTTAGCTTCAGAACATGAACGTTATTTAGCTGAACAACATTTTAAGGCACCAGTGGTAGTAAAAAATTATCCGAAAGATATTAAAGCGTTTTATATGCGTATGAATGATGACGGTAAAACGGTAGCGGCAATGGATGTTTTAGCGCCAGGAATTGGTGAAATCATTGGTGGATCTCAGCGTGAGGAGCGTTTAGATATGTTGGATAAGCGCATGGAAGAATTGGGACTCAAAAAAGAAGATTATTGGTGGTATCGTGATTTACGTCGATACGGTACTGTGCCGCATTCTGGTTTTGGTCTTGGTTTTGAACGTTTAATTGTTTATGTAACAGGTGTTCAAAATGTGCGCGATGTTATTCCATTCCCAAGAACGCCGCGTAATGCAAACTTTTAAGTTGATTAAAATCCCTAACAAGAATTTATTGAGAGTTACAGTAGGTAGATATTAATCTGTTTTAGTTTAAAAAACAATCAAACAGGCTTAAATTTAGACTTAGACACTACATTTAATTAAAAGTTCGCTTGATTTTAAAAAAAATTTATACATAATTTACACTACTGTAAAAAGTAGAAAAATAATAGATAAAAATATTATTTTTTGGATGAATAATTATTGTACGAAAATTGACACTAAACTTATGGAAGTGTCTTTTTAAAAAATAACCATGAGGGTAAAAAATGAAACGTAATCTATTAGCAATCGCTATCCCTGCGCTTTTAGTAGCAGCTGGTGCAAATGCATCTATCGAAGTTTGGAACAAAGATGGTAATAAAGTTGACTTTTACGGCCGAGTAAAAGCAGCTAACAACATCACTGACCGTGGTCAAAAAGGCGAAGGTGATGATACTTCAGCTCGTTTAGGTATGTCAGGTCAAACTCAAATCACTGATAGCGTAACTGGCTATGGTCGTTGGGAATACGAAGCTAAAGCGGGTAAAAATTCTGATAATGAAGTACGTTATGCATTCGCTGGTTTAAACTTTGGTGATGCTGGTTCATTCGACTATGGTCGTAATGACGGTGTGTTAAAAGCAATTACTGCTTATACTGACGTATTACCACAATTTGGTGGTGATGCAGCAAACAACGATTGGAACGTACTTTCAGCTCGAACTAAAGCTGTTGCAACTTATCGTAACAATAACTTCTTCGGTTTAACTGATGATATCAGCTTTGCATTACAATATGCAGATAACGGAGATAACTCAAATGATTTTAAAGAAGATGCAATTAGAGGTGAATCTCGTGAAGCTTATGGTGCAAACGTTCAATGGAACATCTTTGACTCTGGTTTAACTGCTGGTGCGGGTTATGCGCAAACTTCAAACAGTGATAATCGTCAAAGTACTTGGGCTGGTGGTCTTAAATATGATAACTATAATTTATATTTAGGTGCTAACTATTTCCAAAGTAAATTAAAGAATAGTCTTGCTACTTATTACCATGATCCAGTGAGTAATAAAGATTTTTACTTGAGAAATACTGATCTAAAAGTTAGAGGATTTGAATTAGTTGCTCAATATGGCATCGATCTTGAGGTTGGTCGTTTAACTCCTTCTCTAGCTTATGTTCAACACAAACTTAAATCTTCTGATTATGACAACTTTTCAAAATATGGTTACCTTTGGAAGTATCGAGGTTTTAGTTCACCAGAAGTTAAATATGTATCTGTAGGCGCAACTTACGATTTAAACAAAAACTTTAGTGCGATTGTTGAATATAAATTCAATCTTCTTGATCGTAAAGACATAGGTGCGGCACATAATACAGAACACCAACGTGATCGTCACATGAACAAACCAGGTACTAAAGATGTGTTAGGTGTTGGTTTAATTTACCAATTCTAATCTCTTAATATCTTATAAAAAGGCACTTAGGTGCCTTTTTTTTCATCTTTTAAATTCATTCCCACCTAAAAAAACATTTTATGCCTAAAAAAATTTATAATAAATATTAAAATATTCGAAAATTCGCAGAATAAATCTAAATTCCATTGTTAAATAGGCAATGTGGCATTAGAGCCATGTTTATTAGGCAAAATGGCTATCACAGTAATAATATAATTGCTAATTGTTAGCAGTTATTTGTTAAACCAGAGCAAAGCAATTTGCATCTTTAATAATATAAAATACCTTTGAGGGTAAAAAATGAAACGTAATCTATTAGCAATCGCTATTCCTGCACTTTTAATTGCAGGTACAGCAAACGCTTCTATTGAAGTGTGGAATAAAGACGGTAATAAAGTTGACTTTTATGGTCGTGTTTACGCATTAAACTATATTACTGATCGCAATAACCAAACAGGTGAAGGTGACAAGACCACTGCACGTTTAGGTATGTCAGGTCAAACACAAGTGACCGACAGCGTAACTGGCTATGGTCGTTGGGAATATGAAGCAAAAACAGGTAAAAATGCTGATAATGAAACTCGTTATGCATTTGCTGGTTTAAACTTTGGTGATTTTGGTTCATTCGACTATGGTCGCAATGATGGTGTATTAAAAACATTAACATCTTACACTGACGTTTTACCAGAATTTGGTGGTGATGCTTCTGATAATGATCTTTATGCATTAACAGCTCGTACTAAAGCCGTTGCAACCTACCGTAATTCAGATTTCTTTGGCTTAGTGAATGGTTTACGTTTTGCCGTTCAATATGCGGATAACGGAGATAACAGCTCAACACGTCATTTCGGTAATTATACTCTTAATGATAAACGCAATAGTGCTGAAGCATGGGGTTCAGTTGTTGATTGGGATGTGCTTGATACTGGTTTGTCTGTTGGTGCTGGTTATGCACAAACTGGTGGTCATAAAGATGCTAAAGCATGGTCAGCTGGTATTAAATATGACAACGACAACTTTTATTTAGCTGCGTTATATATTCAAGGTAAACAAAAATATGGCTGGGATAATGCCTCAACTACTCGTAGCGCTAATGATTTAAAAACCAAAGGCTATGAATTAGTTGCTCAATATGGTATTGACTTTGAAGTAGGACGTTTAACGCCATCTGTTGCTTATATCCAACATAAAGTTAAAGACGCATCTAGTTATTCAAGTGATGCAGGGCTTAAAGGTAATGATTTAGCTAAATATGTTGATGTTGGTTTAACTTATGACTTTAACAAAAACCTACAAGCTATTATCGATTATAAAATTAACTTGTTAGATAAAGATGATATCGGTGCACGCCGTGCTTTATATGAAGATGGTTCATTTACTAAATCACAAATCAAGGGCACAATAAAAGACACAGTAGCACTTGGTTTAATTTACCAATTCTAATTGATTGTATCTTTGTTTTTAAAAGGCACTTCGGTGCCTTTTTTATTATCTATTATCAATTAAATAAACCTTGCGCTTTGATTAATACTCTGTTAAAAATTAAAAAAATATAATAATGAATTAGGATACAATGATGCTATATACCACACGTAAATTACTAGCTAAAAAAAATATTGCTTTAGTTGCTCACGATCATCTGAAAGATTCTTTATTAAATTGGTGTAAAAAAAATCGTGAAGAGCTTTCTCGTCATAATTTATGTGGCACGGGCACTACTGGAACATTAATAAAGCAAGAAACAGGATTAAATATCATGCCAATGTTAAGTGGTCCGATGGGGGGAGATCAGCAGATAGGTGCATTAATTGCAGAAGGTAAAATTGATATCTTAATCTTTTTTTGGGATCCACTTAATGCTGTACCTCACGATCCAGATGTGAAAGCGTTGTTACGATTATCTACTGTTTGGAATATTCCAGTTGCCACTAATCAATCCACAGCTAATGCATTAATTCAGTCCTCTATTTTTACGCAAGAAGTTGATATTGAAATTCCTGATTATCAAAACTATTTAACTCAAAGAGTTAAATAAATGCCAATACCATCTCAAATTCGTAAAACAGGTCGGCAAATACTTTTACTTGATAATCTGTTTATTGTCTTGGGTTTTTATGTTGTGTTTCTGCTTGTTTCAACCCACTTTGTTAGCCAAGTTTGTTGGAGTGCACTTTTTGTTGGTTTTGCGTTAGGATTTCGGCAATTTGTTCACAAGGTTTTGATATATTATTGGCAATGGTATTGCTGATTGCTCTAGCTAAAAACCTATAATATTATGGATAACTTTAAGTTATCTGCATTATCAATTTAAAAATGAGTCACCAAGCACCCTATTAAAATGCGGAAGATTGGCTAATTTTGCCATCTTTAAATAAAATCGCTTCGCCAGTATTAAGTTTTTGCCATATCTCATTTGAAGTTAATGGTAAGGTTGAAATGATAGTAACAATATCATTGGGTGTTGTATGTTTTTGAAAATCAATTTCTACATCTTCGTCCAATAATTTTGCTTTGCCAAATGGTGCTTTGCGGGTTATCCAATGCAAATTTGTTGTGCAATAGGCAAACACATATTGCCCATCAGAAAGTAGCATATTGAATATGCCTAGTTGGCTTAATTGGTTGGCACATTGCTTAATAAAATTAAATAGCTCAAGATCATCGACAGGTTTTTGTGAATATTTTTGCTGTAATTGATTAATTAAATAGCAAAAAGCGTATTCACTATCGGTTTCTCCAATAGGTTGAAAAAGCCCTGTATCTAAATTTTGGAAATTGGTTAATTGTCCATTGTGGGCAAAAGTCCAATTTTTACCCCAGAGTTCACGGGTGAATGGGTGGGTATTTTCTAGTGCGACACCGCCTCGATTTGCTTGTCGAATATGAGCAATCACAGCTTTAGATTTGATGGGATATTCTTTCACCATTTTAGCAATAGGCGAATAGCTACAAGGCTCAGGATCTTTAAATGTTCGGCAACCTTTTCCTTCGTAGAAAGTAATTCCCCAACCATCTTTGTGAGGACCTTTGTCCCCACCTCGTTTAATTAAACTAGTAAAACTAAAGCAGATATCGGTTGGCACATTAGCACTCATACCCAATAATTCACACATATTATTTTGCCATCTCTTTTTCAATTAACAGAATAAGAATATGAATAACTTTGATGTGGATTTCTTGCACACGATCGGCATAACCAAAATGTGGAACACGAATATCAACATCGGCAAGTCCATTCATCTTACCACCATCTTTACCAGTTAACGTAATAATTTTCATCCCTTTTTGTTTTGCTGCTTCAATAGCCTTAAGCACGTTAGCTGAATTTCCTGAAGTTGAGATACCTAAAAGCACATCACCTTTTTGACCTACACCTTCAACATAACGTGAAAAAATAGAATCAAATCCAAAATCATTACCTACACACGAAATGTGGCTTACATCTGATATGGCAATCGCAGGATAAGCAGGGCGATTATCACGATAGCGACCAGTTAATTCTTCAGCAAAATGCATAGCATCACAATGAGAGCCACCATTACCACATGATAAAACTTTACCACCATGTTTAAACGAATCAGCAATTAAAATAGCAGCTTTTTGGATTTGTTGGAGATTTTTATCGCCTGAAACAAAATTAGTTAATACGTCAATAGCTTGGTTTAATTCATCACGAATATTGTCAATATACACTGGGATTTCTCCATCAATAATAAATAAATATATAGACTATTGTAATTTGTTCAAAATAGCTTGCAAGTGATAAAATAAAATTCCTTATTTGGACAAAAGATTTTAGAAAGTATACTGTTAAGTGTAAAAATAAGGATTGAAATAAAAATAAATTAAAATTATTTCTAATCATAATGGTTGAAATAACAACAATATTTAAATTAATTTTAAATTTAACAAATAATACATTTGCAAATAGTTAAATTCTTTGCATTTATTTTAAATAATATATTGGGTAGAACTTGGTCGTAACGCTATTTGCCGATAGGATAAGTCTATAATTCGTGATACAATTTACTAAGTAATTTTCACGCAAAACAGAGTGAAATGGCATAAAATAGAATTAATAAGGAATTTATATGCAAACGATTGAAGGTAAAGTTGCTGCACCAAAAGCTAAAGTTGCAATTGTAGTGGCGCGTTTTAATCATTTTATTAATGATAGCCTAGTAAATGGTGCAATTGATGCATTGACACGTATTGGACAAGTTGATGATAAAAATATCACTGTTATTTGGGTTCCTGGTGCTTATGAAATTCCTCTTGCCGTTAAAGTTGCCGCACAGTCAAAAAAATATGATGCCGTTGTGGCGTTAGGTACCGTAATTCGTGGTAGTACAGCGCATTTTGATTTTGTTGCTGGTGAATCAAGCTCTGGATTATTAAGTACAAGTTTAGATAACACTATTCCAGTAGGATTTGGTATTTTAACCACCGAAAGTATAGAACAAGCAATTGAACGTGCAGGCACTAAGGCAGGCAATAAAGGGGCTGAAGCTGCATTAACTGCGCTGGAAATGCTAAATATTATTAAAGCAATTAAGGAGTAATTTTGTGGCATTAGTTAATCCTCGTCGTCGAGCAAGAGAATGTGCGGTACAAGCCATTTACTCTTGGCAAGTTTCCAGAAACGATCTTGCTGATGTTGAGACAAGTTTTATTGCAGAACAAGATATGAAAGGCGTCGATTCTAAGTATTTTCGTGAATTATTAAATGGTGTAGCAAAAAATACTGCCGAATTAGATGATAAAATGACGCCTTATCTCACTGAACGATCTGTTGATGAATTAGGACAAATTGAATTAGCGATACTTAGAATCGCACTGTATGAATTAATGAAACGTCAAGATGTGCCCTATAAAGTGGTAATTAATGAAGCCATTGATTTAACAAAAACCTTCGGTGCTGCTGACAGCCATAAATTTGTTAATGGCGTATTAGATAAAATAGCCCCAACCATCCGTACGCGATAACCGATTAATTGTGAGATTGATATGAACGACAATACCGAAAAAAATAAACCATCTATTTTTTACGCCAAAAATAGTGAATCTAAAAAACATTCTCGCTCTGCTATTGAAAAGCCCTCTCGATGGAAAGAGAAGCGTAAAGATGATTCATTTCAGTTGAAATCTAAACGAGATCGTCATGATCGTATTGAAACATTCAAACCTCGAAATGATAAATCTGAGTTTGCAAAAAAGCGGTTTAATGTTGAACTTAATCAATCTCAATCATCTATCGATAATGATTCACCATGGCAAAAAAAGGTTCGTGCTAATGATCAAGTACCGACCTTTGGTTATGATGGCTATCGCCAACGTAAAGAAGAAACTTTAGTTTATAGTGAAAATAGCTGTAAAGCAGTTTTCAAACATCGACGCACAGCTATTGTTAAACTATTTATTACCCAAGAGATGACTTATCAGTTTAAAGATCTAATAGACTGGTTAGTCAAACAACGGTTAGGTTATGATGTTATCTCTAGTGAGCAAATTAGTAAAATAACTCAAACTCAGCACCATGGCGGTGTCTGCCTAATTGTAAAAAAACGTGTTCCACTTACCTTATTGGATTATTTAGAAAACAATAGTAATAAAGATCATGATTGTATTTTAGCTATTGACGATGTTCATAATCCCCATAATTTAGGTGGCTTAATTCGTAGTGCTGCTTTTTATGGTGTTAATGGCATTATATTACGTCAAACAAATTTACTCGATAGTGGCGCTGCCATGCGTGTGGCAGAAGGTGGTATTGAGGCTGTTGAATCAATTAAAAGTGATGATTTTGTTGCTTCACTTGATATGCTTAAACAGCGTGGTTACCAAGTTGTTGCGTTATTACCGTGTCAGGCAAAATCCATTGCATCAACTCAATTGCATAAAATCAAGTTTGATAAAAAAGTTGCGTTAGTTATATTTCAACAAATTAATATAAAACTTATTAATTGTGCTAATGTTGTTGTCCATTTAAAGGGAAATGATAACATGCCTGCGTTAAATATTTCGGTTGCAACGGGTATTTTATTATCTAATTTACAAAAATAATAAAGTATTATTTTATCTTTATTATCAACTATTTGTATGGTAAAAGTTATTTTACTAATTGGTAAAATATATCAAATAGCATGATTTGATTAGAAATTGCTTTTTTTTTCTGTAAATTGTTATTAGTTATTGTGTGTTATTGGTAATGGTTATGGCTTTAAAGCATAAAGTTGGTTTAATTTTTGGGAAGTTTTATCCTTTACATTGTGGTCATATTTATTTGATTGAAAAAGCAATGAGCCAAGTTGATGTGTTACATATCATATTGGGCTGTGAGGAATCACGTGATAAGCAGCTATTTGATAAAAGCCGCTTACCCAAACAACCACAAGTTAGCGACCGCTTTTCATGGTTAAAAGAGACGTTTAAAGATCGCCACAATATTCATATCCATGTACTTGATGAAGCTGGTATTGAATTTTATCCCAATGGATGGCAAGATTGGAGTTGTCGCGTTAAGCAAATTCTTTCCGAACATAAAATTAAGCCTAACGTAGTATTTACTAGTGAACCGCAAGATGTCAAAAATCATGAACTCTATTTTGGCTGTCCGGTAATCATTGTTGATGCCAATCGAGATTTTATAAGCATCAGCGCAACCCAAATCCGTGAAAATCCTTATAAAAACTGGTCTTATATCGCACAAGCAGCAAAACCTTTTTTTGTTAAAAAAGTAGCTATTGTTGGTCAAAATAGATTTCGTGATTTACCTATTCAATTTGCCAATATTTATAATACTCAATATGTACCTAACGGTTATATTAATTATATTGAGCGAGAAATCTTAACTCAGCATAACAAACGCTATTTGAGTGAATCCGATTTTATGAAAATTGCGATGTTACATGTAGAACGGATTTCAAAAGCTGTTGAAAGCGCCAATAAGGTTGTTTTTACCTCAATTGATTTTGAAACATTAGCACAGTACTACCATCAATTATTTCAAAAAGATAATAAAATTTTAAAAGCTTTTAAAGACAGTTATCATTTTGATTTAGTCATTCATGAAAAAGATTTAAATCCAAAATCCTCACGGCTGGAACATTTTGAAACAATCACAAAAGAGGTTGAAGCATTATTGATTTAGTTCATCACATTTATTGTGGCTTATGTTAAAATAAGTCAAATATTTGTGATAGGTAAATTTTTATGTCTCAATCTTCTGACAAACAAGACGATACAAATCAAGAAAAAATTGATTTTGGTTACAAACAAGTTCCCAAACAAGAAAAAGTAAAACGTGTTGCTGAAGTATTTCATTCTGTTGCTGATAAATATGATGTTATGAATGATCTAATGTCATTTGGCATACATCGTATTTGGAAAAAAATTACCATTGAATATAGTAGCGTGCGTAAAGGTCAAAAAGTTTTAGATTTGGCAGGAGGCACTGGTGATTTAACGGCAAAATTCTCGCAACTTGTTGGTGATGATGGATTGGTTGTGTTAGCTGATATTAACGAATCGATGTTAAAAGTGGGACGAGATAAGCTACGTGACAAAGGCTTATTTAAAAACATTGAATATGTACAAGCTAATGCCGAGGAATTACCTTTTGCAGATAACTATTTCGATTGTATTACTATTTCATTTGGATTACGTAATGTCACCGACAAAGAAAAAGCATTACGATCCATGTGGCGAGTATTAAAACCTGGCGGGCGTTTATTAATTCTTGAATTCTCTAAACCGCAATATCAAATTCTGAATAAAGCGTATGATCTATACTCATTTACCATGTTACCATTGATGGGGAAAATAGTGGCAAATGATTCTGAAAGTTACCGTTATTTAGCTGAATCTATCCGTATGCATCCTGATCAAAATACATTGAAAAAAATGATGGAAGATGCAGGATTTGTCGATGTGAAATATCACAATATGACTGGTGGTATAGTTGCGTTACATACTGGCTTTAAATTTTGATGCGATGAATAATAATGACATTTTTTAGACTGTTTAAAATATTAACTGTATTCCGAGCTTATCAATTAAATGAATTGTTGCCAAAACATCGTTCATCAAAATGGTTGCGTACTTTATTATTTTGTATGTTTTGGGTTAGAGCTAAAGCAAAACATCAAGAAATCGGTGAACGTTTACAACTAGCGTTACAAGAACTAGGTCCAGTTTGGGTGAAAATTGGACAAATGATCTCAACTCGACGAGATATTTTACCAAAACACATAGCCGATGCTTTGGCAAAATTACAAGACCAAGTTAACCCTTTTGACGGTAAAATTGCCAAACAAATAATTGAGTCAGCTTTAGAGCAGCCAATTGATTATTATTTTGCAGATTTTGACGAAAAACCAATAGCATCAGCATCAATAGCACAAGTTCATAAGGCGATATTAAAACGTAGTCAAGCCGAAGTAGTTATCAAAGTATTGCGTCCTAACATTTTACACGTTATCCAAGCCGATATTAGTTTGATGTATTGGGTGGCTAAACAATTAACTAAGCGGATTGAATCAGGCGAAAAATTACGAGCGGTTGAAATAGTGCATGATTATGAAATGACACTATTAAAAGAGTTAGATTTACAAAAAGAAGCTTACAACACGGCTAGATTACGCGATAATTTTATCAATAGCGACATTTTATATATCCCTTATGTTTACCAAGATTTATGTCGAAAAAATGTGATGGTTGAAGAGCGCATTAAAGGGATCCCCATTGCAGATATCGATCAGTTAAAGCAAAATAATGTTGATATGAAATTACTTGCAGAACGAGGAGTACAAGCTTTTTTTACCCAAGTGTTTCGTGATAACTTTTTTCATGCTGACATGCATCCAGGCAACATTTTTGTTGATATTACAGAACCACAAAATCCACGTTATATTGGTATTGATTGTGCGATTGTTGGTATATTAAGTGCTGATGATCAACGCTATCTTGCAGAAAATTTCTTAGCATTTTTCAATCGAGATTATCGAAAAATAGCCGAAACCTATATTGCATCAGGCTGGGTACCAGCAACAACAGATGTTATTGCACTTGAAATGGCAATGCGCAATGTATGTGAGCCCGCATTTTCAAAACCACTTTCTGAAATCTCATTTTCACAGATTTTACTGCAATTATTTCAAGTTGCACGCCAATTTGACATGGATATCCAACCCCAACTAACCTTACTTGAAAAAACGCTATTTTATATTGAAGGACTTGGTCGTCAGCTTTATCCAGAACTTGATTTGTGGCAAACAGCAAAGCCGTTTTTAGAAAAGTGGTATCGAGATAAATATAGTGCTAAAAAGATACTACAACAAGCTTGGGAATCGTTGCCTCAGTGGCGGGTCATGTTGCCACAGTTACCAGAAAAATTAAATGATTATGAACGAATTTCCAAACAAATGAATGTTCAATTACAGCAAATCAATCAAGAACTTCAGCGTAGTAAAAAGCGTGAACGAAATTTATATACAGCGATTGCACTATTTTGTGCATTATGTATTATTATACTAATTGTGCATTAAGAATTGAGCACAAAACTAGTTATTTGGGAAAATTGTAGTTTGTGTGTATAATTTAGGTATTAACCTTACTGGAGATAATTATCATGATGCCAAGCTTGCCTCAACTCCTCATATTAGTTGCTGTTGTTGTTTTGTTATTTGGAACAAAAAAATTACGAACATTAGGGTCCGATCTTGGCGCATCAATTAAAGGCTTTAAAAAAGCGATGAATGATGATGACGGCCACGACCAAAAAGAGCAAGACAATTTACAAAAAGTCGAGAATATTGACTCATCAGATACTAACAATACAGATACTAACAATAGCAAAAAAGAGTAACCCGTGTTCGACATCAGCTTTGGTCAGTTACTATTGGTATTAATTATTGGTCTAGTGGTTTTAGGGCCAGAAAGGTTACCTATTGCCATAAAAACAGTTGCAGGATGGATAAAAGTACTCCGCCGAATGTCTGCTACTGTACAGTTAGAATTAAATAAAGAACTTAAACTGCAAGAGTTACAAGACAGTCTAAAAAAGGCTGAACAAAGTGGTTTAACAACACTTACGCCAGAGATTCAAGAATCAATTGATGATTTAAAGCGCGTAACAGAATCATTACAAAACGAGATCGACTCTGCAACGCTGATCGATTCTCACTCTCACTCAGATAAAAATAAATCATGACCGACGACGCTACACAACCATTAATTGGACATCTTGTTGAACTTAGAACACGGCTTCTACGCTCTATTATCTGTATTTTGCTAGTATTAGCTTGCTTACTCTATTTTTCCAATGATATTTATCATATCGTGGCAAATCCACTTATCAGCCAATTACCTCAAGGTAGTAGCATGATAGCAACAGATATTGCAGCGCCATTTTTTACTCCAATTAAGCTAACTGCTGTGGTGGCAATATTTATCTCAATTCCTTACATACTGTATCAAGTTTGGGGATTTATCGCACCAGCACTATATCAACATGAAAAACGTCTAGTAATGCCGTTAATTGTATCAAGCACAATTCTCTTTTATCTTGGTATCGCATTTGCTTACTTTGTGGTGTTTCCACTAGCATTTTACTTTTTTATTCACACTGCACCTATTGATGTAGCTATCAATACAGATATTACAAAATACCTTGATTTTGTAATGACACTCTTTATTGTTTTTGGGTTTGCTTTCGAAGTGCCCGTTGCCATTATACTACTTTGTTGGACAGGGATAACTACGCCTAAAAGTCTACGAAAAAAGCGCCCTTATATAATTGTTGGAGTGTTTGCCGTTGCAATGTTTGTTACACCTCCCGATGTATTTTCACAAATATTACTAGCTGTACCTATCTGTTTACTGTTTGAAATCGGCACTTTTTTTGCCCGTTTTTATCAACCACGAAAAAATGACAAAACAGAAGATAACGACAATTATGAATCTGATAAAGATAGTTAACAGATAAAAGATGAATTAACTGAATAATTAAGGATAACAAGTCATAATGAAGACCTCATTACCTGATTTTAATTGTGCCAATGTATTAGTTGTAGGCGATATTATGTTAGATCGCTATTGGTATGGAGGAACTAATCGGATATCCCCCGAAGCGCCAGTACCTGTAGTTAAAATTGACTCTTTAGAAGAGCGACCAGGTGGTGCGGCTAATGTTGCTATGAATATTACATCGCTTTGTGGTAACGCGAGACTAATCGGATTAACAGGTATTGATGAACCAGCCAAAATTCTTGATGAACAGCTAAGTAAACACAAAGTTCAATGTGATTTTGTCTCTGTTTCAACACACCCAACCATAACTAAACTACGAGTCCTATCACGTAATCAACAATTGATCCGTATTGATTTTGAAGAAGGATTTGGCAATATTGATGCAACTCCTATTCTTGAGCGTATTCAAACAGCATTGGCGACGCATAAAGTATTGGTTTTGTCGGACTATGCTAAAGGAGCATTATCAGCAGTTCAAGCAATAATTAAGCTTGCTAATCAAGCAAATGTACCAATTCTAGTTGATCCTAAAGGGACTGATTTTAAACGTTACCGCGGTGCAACAATCTTAACCCCTAATATGTCAGAGTTTGAGGCGGTAGTTGGTCATTGTCAAAGTGAAGATGAAATCATAGAAAAAGGCCACCAACTGATTAAACAGTACCAACTAAAAGCGCTATTGGTTACACGAAGCGAAAAAGGCATGACATTGCTTCAATTAGATAAACCAACTTATCATCTACCGACTCAAGCTAAAGAAGTATTTGATGTAACAGGTGCTGGCGATACTGTAATTGCCACATTAGCTGCAGCTTTAGCCGCAGGGCAATCTTTAGAGGAAAGCTGTTTCTTAGCCAATGCGGCAGCGGGTGTTGTTGTTGGTAAACTTGGCACTTCAACAGTATCACAAGTAGAGTTAAGTAATGCCATTCGAGCACGTGCCGATGACGGATTTGGTGTAATGACAGAAGAAGAACTTAAAGAAGAAGTTCAAAAAGCACGGATGCGTGGTGAAAAAATTGTCATGACCAATGGTTGCTTTGATATTTTACACGCAGGACATGTTTCTTACCTTGCTAATGCGCGTAAACTTGGTGATCGTCTAATAGTTGCTGTGAACAGCGATGCCTCGGTTAAGCAGTTAAAAGGTGAATCAAGACCAATAAACCCACTTATGCAACGAATGATTGTATTAGGTGCACTTGATTCAGTTGATTGGGTCGTATCATTTGAGGAAGAAACACCACAGCGATTAATAGCCACTATTTTACCCGATGTATTAGTCAAAGGTGGTGATTATAAACCTGAAGATATCGCTGGCGGTAAAGAAGTTATTGCTGCTGGTGGAACTGTTAAAGTGCTCAATTTTGAAGATGGATGTTCAACAACCAACATTATTAATGCAATAAAAAAAACGCTAAGCTAAATAATCACAAATAAAATTGGCTACTTGGAAATAAGTAGCCAATTGGCTTTTCAGCTCTTAATAACCTTAGTTAATTCTTGTTTAAGATAAAAATCAGTAAAAAAAATTAATACACTTTAATCAATCGTTAATAACTATTGTTAAATTTCAAAATTAATACTTTTTTTATTGTGATCTTTATGCAAAGCTAATAAGCAAATAACGAAAAAGAGTATTAAGGATATTTTATGACCAAACATTATGATTACATTGCCATTGGTGGTGGTAGTGGAGGGATAGCATCAATTAATCGAGCTGCGTCCTATGGAAAGAAATGTGCCATTATTGAAGCCAAATTATTAGGTGGAACCTGTGTTAATGTTGGTTGTGTACCCAAAAAAGTAATGTGGTATGGTGCTCAAATTGCAGAAGCTATAAAACATTATGGTCCCGATTACGGTTTTGATACCACTATTAATCAATTCAATTGGGATAAATTAATTGCTAGTCGAACTGCTTATATTGATCGCATTCATCAGTCTTATGATCGGGTACTTACTAATAATAAAGTTGACGTCATTCATGGCTATGCAAAATTTGTTGACTCTCATACCGTTGAGGTAAATGGCGAACACTATAGTGCTGATCATATTCTAATTGCTGTTGGCGGAAAACCAAGCATTCCCAATATTCCAGGTGCGCAATATGGCATTACTTCAGATGGCTTTTTTGCTCTAAAAGCCTTGCCAAAACGTGTGGCAGTTGTTGGCGCAGGTTATATTGCTTGCGAAATAGCAAGTGTATTACACGCTTTGGGCGCACAAACACATCAATTTGTTCGCAATGCTACACCACTACGATCTTTTGATCCGCTTATTATTGAAACCTTAATGGAAGTTATTGCTACTGAAGGTCAACAATTACATACTTTTGCGGTTCCAAAATCGGTAATTAAAAATAGTGATAATTCACTAACATTAAACCTCGAAAATGGCGAAAGTTACACAGTTGATTGTTTAATTTGGGCGATTGGACGTGATCCAGCAACAAATGACATGAATTTACAGGCGGCAGGAATTGCGGTTGATAATAAAGGTTTTGTTATCGTCGACAAATACCAAAACACCAATGTTCCGGGCATCTATTCTGTCGGTGATGATATTACAGGCGCTATAGCATTAACACCTGTTGCAGTTGCCGCAGGGCGCCGCTTATCAGAAAGGTTATTTAACAATAAATCTGATGAACATTTAGATTACAGTAATATTCCGACCGTCGTATTTACTCATCCTGCAATTGGTACAGTAGGATTGACTGAACCAGAAGCAATACAGCAGTATGGTGAAGAAAACGTAAAAGTGTATAAATCAACATTTACAGCAATGTACACCGCAGTAACACAGCATCGACAACCTTGTCGAATGAAATTAGTATGTGTGGGGAGAGATGAAAAAATTGTTGGTATTCATGGCATTGGTTACGGAATGGACGAAATGTTACAAGGCTTTGCAGTAGCGCTTAAAATGGGAGCAACTAAAAAAGACTTTGATAATACGGTGGCTATTCACCCAACTGCTGCCGAAGAGTTTGTTACCATGCGTTAAAAACGACCGATAGTAGTAATAAAAAAGCAGGCTATTAGTCCTGCTGTTTTGTTAATATTTTTATATATTAGGGCGTGTTGATCTTTCGTGATTATTTTTATAATTAATGTTTTTATTATTTAGGCTTTTATCGATTAATGATTTGCATCACTTTGCCAGCCATTTTTAGCTAAAGGAAAGAAACCGACCCCAACCGCAATTAACGCTACAAAAGAGATGTAAATACCAGCACCAAGATAACTATATTGACCTAATAAATGTTCAGGGCTTAATAGATAAATGGTTAATGTTGGTGTAAATGCACTAAATAGCGCATAGGCTAAATTATACGAAAATGACAAACCCGAATAACGGATCGCAGGAGGGAAAGCTCTTGTACCAACTATTGCTGTCATTGCAACAGAACCAATAAATAGCCCAAATACAGCCCAAAGCGAATAAAGTTTAGTTAAGGACATATCTGGCGACAAAGAGCTATAAAATACAATGCTCATAATAGCAAGTCCGCCCCAGTTAATTAGCATAGTTTTGGTTGTACCTATTTTATCTTCTAACCAACCAAAAATAACGCAACCGATAGTCAAAGTTAGTGCAGCAATACAACCACCAATACGCCAATCAAGATTAGCAAAATGGTACATACCACCTACAATACGACCCGGTGTAATCAAAATACCCACCATAATTGCCGTCGACAACGACCAAGTCAAAAGAGCCACAATTAGGCAAGCTGTTTTATGTTTTTGAAGCACGGTAACGACAGGAATATTCTTTTCAATTGCTTTGCGTGCCGCTAACTCTTTAAAGATAGGTGTTTCAGATAAAAATCGACGTAAATAAACCGAAATAACGCCAAAAATACCACCAATAATAAACGGAATACGCCAAGCATAATCTAAAATATTTACGGTGGTAAAACAAAGATCAATAACGATAGTCACAATAAAGCCAAGTAAAATACCGCCAGTAATACCTGAAGTTAACGTACCGATACCTAAACCATAACGTTGCTTTGGCACATGCTCAGCAATGAACACCCAAGCTCCTGGCATTTCACCACCAATAGCAGCACCTTGAAGCATACGCATTACTAATAATAACAGAGGTGCAAAAATACCAATCACTTCATAAGTTGGTAAAACACCAATGATAAATGTAGGTAATGCCATCATAGCCACGCTTAAGGTAAACATTCGCTTACGTCCCACTTTATCACCAAAGTGCGCCATAATTATGCCACCAACAGGACGAACCAAATAACCAGCAGCAAAAATGCCCCATGCAAATAAATCTAACGTTAATGGCGATAAAAAATGCGGTAAAAATAGTGGTTTTACAATGGTATCGATGTAAAGCGCATAAATAACAAAATCATAAAATTCTAATGTACCACCCAAAGAGGACAAAACTAACGTTTTAAAATCCTGCCGATTTAATGGTCGAGCACTAGGCTGCCATTCCGCGTTGATTACAGACTGACTCATGGAAAAACCTTATTATTAAATTAAGTTAGAAAATAAAAAATCTATCTTTTATTGATTTAAGTTAAAAACGTGAGATTCATTCTGCCACAAAAAAAAGGCTTTTTTTTCATCATAAAAAAATTTAATGTATGTAACAAAACTACTTATTTGATTTATAATTCAACTAATCGAAGCTTAAAAAATATAAATCACGATAAAGCATAATCAATAATGGATAAATTGGATAAAATTTGATGACAAATAGCAACAAAGTACGCTGTAGTTGGGTTTTGGATGACCCAATATACATTCATTACCACGATAACGAATGGGGCAACCCCCAATATGATAGCCTTAAACTATTTGAAAAAATTTGCCTTGAAGGGCAACAAGCGGGATTATCGTGGATCACTGTTCTGAAAAAACGAGATGAATATCGACGTTGCTTTTTTAATTTTGACCCACACAAAATTATTCAGCTAACGCCTGAAGATATTGAACATCTTTTAAAAAATAAAGGACTAATTCGTAATCGTTTAAAGCTAAATAGCATTGTAAAAAATGCTCATGCTTATTTAAACATGCAAAAAAATGGTGAAGATTTCTCGCAATTTATCTGGTCGTTTGTTGATAATAAACCAATTATTAACCATTTTAATGATAAAAGCGAAGTTCCCGTAAGTACTGATATATCAGAAAAAATGTCAAAAGCGCTAAAAAACAAAGGTTTTACATTTGTTGGTTCTACCATCTGTTATGCTTTTATGCAGTCCATGGGATTAATTAACGATCATTTTGAAAATTGTTATAAAAAATAAAGGAAAAAATGGATGATAGCAAAATCAATAAAGTATGGTATAGCCTTAATATTAGCCTATTTCATTATTGCTAACATTGCGATTTATATATCTTCGTTGCAAAAACCAATAAAAAATGCCGATACCTTGGTCGTATTGGGAGCCCAAGTGATTAACACACCAGCCATAGCTTCTTCAACCTTAGCCGAGCGTTTAAATATTGCCATAAATTATTTACAAAATAACCCACAAACCAAAGTTGTTGTTTGTGGCGGACAGGGCAAAAACGAATCTGCAACTGAAGCTAGTGTAATGGCTCAATATTTAATTGAAAAAGGGATCGATGCTAATCGAATTTATCAAGAAGACAAATCAACCCGAACAGCCCAACAATTTATCTATGCAAATCGTATATTACCTTTAGGCAAAACGGTTGTGGTAACCAATGATTTTCATTTATTGCGATCGCTAATGCTTGCTAAACGTTCAGGAATTAACGAAGTATCAGGCTTAGCGGCGCCATTAGATTTGACTAAAAGAGATAAATATATCGCATTAATAAGAGAACCCCTAGCACTAGCAAATTCTTGGTTATTCGACCATCCAAGCGATAGTAATCCCCCTGAAAACCAATTACCCAGTCAACCATCTAGCTAGAATTATCGGCGCATCACGGCAAAAGCACGGGTAACTACTGTTTTTGCCCTGCGTCCATGATATCATTAATTATTGAAATTTAAATCAGCTACAGATAAATATGAAATTAGACACAATTGTTGCACAAGCAACACCACCAGGTCGTGGTGGCGTAGGTATATTGCGCATTTCTGGACCCCAAGCCCAAGCCGTGGCTCAGGCAGTATTAGGGCAAATACCCAAACCAAGGTATGCGCATTATCTTCCTTTTTTAGCTACTGATGGTTCAATCTTAGATGAAGGTATTGCGCTGTTTTTCCCAAATCCACACTCTTTTACAGGCGAAGATGTACTTGAATTACAAGGGCACGGTGGTCCAGTTATTTTGGATCTACTTTTAAAGCGTATATTAGAACTTCCTAACATCCGCATTGCAAAGCCGGGAGAGTTTTCAGAGCGTGCATTTTTAAATGACAAGCTAGATCTGGCTCAAGCCGAAGCTATTGCTGATTTGATTGATGCTAGCTCAGAACAAGCGGCAAAATCGGCAATATCATCTTTGCAAGGAGTATTTTCTAAAAAAGTGAATGCCTTGGTTGAATCCTTAATTCATTTACGCATATTTACCGAGGCAGCAATCGATTTTCCTGAAGAAGAAATTGACTTTTTATCTGACGGCAAAATAGAAGCACAGCTTAACCAAGTAATAACTCGTTTAAGCGAAGTTCGCCAAGAAGCTAAACAAGGAACACTGTTACGAGAAGGCATGAAAGTAGTCATAGCAGGGCGTCCTAATGCAGGAAAATCAAGCTTACTTAATGCGTTAGCTGGGCGTGAAGCTGCCATTGTGACCGATATCGCAGGCACCACGCGTGATGTACTGCGTGAACATATCCATATTGATGGCATGCCACTACACATTATTGATACCGCAGGTTTACGAGAAGCTAGTGACGAAGTGGAACGAATTGGTATAGAACGTGCTTGGCAAGAAATTGAGCAAGCTGATCGTGTATTATTTATGGTTGACAGCACAACCACAACAGAAACCAACCCAGAAAAGCTATGGCCTGAATTTATTGAACGCTTACCTAAAAATATGCCAGTAACCGTAATTCGTAATAAAGCCGATTTAACAGGCGAAAAGCTAGGATATAGCGAAGTAAACGGCTACTCACTCATTCAACTTTCGGCACGAACAGGCGAAGGCGTTACCTTATTGCGCGAACACCTAAAACAGGCCATGGGCTTTACTAGCAGCACTGAAGGTGGATTCTTAGCCCGACGCCGCCACCTTCAAGCACTTGAAAAGGCAGCCGAGCACTTAAATAATGGTAAACACCAACTAGTCACCTTCCATGCTGGTGAATTGCTTGCGGAAGAGCTAAGATTAGCGCAAGAATCCTTAAGCGAAATCACAGGAGAATTTACTTCTGATGATTTATTAGGCCGTATATTCAGTTCGTTTTGTATTGGTAAATAGGTCAAACATTAATTCTACGCTAAATAGAGTCTATAAAGCAGAACATTGCCTAGTTGTTGGTACATTCCAATATCAAAATGTGCTGACAACTAAGAAAATCAGCATCTCAAGTAAGAATTTTTTATCATGAACAAATTAAAGCTAGCATGTAATATTTAAATGCATTCAAATAGGCTTAAACAAAATATAAAATTCCCAAAGATACTTTATAGCGAATTAATTTCACTAAAACAAAAAATCAAATAAAATCAATATCCTACCTAAGCGATTTTAAAGCAAAAAACACATCGATAGCACCACAATATTAATAAGTTTGCCTTATCAGAGCGCCAAAATATACCGATAACGAAATAAAGCTAGCACGTCAAACTGGGTTGTTGGGCGTGTTTGTGTTTTAGATGTTATCAGCAATATTAATTATTCCGCAAAAATCAAAAAGTCCTAAAGCTAATACCCTATTTTAATTATAAAATTCACCTATCTCTAAAGCCAATCGTTTTCATCTTTACATTTCTTTACAAAAAAGTCCGCCAAAAAACTAGCCAACTATTTTATAAATGGTTATACTTTCATCGCTTTAGAAAGGTAAGCTTATTAAATAAGCGAATAATTATAAAAAATCTAAATAAAACAAAATATTACTTGACAGGTGGAACAAAATGCAGTACCATTTTAGGCACAAGGCACAAGGCACAAGCACTGGCAAACCTATGTCTTAAATTTATCAAATAATCCTATTCGACGAGTTTTTACCCGAAACTTATTTATATCATCGAAATTATCCACAAAACTATCTTTAAAAATCCCATTGGCATTAGTGCCGTTGTTGTTATTGCCGTACTCTTTAGAATCGCAGGCATTATCAGCCACAACTTCTGAGTGCATTCACGGTACTGCACCTTATTTAACCTTTGATGGCGGTGTTACTAAAGTGACTAAAACAGAGGACTTATTAGGTATTAAGTTATCAGATGGTCGAACATTTACATCGCAAAATAATTCTTCATCACCGACAGCGCCAATTGAGTTACCTAATGTAGGGGATACTTTTGCTGATATTGAAATGATAGTTCCGCCATCAAGTGACTCAATAAATATAAATGACTTAGTAACACAAGGTAAATGGGGCGATGATGATGGGGATGGACAAGGAGTGGATGGAGTTAGCGCATCAGGGAGTATATCGTTAGTAATAAAGGATAAAGATGGCAATACCGTTAATCGTAGTGATGCATTAAGTCTATGTAAAGCACCTTATAAGGTAACCTTAGATAGTTCAGGGGGTGCTTTAGAGACTCGTTATGGCATGCCGAATAGTAGTAGGCTTTACGGAGGAGCAGCGGAGTATTATATCACTTTGCCGCCACATCCTATTATTTGTTCGGTCAGACCGAATTTGGTGTTTGGTGGCACAGTAGGTATTGAAGCTTGGGATAACCCACGTTTTGCTGGTCCAGCTAGTATATGGAATTCTGAGAAGGGTTTTTTAGATGTATTTACAAACTCATCATCTTACGACCGAAATTTTCCAACTACGGGGGCAGATGGGTTGTATTTTGATTTAGTCATAGTTGGAGTAGATGCAAGTCAGTTGAGTTGGTCTGTATATACAAGTGGTGATATAAGTGCAACGTTGAGATGGACAAGGCCACTTTCAGGGACATTCACGGACCCAGAAGGGAATACTATACCAGCTGATGAGTGGATTACTGATAAGTCTAAGAATGTAACACGAGTAACGTTGAATGGTCCAGAGGCAAGGAGCTGGTGGAGCAATTCTAATCCAAACCGAATTACCGTCCCATCTTTGCCACAGACTTTTGAATTGGTGGGAAGGGATAATAATGGTAATGAGGTAAGATATGGATTTAAGTTGAGGCAGTGGTTCGTCAATCGGGGTGGTCAATTGAAAACTTATAGTGACCAGTTAGCATGGTGTAATAGTTTGGGTTATCGCATGCCGCGGGTAAGGGATTTAACCAATGCAGTTTGTTCTGGTTGGGGTTCAGGAAGTTGGTGTCAAGGCGCATTAGGCAGCACGCCGTCATCAAGTAATAATGCTTACCAGCGTCATATAGGAGCTGGGTTTTTCACGGAGTGGGGAGCAATGTACGGCTACGCTGATGCGGGCTTCATCAACACCTTAAAATATTACTGGACAAGTGACGCAAGGGGTAACAACCAGTTCAATGTCTCCTCGCTCGACGGCTACGTCGACAACAACAGTGTTTCCTGGAGCTATTATGCGGTTTGCACCACCCCTTAGTAATATTTGCGAGAAAGGTGGTTATGGTGTCTGAGAGGACAATATAGGCAAGAATAAAGCCCTGGCCGCAAGTTAGGGCTTTTAGCAGGTAAAGTCAGCGAGCCTAACGTTTTAATAGCGCCCGACCGATACGACTTAAAAGCTTGCACTTTTGTTATTAACTGACTGTTATTAACAAGTTGTTATAAAATAGCTATCATCAAATAACAAAAGCGCTTTTATTTAAAAGCCAAATTCAACGTAATAAAAAAATAGCTAGCCTATAATTGTTTGATTTCATTTAAAAATAAAAAATTTAATAAAATTAATAATCTACCTAAGCGATTTTAGAACAAAAAACACACTTATAGCTCCACAATGCTAATATGCTTGCCTTATCACAGCATCAAAATGTGCTGATAACGAAGTAAGTTCAGCACGCTAAACTGAGCTGTTTGGTGTGTTTGTGTTTTAGATGTTATCAGCAATATTAATCATTCCGTAAAAATCAAAAAGTCCTAAAGCTAACACCCTATTTTAATTATAAAATTAACCTATCTCTAAAGCCAATCGTTTTCATCTTTACATTTCTTTACAAAAAAGTCCGCCAAAAAACTAGCCAACTATTTTATAAATGGTTATACTTTCATCGCTTTAGAAAGGTAAGCTTATTAAATAAGCGAATAATTATAAAAAATCTAAATAAAACAAAATATTACTTGACAGGTGGAACAAAATGCAGTACCATTTTAGGCACAAGGCACAAGGCACAAGGCACAAGCACTGGCAAACCTATGTCTTAAATTTATCAAATAATCCTATTCGACGAGTTTTTACCCGAAACTTATTTATATCATCGAAATTATCCACAAAACTATCTTTAAAAATCCCATTGGCATTAGTGCCGTTGTTGTTATTGCCGTACTCTTTAGAATCGCAGGCATTATCGGCCACGACTTCTGAGCGCATTCACGGTACTGCGCCTTATTTAACCTTTGATGGTGGTGTTACTAAAGTGACTAAAACAGAGGACTTATTAGGTATTAAGTTATCAGATGGTCGAACATTTACATCGCAAAATAATTCTTCATCACCGACAGCGCCAATCAAGTTACCGAATATAGGGGATACTTTGGCTGATATTGAAATGATAGTCCCGCCATCAAGCGACTCAATAAATATAAATGATTTAGTGACCCAAGGTAAATGGGGAGATGATGATGGTGATGGACAGGGTGTAAACGGTGTTGTAGCATCGGGAAGTATATCGGTATCATTTACGGATAAAGATGGTAGTGCCGTTAGTCGTGGTGATGCATTAGATATATGTAAAGCACCTTATAAGGTAACCTTAGATATTTCGGAGGGAGCTTTAGCTACGCAGTATGGTGAGCCAAGAAGTAGTACTTTTAGTGGAGGAACAGCGGAGTATTATATCACACCACCTTCACCGCCCGTTATTTGTGCGGTCAGGCCGAATTTGAATTTTGGTAAAAATTCTAATGGATGGGATTTTGCAGGCCCAGCTAACATTTGGAATCCAGCTAAGGGTTTTTTAGTTCAGTCAACAAACCCATCATCTTACGACCAAAACTTTCCTACTACAGGAGCAGATAGATTGTATTTTGATTTGGACATAGGGGGTATTGACGCAAGTCAGTTGCGTTGGACAGTTAATACAAGTGGTAGTCTAAATGCAACGGTGGCTTGGAGGTTGCCAAACCAAGGTACAAACGAAGATAGATGGATTACGGATAAATCAAAATATGTAACACGGGTAACGTTAAATGGTCCAAGGGCAAGTAGTAGTCAGCTAAGTTCAAGTAATCCTGGTCAAATTACCGTGCCATCTTTGCCACAGAGGTTTGAGTTGGTGGGAAGGGATAGTAGTGGTAATGAGGTGAGGTATGGATTTGAGTTGAGACAGTGGTTTGTTCATCGAGCAGATAAAAGGTTTTCTGTCTCTGAGCAGGCCGCTTGGTGCCGTAGTTTGGGATACCATCTTTCACGGGTCAATGAGGTAACTAACGCAGTTTGTTCTGGAGTGGGGGTTAATCCTGCTTACCCTTGTACTGGAGCTGTTGGCGCTACGCCGCCGTCATCTGGTAATCATTACCAGCGTCAAATTGGTGCAGCTTTGTTCACAGAGTGGGGTTACATGAATAATTATGCCGATGCAGGTTTTCTCTATTTCGATCATTGGACGAGTGACGCTATAGGAGGCGATAAACACTTCGCCGTTAACTCAAACGATGGCTATGTGGACAGCAATAAGGACTCTCTCAACAGGTATGGTATTTGTACCACACCTTAGTGTTTATTTTTTAATTTGTAGACGTAGGAGGGCGCTGAGCAGGCAAGGCCAGTGAGCCTTGCGCTTTAATGACTGAAAGCCAAAACAGCTCCCGTTCGATACGAATTAAAAGCTTGTGCTTTTATTATTAACTGGCTGTTATTAAAAAGTTGTTATTAATAGCTATTATCAAATAACAAAAGTGCCTTTCTTAAAAAGCCAAATTCAATGTAATAAAAAAATAGCTAGCCTATAATTGTTTGATTTCATTTAAAAATAAAAAATCTAATAAAATCAATGACCTACCTAAGTAATTTTAGAGCAAAAAACACACTTATAGCTCCACAATGCTAATATGCTTGCCTTATCACAGCATCAAAATATACCGATAACGAAATAAAGCTAGCACGCCAAACTGGGCTGTTGGGCGTGTTTGTGTTTTAGATGTTATCAGCAATATTAATCATTCTGCTCATCTTTACATTTCTTTACAAAAAAATTGCTAAAAAACTAGCTAGTTTTTTTTTAATAGCTATAATTCTATTTATTATGGAAGATAAGCTTATTTAATGAATAAATAAGTATAAATATAAAGAATTATTTAATGGATGGATCGTAATGCAGTATTATTTTAGACTTCAGCACTGGAAGGCCTATGTCTTAAATCTTTTTAACCATTTAAATCTTAAAAAATTCTTAAAATTTTTTATTTTATCAAATAAATCTGTCGATTCATTTGTATTTGTTTCACGATTAAAATTTATCCTCAAATTTCCAATTCCGTTGTCTTTGCTATTGATGTCGCTATTACCATATTCATTTAGCTTACAGGCATTAATGGTAAGTACATCTAAGGTCATTCATGGTAGTGCGCCGTACTTTACGTTTGAAGGAGGACGAATAAAAGCAACAACGACTGACACGTTATTAGCTATTGAGTTGCCTGATGGTAGTACCATCAGACCATCAACTAATTTATCGAGTCCGACAAATCCGATAACCTTAATTAATGGAAGTGCTTTTAATGATATACACATGGCGGTGCCACAGGGGACAAATTCAATTAGTTTAAATGATTTAATTACTCGAGGTAATTGGGGAGATGATGATGGCGATGGTGATGACAAAGTTACGGCAACGGGAAGTTTGTCGGTTTATTTTGCTGACAAAGATGGTAATGCTGTTAATCGTAGCGATACACTAGATATTTGTAAAGCGCCTTATAAAATAATATTAAGTAGCACAGAAGGTAGTTTAACAACTCAGTATGGAGTGCCAAATAGAAGTGCTTTTGATGATAGTACAGTGCTATATTACATCAAACCGAATTCATCTGGCAGTTGTTACTTTGTGCGATACGTAAGACCAAATCTAAGATATGGTAGTATTACTGATGGTTGGGGGATGGACTTCGCAGGTCCACCTAACATATGGGATTCTAAAGAAGGTTTTCTTGTTCAGGCAACTAATTCATCCGATTATGGACTTAATTTTCCAACTACGGGCTTAGATGGTTTATATTTTGATTTAGGTATTGAAGGTGGAGATGCAAGTCAGTTGACTTGGCATGTTGAGACGAAAGGGGATATAAAAGCAACGGTAAGTTGGAGGAGACCAATCCAATTAAGTGATAGTGATATTTGGATTCCTGAGAGATATCAGGAAGATTATTATGTTACGCGGGTAACATTAAATGGTCCTAGTGCAAGTCCTAGTCAGCTAGATTCAGATTCTCCTAGCCGACTGAAAGTTCCATCTTTACCACAGACATTTGAGTTGGTGGGAACAGATAGCCTTGGTAATGAGGTGAAGTATGGATTTGTGTTAAAGCAGTGGTTCGTTAGTCGTGGTTTGGACTATTATCATATGTTTGGTTTTGTAAAACAATCAACATGGTGTGATAGTTTGGGTTATAAAATGTCACGGATAAGCGATTTAACCAATGCGAAATGCGGTATTTCGTGGCCGATGATGCCGTTTCCATGCGATGCAGATGGTGCTAAACCTTCTTCAGCAGGTAATTTTTATCAACGACGAATTGGTGCTGGATTTTTTACTGAATGGGGTGTTGTGGGTGATTATGGCGAAACCCCCTCCACCTTGCAATATTTATGGACGAGTGACTTCTATGCGGTTACGGCTGAAGGCATGGTTATGGATTTTATGGGTATGGGTAAAGATTTTATTGCTGGTCTTATTGCTGATGGTCAGGATATGTTCCAATTTCCTGTTATTTGCGCCACACCTTATGAATAGGGTATGGGCGTTTATGGTGTAAATAGAGGTAATATAACCAAGCATGCAGCCTGTGAGTTAGTTGGGACGCTGAACAAGCAATGACTTTTAGCCTAGAGCTTTTATTATTAAACACGGTTATTAAACCACTGTTATTAAATAACAAAAGCGCTTTTATTAAAAAGCCAAATTCAATGTAATAAAAAACTATCCTATAAACGGTTGATTTTATTTAAAAATGCAAATAAAAACTTCAATAAAATCAATAGTCTACCTGAACTTTTTTAGAGCAAAACACACTTATAGCACCACAATGCTAATATGCCTGCCTTATCACAGCATCAAAATATGCCGATAACGAAGTAAAGTTAGTACGCCAAACTGGGCTGTTGGGTGTGTTTGTGTTTTAGGTGTTATTAGCAATATTAATTATTCAACCAAAGGTCAAAATGTTTGAAATCTGACATCATAATTTAGTTAAAAAATTCACCTATTTTTATAACTGAATCATTTCTATCTTTATGTTTCTTTAAATTTATTTACATTTCTTTACAAAAAAGTCCGCCAAAAAACTAGCCAACTATTTTTTTTACGGCTATACTTTCACAGCTTTAGAAAAATAAGTGAATAATTATAAAAAATTGAAATAAAACAAAATATTACTTGACAGGTGGAACAAAATGCAGTACCCTTTTAGGCACAAGGCACAAGGCACAAGCACTGGCAAACCTATGTCTTAAATTTATCAAATAATCCTATTCGACAAGTTTTTACTCGAAATTTATTTATATCGTCGAGATTATCTCTCGAATTATTATCGAAATTATCCACAAAACTATTTTCAAAAATCCCATTGGCATTAGCGCCTTTGTTGTTATTGCCGTACTCTTTAGAATCGCAGGCATTATCAGCCACGACTTCTGAGCGCATTCACGGTACTGCGCCTTATTTAACTATTGATGGCGGTACTACCAAATTGACTACTACAGATGACTTATTAAGTATTAAGTTATCGGATGGTCGAACATTTACATTGCAAAATAATTCTTCATCACCGACAGCGCCAATCAAGTTACCGAATGTAGAGGATACTTTTGCTGATATTGAAATGATAGTCCCGTCATCAAGCAACTCAATAAATATAAATGACTTAGTGGCACAAGGTAAATGGGGCGATGATGATGGGGATGGACAGGGAGCAGGTGAAATTACTGCATCAGGAAGTATATCATTAGCAATAAAGGATAAAGATGGCAATACCATTAATCGTAGTGATGCATTAGATATATGTAAAGCGCCTTATAAGGTAACCTTAAGTAGTACAGGAGGTAGTTTAACTACACAATATGGTTTGCCAGATAGTAGTACTTTTAGTCGAGGAACAGCGGAGTATTATATCACGCCATCACAGCCCGTTATTTGTGCAGTCAGGCCAAATCTAGACAGAGGCATAGGTCAGCATGCAGGGTTAGCTAGTATATGGAATCCTGACAAGGGCTTTTTAGTTCAGTCAACAAACCCATCATCTTACGACAGAAACTTTCCTACTACAGGAGCAGATGGATTGTATTTTGATTTGCTTATTGCTGGGGTAGATGCAAGTCAGTTGAGTTGGTCTGTTACCACATATGGTGGTAGTGGTGATATAACAGCAACGGTGAATTGGGTTTACTCAAACACGCGGGTAACATTGAGTGGTCCTAGGGCTGATAGTAGTCAGATAAGTTCAAGTAGTCCAGGTTCATTAGCACGTCCAGTTTTGCCACAGACCTTCGAGTTGGTGGGTAGGGATAGTAGTGGTAATGAGGTTCGTTATGGATTTGTGTTAAGGCAGTGGTTCGTCCATCGGGAATATAAACATGATAGCGCTCTTAATCAAACCACATGGTGTAATAGTTTGGGTTATCGAATGCCACGGGTAAGAGATTTAACCAATTCAAACTATAATAATTTAGGTGCAACACCTAGTTCATCAGGTAATTCTTACATGCGTCACATAGGCGCTGGCTTTTTCACGGAGTGGGGCCGCATGTACAACTACACTGATGCGGGCTTCGTCGACGGCTACTACTGGGCGAGCGGTAGCAACCGGTTCGATGTCAGCTCGCAATACGGCAACGTCATCAGCCCCAGCCCTAGCGTCAGCGGTTACGCTGTTTGCACCGCACCTTAGTTTTTAGCGTTTAGTTCTTAATCCTTAGGGCGCGGAAGGGGGTTACGGTGCTTGAGAGGATAATATAACAAAGAATCAAGCCCCCGCGTAAGTTGGGGCGCTGAGCAGGCAAAGTCCGTGAGCCTTGCGCCTTAATGACTGAAAGTCAAAACAATGCTTCGACCGATACAATTTTCAAGCTTGCGCTTTTGCTATTAACTGACTGTTATTAACAAGCTGTTATTAATAGCTATTATCAAATAACAAAAGCGCTTTTATTAAAAAGCCAAATTCAATGTAATAAAAAACTAGCCTATAAGTGTTTGATTTTATTTAAAAATACAAATAAAAACTTCAATAAAATCAATAGTCTACCTGAACGATTTTAGAGCAAAACACACTTATAGCACCACAATGCTAATATGCTTGCCTTATCAGAGCGCCAAAATATACCGATAACCAAGTAAAGCTAGCACGCCAAACTTGGCTGTTGGGTGTGTTTGTGTTTTAGATGTTATTAGCAATATTAATCATTCCGCAAAAGCCAATATGTCCTAAAGCTAATACCCTATTTTAATTATAAAATTCACCTATCTATAAAACCGAATCGTTTTCATCTTTACATTTCTTTACAAAAAAGTCCGCCAAAAAACTAGCCAACTATTTTATAAATGGTTATACTTTTATCGCTGTAGGAAAACAAGCTTATTAAATAAGCGAATAATTATAAAAATTCAAATAAAACAAAATATTACTTGACGCGAGGAATGTAATGCATTATCATTTTAGGCACAAGGCACAAGCACTGGCAAACCTATGTCTTAAATTTATCAAATAATCCTATTCGACGCGTTCTTGCACGAAACTTATTTGTATCTTCCAAATTATCTCTCAACGTATTATCGAAATTGTTCCAAAAAAGCTTATTGGTGTTGGGGCTGTTATTATTGTTATCTTCATGGAGTTTACAGGCATTAACTAGTAAAAGTGGTCGTGCAAATAATCATCGTAGTGATGCAATAGTACTACCTGCTGATCCAGTTATCTTATTTGCGACCCCTACCCTTTCCCCTTACTATCTTTATAATGAAGGTATTAACGATATTCAACCTGAACCCACGACACCTGAATTTGTTTACAATAAAGGATTTTTTGCTCAACTACATCCTTTATATGCTTTTAATTTTCCTACCACAGGTGCTGATGGGTTATTTTTTGATTTAGTTTTAGAGGGAAATGTAAATGATTTAATATGGGATTCTGATACACATGAAGGAATTACTGCCACAGTGACAAGTATACCAAGGAATGAGTCTTGGTTTTATGAGGCTTGCAGTACTCTGGAAAGTTTTATGCCTTCCTGTAGTACAAAAACTATTTTTAAAAAAAGTACATTTATACGCGTTATTTTAACAGGTCCATCAGCAAATCATGCTCAAAGAAACTCCAATAATCCAAGTCCAGTTCGTAAGCCACATTTGCCGCAAACATTTGAATTAGTGGGTAGAAATAGATCTGGTGAGGTATTAAAGTATAGTTTTATATTGAAGCAGTGGTTTGTCCATCGTGGTGATAAAATGGGTAACCAATCTGAGCAAACCGCATGGTGTAATGCGATAGGTTATCGTATGCCAAGAGTAAAAGATCTGACCAATGCGAAGTGCGGTGTAGGTGACTCCCGATACGACAATTTTCCTTGTAGAAATGGAATAGACGGCGCTTCACCACAGTCACGCCGTAATGATGTACTACGCAGTATAGGAGCAGGATTCGTAACGGAATGGGGAACCTTGACTATGTACAATAGTGCAGGCTTTACCAGGCGTGGTAACTATTGGACTAGCGATAGCGATTTCTTCGTAGAATCGGGCAGTGGCCAGGTTAATAACCTAAACTCAAATTGGGTTTCTAGCTCTAATGGTGGTATTTGCGTTTATCCTTAATACTAATTTCTTATTTTTTATATAAAAGAGATATTAAGCTTGGAATTAATCAAAAGTAAAGCAGTTAAAGAATAACGCTCAGCTTAAGTGAATCTAAGCTATGAAGCAAGCGTTAAGCGCTTTTACACAGCAAGTAAAAGCGCTTTCAGTGAAATAATAAAATAACAAAAAACGCAGTAATTTTATCATTTTACAAAAAACTAGATTACATCATGAAGTGCAACTCGTCTTAGCTCCTTAGAATAAAAGGAGGCAGGGCTTTTATTCTAAGGCCGTTTTCTTGGGCGCGAGTTCAATAAATATTGTATTTTCTTTATCTGTTCGTCGTCAACGAATGAAATAGTCGCTGACGTTTTTTTAAACATGCGGCAATCTGCTCTGGCTGTAATAATGTATTAGGTATTTTTCAATTTGATGTCATACCGAGCCTCTATGGGCCTATCATTACCGCTGTTTTTTCGCCTTTTCCGAGCAAGTGTCACCGCCTCATGCGCTTGATAGGCTTGTTTACGTTTGAATTTCTTTTTATCTCACGACTTATTGTCGAAGGATATTTAGAAACATAACACCATATTTTAATTAAAAATTTAACTATCAATAAAACTGAACCGTTTTTATTTTTACATTTCTTTATAAAAAAAGTCCGCCAAAAAACTAGCCAACCATTTTTTAAATGGTTATACTTTTATCGCTATAGGAAAATAAGCTTATTAAATAAGCGAATAATTATAAAAATCTAAATAAAACAAAATATTACTTGACAGGTGAACCATAATGCATTATCATTTTAGACACCAGACACCAGACACCAGCACTGGCAAACCTATGTCTTGAATTTATCAAATAATCCTATTCAATGCGTTCTTGCACGAAACTTATTTGTATCTTCCAAATTATCTCTCAACATATTATCGAAATTGTTCCAAAAAAGCTCATTGGTGCTGGGGCTGTTATTATTGTCATCTTCATGGAATTTACAGGCATTAACTAGTAAAAGTGGTCGTGTAAATAATCATCGTAGTGATGCAATAATTTTATCTTCGACGGTGCTTATTGACTATGTAAGACCGAATCTAATGAAAGCTGACAGCCAGTTACCTGCAAGCCCAGTTGATATATGGAATCCTCATAAGGGCTTTTTAGTTCAATCAATTGATCCTGAATCATACAATCTAAATTTCCCGACCACAGGTGCACATAATTTATATTTTGATTTACTCATAACAGGAATAGATGTAAATGAATTGACATGGTTACCTGTCACACATGAGGGAATTACTGCAACAGTGACAAATGTTGTAGCTAATGATAGGTGGATTCCTGATGAAGACAAGGGAAAAGTTTTTCCCCGTGTTAAGCTAACAGGTCCAGTGGCAGGAAATCAATGGGATAATCCGAATCCTAGCCGAATTACTGTACCAAAGTTACCGCAGAAGTTTGAGTTAGTGGGTAAAGATAGTGATGGTAATGAGGTAGTAAGATATGGGTTTGAGTTGAGGCAGTGGTTCGTCAATCGAGGAGATAGAAGAGATACCGCTTCTAACCAAACTACATGGTGTAGCAGTTTGGGTTATCGTATGCCACAAATAAAAGATTTGACTAACGCTGTCTGTGTGGATCATAATCCTTATTCTTCTGATCCTTCCTATTCTAAGTGCAAAAATGCAGTAACTATTGATGCTAAGCTGTCGTCAGGTAATCGGTTTTATCAACGACGAATAGGAGCAGGATTTTTCACAGAGTGGGGAATGATAGACACATTCTTTATCCCCGATGCGGGTTTTGTAGGTTCTGCTTATTTGACCAGTATCCCTTGTTCGGAGGAAAAAAATGGCTTCTTAGCAGTACACATGGGGGGGGGGGGCCTAGGTATGTGTGGCAAGGATGACGACGTGGCAACCTTGCGTGATCATGTTATTTGCAGTACACCTTAGCTGTTTATCTCTCCATTTTTGAGTTGCAGAGGGGCTGAAGCAGACAACGTATGTGCGCTTTTGTTATTAAGCAGCGGTTATTAAATAACAAAAGCGCTTTTTTTAATCCAAAATCGGTGTAATAAAAAATAGTCAGTCTATAAATGTTTGATTTATTTAAAAACATTAAACATAAGCTTCAATAAAATTAATGGTTTATCTGAACAATTTTGGTGATTTTAAAGTTTTGACTATGTGGTAATAAATTAACTTATTTTTTACTATGAAAATCTATTTTATAACAATCAGATAACTATCAATTTATACAAATCTTAATTTGAATAGATTTAAATAATTCGTAATTCTTTTAGTGATAATTTTATAAACGCATAAAAAATAGGCGCAAAAATTAAACCAATGACACCAAAAAGAGTTTCTAAAAATAGCATCGCAATTAGTAATTCACAGATACCAGCATGGATTTTTGTGCCGACAATTTTAGCATTAAGTACATATTCCATTTTATGGATTAAAATTAAATAAACAATAATTATTATTGAAACAGAAAATGATACGGTAAATGCGACAAAAAAGATTATTGTATTGACAATCAGGTTTCCAATAATTGGAATTAGACCAAAAATAAATGTTGCTAGCACTAAACTTTTACTAAATGGCAAATGAATACCAAACACGGGCAGAATAATAAATAGTAAAATAGCCGTCATTACGGTATTAAATAATGCAATCACAACTTGAGAGATAGCTACATATTGGAAAACCACTACTAATCGGTTTAGGCTGGTTTTCAAGGCTTTAGTCAATGGCCTTTGTGTAATTTGATTATGATCAGCGTTGCGTTGATTTTCTTTATAACCCAGAATTAATCCAATGATCATTCCTACAATTAATATAATTAAATCATGAAACACTTTTTTAATAATAGATTGTAGATAAAACACATGATCTTTAAGGTAAATCATTATAGTTGATTTAACTTCATCTAGATCATCAGGTAAATAATGGGTAATACTTGTTGGTAGACTGCTGATTACATTGTTGACCAGTAATTTCAAATTTGTTAATGTTTCGGTTGGATGCTTGGCCATATCAACAAACCAAGCAAATAAATACCAAAAGCCACCAATAAAAATGCCAATAATTAAAGTGGTAAGTACCAATACCGAAATTAATTTTGACCTATGGCTAAAACGTAGCATTTTTTGTGATAAAAAATCATCTAATTTTTGTGTTAACGTATAGGTTAATAAGCCTGCAATTACTGCAGGCATTAAATGCACTTGCATTAAGATAATGAAACTAACCGAAAATAGCACAAGGCAAAACAGCCCTAATTTTTGATTGTTATTAAGTAACATTATTGATTTATTTCCTTTAATAATTAATGCGATATATTAAGTGAGCATATAGGCTGAAAGATAATTATAATGATAAAAGTAGGATATTGATACATTTGGGATTTATAAAGTATCAATATTCCATATAAATTATGTTTAATTATTTATTACTATGTAACATGAAGTATATATTAATGTTTTAAATGCTTTTTATTTATAGTGCTGGTAAATAAAGTTTTATTATTCATATAAATAATAAAACTATTATATTAGTAACATGGTTAGTGTCTTTTTTCGCTAAATTTTTCACCGTAAAATACTAAACTACTATTACCTCTTGGCACCGAGTAATGAAATTGTTGGCGCGTGGTTTTATGTTGTTGATGTGTATTTGCTTCGTATTCGGCAAGTTTATGGGCTAGTAATAATTTAGCTAACCGTTTATTGGCATGTTGACTTCGTTCTGTTTGTACTTTAACACTAATCCCCGTCGCAAGATGTGTTGCTCTTACTGCTGATTCGGTTTTATTGACATGCTGGCCACCTGTACCTGATGACTTCATAGTCGTAAATTCAATGCTACTATCTATTATTTGTGAGGGATTTTTTAGGCAAGTAATACCGATAAACCAATTCTTACGTTTATGCGTCGGTCGATACGGACTTTGACAAATCCATTGTATGGTTCCAAGCCAACGTTGAATTAATTGTTCACTTTGTAAACCTTCAACCGAAATAAGGACTGATCGAAAAGTATTGGGGTTATCACCCAATACGTTTTCGACAATTTCGGTTGTTACCGATAATTGTCTTGCCTCATCTAAGAATTTTGTTACTGCTTTGGAAACAGCTAAAGTGCACTCGGCAGGTCCTCTGGCAGATGAAAAAAAGAGTAATGCCATTAATGACCTCCTTGTGTTTTATAGTTCAATATTGGCGTAAGCTGTGCAATGACTTTAACAATATTGACTTGTTGCATAGACTCAATCACACTATCGATTGATTTATATGCTTGTGGGGCTTCTTCATAAATTAAGCGACTATCTTCACAAATTATGCGAGTACCTAATTTAGTTCTTTTTAACTCTTGCATTGAATAACGATTATCTAACTTACCTTTACAATCGGTTCGTCGCCATTTACGCCCTGCGCCATGAGCTAATGACATAAGTAGGTTTTCACTCTTTATTGGTTCGACTAAATAGCTATAATCCCCTCGCGATCCTGGCACAATCACTAGTTCATCCGTAGCTGAAGAGGCTCCTTTACGATGTAACCAATAGTTTTGTTTCGAAAACGTTACTTTTTCCAGAAAGTTATGGCACACATTTAACACTTCTGTCCCTTGAGTATTCAGATTTTTCATTAATCTTTCAGCAACAGTTTGGCGATTTAATGTTGCAAACGCCACGGCGTTGTCATGTTTAGTTAGATAGTTTAATGCTTCTGAACTATTTTCAGGCAGACCTTGATAACCAAAGCATGATATTTGATTTTGTAAAATTTGATGTCCTAATCCTCTTGAACCACTATGTACTAATAAAAATAATTTTTTAGCATTAAGTTGATAATGATTAAATAACTGTTCATCAAAAATCTTACTAACCTTTTGTAATTCAGCAAAATGGTTACCACCGCCAATTGTGCCAAGATTATATTTGTGCCGTATATCTGGTTGATCAATATTGCCGATTTGCCGTTCTAGTTTATCTACGCTTAGTTTGGCAATATTAATTTCTGTTTGCCAAAATCCCATACCACAACCAATATCACTGCCAATTAAAGCAGGGTAAATGATTTCACGACTTAAATAGGCCGCCCCAATAGGATAGTCTTTTCCTGGATGAAGATCTGGCATACCAACTACTTTAACCATATTTGGTAAATTTGCAGTTGTTAGTAATTGCTCAATAGCTAAACCTTCGATCCATGTATTTTTTGATGCTATATATGACACTTTGTCAGATAGCATCTGTATAGAATTGTCCATATATCAATCCATTTAATAAGTATTATTGTTTTTGGTTTACCCTGAGGATGTATAAAGACTATTGTTTTGAAAAAATCATATGCAAGAAAGATATGTTGAAGGTGAAAGCTTACTTAAAATTTTACTTAACACCTAACTCTTTAATAGTGATTAGATCACAATAAATTTATTCTTTTCAAACATTATTTTATTAATATAAAGTTGTCTTTAATCATTGGGTATAAGTTATATCGGCAGGCTAAAATTAGCAGAATGAATTGAAGTAAAAGGTTGGATAGGTAATTACTTAATTATTTTGCGATAAGCCTGCAAAGGTTAGTTAAATAAATCACAATCAATTCTCCTTTGCGGTTAATAATGGCGCGTATCATAATTATCTTTTTGCAAGATGTAAATAGTAGAATAAAAATTTTAGTACTTTTCTTGAAATAAAAATGGGAAAACAGCTTGTTCGTTTGTTGGTGCATAAAATCCATTTGAAATTATCTTTTCCTGTTAAAAGAGGCTGTTTAACAACCTCTTTTTTATTTTTGGAAATGACTAAGGCAATGCTATTTAATTACATAAAAGTTAACATCGCGAGTATTTCTGAGAGCATCAACGAATTGCCTCAATTCTTTTCTATAAGTTTTCTCAGGATCGTTTTCTTCTGTACATTTGTCTTCTGCACCATAGCTTTTCGCCATTGCATCATTTGAGGCTAAATTATTGTATGGTTTTGTAAAATCACTACCTTTTAATGTCAAAAGGTGATTCCAATCATTTAACAGGCCTTCCATATATTGGCGACCGGCTTCGCATTTTATGTTATTTAAGTCAATCTTAGGAATAACATATTGGCTTATCTCGCTGAACTTTTTAGGGTTGTAAGGGAAGCTAATGTCTTCTTGTTCATCTTCTTTTAAGAATTCAATAAAGTCGCTTTCACGATATAATTTTCTAAAACGTTGTTGATAAGATTGGTTTTTCTTTAATCTTAGGTCTTGAGTTATTTCTTCTGGGAAAGGTTGATCATAAGAATAATCCCAACGATATTGGCTGTGTTCAATAAATACATCATTGATTAATTTTGCTGGCATTTCTATTTCTTGCTCTTTACCATCAATAATGGCTGGGATGTTATTTATTTCTCTGTTTTCTCTTAAGATCTTTTCGTATTGTTCATCATTCAACTCAGACGTTGAATAAATGACTGTGTGTAAGTAATAGTTACTTTGTGTTGGGTTAATAAGACCTAATTCTCCAAATTGAGCCGGTTTTACGACAAAATTGAAGTCGTCATTATTGTACGATAAGGTATGTTTGCCGTATTCAAATGTATAATTAACACCTGATTTGGCAGGGATAGTTAGTTCTTTACCATCGATAGTGACTTTTATTTCGTTAGCAGTAGGATTGTCAATCCAACGGTCGATAGAGCTAGGTTCAGAACAGCCAACAAGTGTTAGGCCAAAAGCTAGTAGTAAACTGTATTTTATTTTCTTCATCATAAAATTTATTATAAATATTAAGAAAAGACTATGATGCTATCATATTATGAATAAATTTGTAGTGGTTTTAAGTTTTTATATGAATTTTTTTTACTATTAACCAAGCTGGCTAAGTGTAGGTTGTCAGGAAATTTGCTTTAATTCCCTAAATTTGATGTGGTGATTGTAGCTATTTTGATCACTAAAAGCCCAAACGCCCGAAGCCACCGCATAAAATCCACGCTATTACTAGTAAAAAATTTGTTATTAAAGTTGTTGATTTTTTTGTGGTTTTTATTTATAGGCTTTTTAATTAAAAACAAAAAAGGCTACTAAGTAGTCTCTATTTGTCAAAGTAACACTCAATACTATTTAATTACATAAAAGTTTGCATTGCGAGTATTTTGGATAGCATCAGTAAATTGTCTTAATGCTTTGCTATAAGTTTGCTCTGGATCGTTTTCTTTTGTACACAGGCTTTCTGTTTCGTAGTCTTTATCTATTGCATCTTCTGATACTAACTCATTGTATGGTTTTGTGAAATCACTACCTTTTAAGGTAAGAAGATGATTCCAATCATTTAAAAGACCTTCTAGATATTGGCGACCTTCTTTACACTTTATGCTATTTAAATCAATATCAGGAATAACATATTGTTCTATTTCGCTGAATTTTTTAGGACGATAATGGAAACTAACTTCTTTCCAATTAATATTTTCTTTTAAAAAATCAATAAAATCACTTTCACGATATATTTTTCTAAGTCGTTCGTAATGTGGTTGGCTTTTATCTGATTTTTGGGTGACTTTTTCAGGAAATGGCTCATCATAAGAATAATTCCAATAATTATCAATTTTTTCGATAAATACATCGTTGATTAATTTTAGGGGAAGCTCAACTTCCATTTCATCACCGTCAATAATGACTTCAATATTATTGAACTCTTTGTCTTTTTTTAGAATTTTTTCATATTCTCCTTCACCCAAATCAGATTCTGAATAAATGAGAGTGTGTATAAAATAGTTGCTTTGTGTTGGGTTAATAAAGCCTGATTCTGAAAAATATTGAGCTGGTTTTGCAACAAAATTGAAGTCTTCATTGTTATACGATAAGGTATGTTTGCCATATTTAAAGGTATAATTAATACCTGATTTTGCTGGAATGGTTAGCTCATTTCCATCAATAGTGACTTTGATTTCGTTATTGGTAGGGTTGTCAATCCAACGCTCAATAGAGCTAGGCTCAAAACAACCAACAAGTGTTAGGCTACAGGCTAGTAGTAAACTGTATTTTATTTTCTTCACTATAAAATTTATTATAAATATTAAAAAGGAATATGATGCTATCATATTGTAGGTAAATTTGTGGTAATTTTAGGCTTTTATATGAATTTTTTTTACTATTAACCCGTAAATAGTGAGGATGTATGAAATTAATCGTCGATAATATGAGTTGTCAACACTGTGTTAAAGCAATAACAAAAGCAATTAATGATATTGATCCAAATGCAAAAGTGACCGTTGATTTAACCAAACACGAGGTTGATATCGAAAATAGTTCTATTTCGCAAGAAGCTGCGATTACTGCTGTTAATGAGGCTGGTTATGAGTTTGTTAGGATTGTGTAATAACTACATCTATATTTGACGGCACTAGGCTATTTTGAAGCATCTTTTCTATTTTAATTTGTTGAAATTTCAAATTAAAACAGAACTAATAAAACTTTTTTTAAGGTATTGGCATATTTTGGGGAATGCTAGAATGCTTTTATCTGTTTATTAATAGGCTATTGTTATAAGGATATATTATGAAAGGTAAAATATTGAGTGTTACTGTGGCTATTATGGCTTGGTGTGGTGCAGTTTTTTTTGTTAATGCTTATCAGATTGATTGTCCACAAAAATTTAATATTAAAGAAGAAGTTGTAAATATGCCTGATGGGTGGGAAGTTTCTAATGATATAAATAGTAAGGAGGCATCCTTTTTTAGTATGATTGTTTATTACGATAAGCCTTCTAGAATGGCGGCTTTAAAACCAGCAAAAGGAACGGTTGATGGTAAGAAACATGAGTTAATATGGGAAGTTAATTATAAGACAGATGTTGAACCTTATTATGTTAGTTGTTCTTATAATGGAACTAGAGTTGAGTTGATAAAACAAATTGATTTATCAATGAAAAGTTGTTGGGCTGATTATTTTGAAGACGAGCAAGGAAAGCGAGGAACGCTCAGTTGTAGTACGAGTGAAGCAAAAGATCTGCATTAGTTGCGTATGGGATTTGTTGTTATATGCAATAGTTAGTAACGTAAATCCCATTAATATTTTGAACAATTACCACCAGCGGTAAAAATGATGCGTTGGTCCAATTCCTTTCCCTATATTTAAATCATCGGCATGGCTAATTGCGTTTTGTAGATAATTTTTTGCTTGGGCGACTGCTTCTTCTAAATTATTTTTAGGTAATAATGCTGCAATAGCTGCTGATAATGTGCACCCCGTTCCGTGAGTATTTTTAGTTTGGATGCGTGGAAAGGTCATTCTTATTATATTATTGTGTGTGATCAAATAATCAGGGCTTTCATTGCTAGGCAAATGTCCTCCTTTCATTAATACCGCTTTACAGCCTAACTTGAGTAATTCACGCCCTTGCTTTTGCATTTCATCTTCGGTTTTAGCTTCATCACAATCGAGTAGCGCTGCTGCTTCTGGTAGATTGGGAGTAATAATTGTGGCTAAGGGTAATAAAAGCTCACGAATAGCTGTTACGGCATCAGACTTTAAAAGGGGATGTCCACCTTTAGCAACCATTACAGTATCTAACACGATAGTAGGAATAGGGTTTGTTTTAAGAAGGTGGTGAACGGTTGCAACTATTTCTTTATTCATTAGCATACCCATTTTTACGCTATCAATTTGAATATCTTGATAAAGTGTATTAAATTGGGCTTCAATAAATTCGGGCGATATAGCTAATACTGCATCAACCCCTTGCGTGCTTTGTGCCGTTAGGGCAGTGATAACTGACATACCATATGCACCAAGTGCAGAAAAAGTTTTTAGATCGGCTTGAATACCTGCACCACCGCTAGGATCAGATCCTGCAATGGTTAATGCAATTGTTGTCATGATAGTATTTCCTATTTAACTTGTTTGATTTTGTTGATAAGCGATAATGTTGCTTGTTGAATATCTTTTTTGCCACAAATAGCCGAAACTACAGCAACGCCGTCAATGCCCGTTTGAATAATATTAGTTATATTGTTTTCATCAATACCACCAATGGCAACAGCTGGGCACTGTTTTAGTTTGACTAATTCAGTTAATTGTTCTGTTCCTATTGCTACCGTTGCATTTTTTTTGGTTATGGTTGGGAAGATAGGCCCTATGCCAATATAATTAACCTGCTGCCAAGGAACTGCTTTAAGTTGTTGTTGGTTAGTTACCGAAAGACCTAACCATTTATCTTTGCCGATAAGTTGTCGAGCTACATCAACAGGCAAATCACTTTGTCCAATATGGACACCATCGGCATCAATCGCTAAAGCAATATCTACATGATCATTTATAAATAGTGGAACAGAGGTGTCGCTTAATGCTTCTTTCAATGTTAAGGCAGCGTAGTACCAATCTTTACCGCTAAATTCATGTTCAGATCTTAACTGTATTGCAGTCACACCATTTGAAACAGCAATTTTTGTGGTGTTTATCATGCCATTAATGCCACCGCATAATAATGGATCAAGGACTAAATAGAGGGTTAAATCCAGTTGTTTTTTCATCTGATTTCCTTATTAAAGCGATGGGTTAAATGTTGATAGTTGATCTAATAGTGATATCGAGAAAGTTCCTAATCCTTGTTGTTTATTAGCTAGCTCACCAGCTTTTTTCATCATAAAACATGCACAGGCAGTGGCTGATAATGGGTCAGGCGAATTAGCTATGAAAGCCGCTACCATTGCAGATAATGAACATCCTGTACCTGTTACTTTTGTTAAAGCAATATCACCTCCAGTTATACTATATGTGCTGTTTCCGTTAGTTATGTAGTCAACATCGCCCGTCATTGCAACAATAGTTTGATATTTTTGCGCAAGCTCTTGGGCAGCGTTTAAAGCTGATTGAGTTGTGTCTTGACCGTCGGGTCCTTTTGAGAAAGATTTTTGACCATTTAGTGCTAATATTTCTGAAGCATTACCTCGTATTACTGCGGGATTAAATGATAATAATTGATGTGCAATTTCAGTTCGATAATTAAGTGCTGCTCCTACAGCAACAGGATCGAGTACCCATGGGGTTTGTGTTTGCTGTGCCTTGGCGGCCGCTAATAGCATACTTTGGGCTGTGTTGCTGTGAATAGTGCCAATATTAATCAGTAAGCTATCGGCAATATTGACAAATTCAGCAACTTCTTGTTCTGCAATCACCATTGCTGGAGATGCACCAATAGCAAGTAGTACATTGGCGGTAAAGTTTTGGACTACATCATTAGTAATGCAATGCACTAGTGGGCGGTGTTGTTTTATATGATTGATAAAAGGAGCGGTTTGGGTAATTTGGAATGATTTGGCTACTGACATATTTCTTCCTTTCTTACTGATTTATTAATTCTATAAATGTCGGGAAGAATTTGCCAATTTAAGGCTTTTATGGCTTAGACTTCCCTACGCTGGTATAATCCAGATCAGGTTCAACGGGTGAAATCTCAGTTTTTTGTTTAGACAAAAAACACCCCGAGTCAAATTGATTTTTTATTATGAACTGATTATCTGTTTTTAACAAGCTATTGTAATAATCTTTCAATATCAGTAATTGCTTTTCTATCTGGTAAGAAGATGATTAGATGATCATTGTCTTCTATGGTTAAATCAGTATTAACGATAATAACATCTTCTCCACGCACTACAGCTCCAATGGTTGCACCCGATGGGAGTTTTAGGCCATTAATATTTTTGCCAACCAGTCTTGATGTTTCACCATTACCATTGGCAATAATTTCGACAATTTCGGATTCTCCTTGTCTTAATGAAACAACTTTAACAACCCCAGTTTGTCTAACATGGCTTAATAGCTCAGATATTGTGGCGTGTTGTGGGGAAATCGCAATATCAATCACACTATCATTAATTAGTTCAAGGTAGGCTTGGCGTTGAATTAATACAATTACTTTTTTCGCTCCCATTCTTTTGGCTAACATGGAGGACATGATGTTGGATTCATCATCACTGGTAACAGCGATAAATAGATCAGTAAGTTCAACTTGTTCTTGTGAGAGCAATTCTTGATCCGATGATTCCCCATGTAATACTGTTGTATTAACAAGTTGCTCGGCAATTAATTCTGCTCGTTCGGCATTTCGCTCAATTAATTTGACTTGATAGTTATTTTCTAAACGTTTTGCTAGAGCGACAGCGACACCACCACCGCCACTGATAATTATTCGTTTATATGGTTTTTCTAACCTTTGTAACTCACTGGTCACCGCTTTGATATTAACGGGGGGAGTTATAAAGTAGACCATATCGCCCGCTTCTATAAGTGTTGAACCAAGCGGTCGGATAAAACGGTTTTTGCGGTAAATAGCTACTACTCGAGCTTCAACATGTGGTAAATGTTCTTTGAGTTCTGATAATTCACTACCTACTAAAGCACCGCCATAATAAGCGGTAACGGCAACCAAACAGACACGATTGTCGTAAAAAGATGCAAATTGTAACGAACCAGGATATTGTACTAATTGACTAATATGGTTGGTGATAAGGTTTTCTGGAGCAATGATATGATTGATATTAATACAATCTTTATTGAAAAGAGGGTAGTTTTCGTTATTGTATTCAGGTGATCTAATGCGTGCAACTTTTTGTGGAATATTGAACATGACATGCCCAATTTGGCAGGCCATCATGTTGACTTCATCAGAGTTAGTTACAGCAACAAGCATATCAGCTGATTCAGCACCAGCACTTTCTAAAACTTGTGGGTATGATGATTTTCCGCAAATCACCTGTAAATCAAAACGTTCTTGTAGTGATTGTAATTTATCATAATTTTCATCAATCACCGTGACATCATTTTGTTTTTCAGTAACAAGATATTCAGCAAGCGCACTACCTGTTTGTCCTGCACCAAGAATAATAATCTTCATAACTAACCTGTATATTTAAATGGCTTTAATTGTTACCCATTTTCCTTGTATATTAAAGCCATTGCATACTGTTTTATTTTTAGTAACAATCAGTTATTAATTTTTCAATTATACAAAACCGATTGCATCATAAACTTTTTTCAAAGTTGGTTCGGCTTTTGAGCGTGCTTTTTCTGCCCCTTCCTGCATTATTGAAATTAGATAACTTTCATCATCTCGATACTGATGATACTTCGCTTGAAGTGTAGTTAGCATATCAATGACTTGTGTTGCTACTTCGGTTTTTAGGTGGCCATACATTTTGCCTTCGAACTCTTTTTCAAGTTCGCTGATAGGCTTACCTGTCACGCCAGTTAAAATGTCAAGTAGGTTTGAAACACCAGCTTTATTTTTTAGATCGTAACGTACCACAGGTGGCTCATCTGAATCGGTCATTGCACGTTTTATTTTTTTCTCGATATCTTTTGGATTTTCGAGTAAACCAATTACGTTATTGCGATTTTCGTCTGATTTAGACATTTTTTTAGTGGGTTCTTGTAGTGACATGACGCGAGCACCTACTTTCGAAATAAAGGGCTCAGGAATAGTAAATATGTCACCGTAAAGCGCATTAAATCGCATAGCAATGTCGCGTGATAGTTCAAGATGTTGCTTTTGGTCGTCACCTACTGGTACTAAGTTTGCTTGATAGAGCAAAATATCCGCAGCCATCAGTACTGGGTAATCAAACAATCCCGCATTGATGTTTTCAGAATGACGAGATGATTTATCTTTAAATTGAGTCATACGGCTAAGTTCACCAAAGTAGGTGTAACAGTTTAATGCCCAGCCGAGTTCTGCATGCGCAGGCACTTGTGATTGTACAAAAATGGTACTTTTTTGCGGATCAATACCACAAGCTAAATATAGAGCGAGTGTGTCTAATGTGGCTTTACGTAATTTGTTCGGATCTTGGCGTACGGTAATTGCATGTTGATTGACGATACAATAAATGCAATCATATTCGCCTTGCAGAGCCACCCAATTTTTTAAAGCACCTAAGTAGTTGCCAAGTGTTAGTTCTCCTGATGGCTGAGCGCCACTAAATACAATCGGTTTGCTCATAATTTATTCCTAATCTATGCTAATTATTTTTTTGCCTTAGCTTTTGGCTGAGGTAATAATGTTAATATGTCTTTAAAATCGTCAAATAAGAAATCAGGGTTGCTAGTGGCAATCGATATGCCATAGTTATAACCATAGCTTAATGCAACAGTTGGGCAGTTAGCATTTTGGGCTGCAGTAATATCATTTTTTGAATCACCAACAAAAAGTAACTGATCACAGAATAATCCAAATTTAGCCATTACTTGGTATAAAGGGGCTGGGTGTGGTTTTAATTTGATCACATCCCCTCCACCAAGCACTAATGAAAAGTACTCTTTTATGCCTAAAGAAGTCAGCAAAGCAGGCAAAAACTGTGCCGGTTTATTGGTTACTAATGCTAGTGGATAATTATTATCGTGAAGTACTTTTAAGGTCTCTTTAACATTGGGAAACAGTTTTGTTTCTGCATCGATGACTTTATCATAGTGTTGATTAAATAGATCTTTAGCTTTGGCAAATAGTTCTGTTGATGGATCGACTTCAATTGCTTTGAATACTCGTTCTAGCATAATATCAATACCATTGCCTACAAAATTTTTGACTTGTTCGTTGCTGATTGTAGGTAGATTCAAGTCTGCTAACATATTTTGTGTTGCTAATGCTAGTCCTGGTACGCTGTCAACTAATGTACCATCTAAATCAAAAGCTACTGCTTGAATATTTTCTAGTTTATTCATGTTCAACTCCTGCTAACTCTTTACGCATGGCGTCAATAACTGTTTTATAATCGGGTTGGCTAAATATAGCTGAACCAGCAACAAACATATCGGCACCAGCTCTAGCTATTTCGGCAATATTGTCAATTTTTACACCGCCATCAATTTCTAAACGAATATTGCGTCCAGATTCAATAATGCGCTGTTTAGCTTGTTGTAATTTCTTAATTGTTGAAGGTATAAAAGATTGACCTCCAAAACCTGGGTTAACACTCATTAATAAAATAATATCAATTTTATCCATGACGTAATCTAAATAATCAAGCGGTGTAGCTGGATTAAATACAATACCAGCTGTGCAGCCATGATCTTTAATTAACTGTAATGAACGATCCAAATGGACAGTAGCTTCCGGATGAATAGATATATTGGTTGCCCCAGCTTTGGCAAATGAGGTAATTATCTCTTCAACAGGTGATACCATCAAATGCACATCAATGGGAGCCTTAATACCATAGTTTCGTAAAGCTTTACAAAACATTGCTCCCATTGTGAGATTAGGTACAAAATGGTTGTCCATGACATCAAAATGTATTACATCAGCTCCTGCATCTAGCACTTTTTGTGTATCTTCACCAAGGCGAGCGAAATCAGCTGATAATATTGATGGAGCAATAATGTATTCTTTCATAACTTACCTCTAATAACTCGCTTTATATTTAGCTATCTAAGACTTTTTGTATAATGCTAGAATCTCGTCAATTTTTTTTCTTCCTTTACCGGCACAGCTAATTGATCGTCTCATTTCTGTTCGATAAAGTTCGCTTGCATTGTTATAAAGGTTCATTGTGTAATCAGTATAATGATTAGACACAAGCACGGGTATGTTTTTTTTATACGCCATAGTTTCAGCTAATTCTGACAAGTTTTTGTGCTCTTCAAATCCAAATATATTTGAGTAATAAGCCGTAAATCCAGCTGATTCATTTGGGGGTATATAGGGGGGATCACAATAAATTACTGAATTTTTTGCCGCTTTCTTCATTACTTCGTGGTAAGGTGCGCAAAAAAATTGTGCTCTTTGAGCTTTTTCTGCAAAAAAGTAAAGTTCTTTTTCAGGAAAATAAATTGTCTTATAGCGTCCAAATGGTACGTTAAATAGTCCATTGTTGTTATAACGACATAAGCCGTTATAACAATGTCGATTTAAATAGACAAATAAAAGCGATCTGATGTACTGATCTTTACTTCCATTGAATACATCACGCAGTTGATAAAACGCATCTGGGTGATTGTTTTGAGCAACAAATAGTAATCTAAGGTCACGGATAAATTGATCTGGACTTGATTTTAATAATGTAAATAATGAAATTAAGTCATGGTTGATATCCGCTAAGATATAACTTTTATAGTTAGTATTTAAAAAAACAGAACCAGCTCCAACAAAAGGTTCTATTAGCTGATCGCCCTCTGGTAGATACCGTTTAATTGTGTCCACAAGCTCATATTTTCCTCCAGCCCATTTTAAAAAGGCTCGTTGCTTCTTCAACGGATACTCCTATTTGTCGTTGATCGGATAAATAAACGATATCCTTGGTTATTTTGCTACTTTTTCTTTATTAATCATTGCACCAGATTTAACCCATGGTTTGTCTTTCTGTAGTGCATTTGGCAAAGACTTGATTGCTTTATGTGCCTCATCTACTGATGAATAGTTGCCTTTTATTAAAATAAACATTGAACCAGATTTATGTTTGGTTTCATAAATATGGTAATCTGTTATATCGTTTTGTTTTACAAATTTTTTTAGACCTTCAAGTGATTTAGAGGCACTAAGCTGAACGACATAATGATCATTTTTTATCTTAATATTTTTCCCTAAATCATTATTTTCAGTTTTACGATTAACAGAGTTAGATGTGTTTTTTTTCGTATTATTTTTATTTGATTTAACCCTACCATTAGATGTTGCCGCAGAATGATGATTTGCTTTAGAATCTCCATTTGAGTCATTTATTGATAGGTTTAAGCCATTACTTGTATCTGAAAAGGATTCAAGTTGCTGTTGTTGTGTATTAAATTTATTTAATGTACTGTTTGATGTATCTGTCACCAGTTCATTACTTTTAGGTTGATTTCCACCAATTCCAACACTATTTTGTTCATCAGTGATTGTATTATTGTTTTCTTCTGTTGAAGCCACTCCATTAACCACAGGTGGTGTTAATGGTGTTCCTTCTTTTTTACGAGAAGAATTAAAAATAATCAAACCAAGCAATAAAAGAATAATAATTGCTGAACCAAAAATAATTAATTTTTTCTTTGGAAGATCTTGAAGAAAACTAAGTAATCTGAATGAATGCGCAGAATCCTTATTGGGTTGTTCTGATATATAACGGTCATCTTTATCTACACGCATACTTACTCCTTAACCTATCAAAAGATTTATTACTTAATGATTAGCTATTATTTCTAAAATACACGACTTAAATTTGCTCTATTTTATCAATAATATAATTAGCAACACCTTTGGCGCTTTGTTCATCGGTTTTAATTGTAATATCAGCAATCTCTTCGTAAAGTGGTTCGCGCTCTCCAGCTAGCTCTTCGTAAAGCTCACGTGGTGTGTTGCTTCCTTGTAGTAATGGGCGGCGTTTATCTTTTTGTGTTCTTGCCATCTGTTTTTCAATGGTTGTTTCAAGATAGACAACGATTCCTCGAGCGGATAATCTATTTCGTGTCTCTTTAGATAAGACTGAACCCCCACCAGTTGCAAGAACTACACCTTGTTTTTCAGTCAATTCGTTAATGACTTTTTCTTCTCTGGCTCGGAATCCCTCTTCTCCTTCTAGGTCAAAAATCCATGCAATATCGGCTCCAGTACGTTTTTCAATCTCTTGATCTGAGTCAAAAAAATCCATGCCTAACTGTTGTGCAATTTGTCGGCCTATAGTGCTTTTTCCTGCCCCCATTGGGCCAATTAGAAAGATATTTCGCTTTTCTGCCATTGTTGTTTCATCATCTGTTAATTTTGGTTAAAATATACAACACAATGTCAACTTGCTTTGATTTATATGATCATTCGCTTTATCATTGTGTAACTTTTCTTGGATCTCCGTCTAACGACAAAAATTTAGGTCGGTAATTATCTCAATAGATAGTACCTTTTGGCAATAGGTATTTACCAATACTTTTAGCTAATACCAGCTTGATGCAAATCATGGATGTTTAAAACCCCTACTAATTCATCGTTGTTATTAACAACCGGAGCGGCAGTAATATTATGATCAGTAAATAATTTTAGTGCTTCGACAGCCTTCCAACTTTCAGGAATTCGATGTCCCAAGCTGGTCATAACGTCCATAATGTTATCTTGTAATGTACCATTTTTTAATAATAAGCGACGTAAATCACCATCGGTAAATACACCAACTATTTTATTATTATCTTGGCAGATTGCAACTAGCCCTACTCCTGTACGGCTTAATTCTAGCATGGCATCAAATACGGTTGCAGTTTGTGGTATTTTAGGAATACGATCACCTGTTCGCATTACATCTTTGACATGATTGAGTAATTTAGCCCCTAAACTACCTGCAGGGTGGGAGCGTGCAAAATCTTCTTCTTTAAAGCCTCGTGCTCGCATTACTGCAATTGCTAGCGCATCTCCCATTAATAATGTATTAGTTGAACTAGAGGTTGGCGCAAGTCCCATAGGACAAGCTTCTTTTTCAATTGAAATATCAAGAATTGCTTGGGCTGATTTAGCAAGTGGTGAATCCAACCCTCCAGTGATAGCAATAACAGGCACCTGCATTTCTGTAAGAATAGGTAAAATTAAATTAAATTCCTTAGCTCGACCCGAGTATGAAATTAATATAGCTACGTCGTTTTGAGTTATCATTCCTAAGTCGCCATGCAGGGCTTCCGATGGATGCATAAAAAAAGCAGGACTTCCTGTACTAGCTAACGAAGCGGCAATCTTTTTCCCTATATGCCCTGATTTTCCAATACCCGAAACAACGACTTTACCTTTGGCGGTTAAAATAAGTTTGCATGCGTTAACAAAATCTTTGCCTAATCTATCTGGTAATTTTTTTGCTTCGTATATCTCCAATTCAAGAAGCTCTCGACCATATTGTAATAATTTATCCATTTAATTAGCCTATTGAATAAAACGTGTTATCAGTGCATTTATAATCGGAAATTAAGGACAAGACGATTATAAAAGATGAACAGGTTTTAGTTTAACAATTAATGTTTAAATATTCAAAAAAGTATGCATTTTAGACTTAATATTTACTAATTACTTTTTAATAATCTAAAAACCTAGGGCAACTTTAATTCCTAGTGTAATTAAAATAATACCCAGTAATTTATCAATGATAAATTGAAGTTTAAAGTAACGACGTTGTACGCTTTGTGTTTGAAAAATAAATACCACAAAAGGCCACCAAAAAATAGCTTCAATCCAAATGATAGATGCGACAATGAGCTTATCAAAGATTGATGACTCTGCATTGAGTACTTGAGTAAAGGTAGCTAAAAAGAATAATGTTGCTTTTGGATTAAGTAAATTACATAAAAAGCCTTGCATAAAGGCTGATTTACCTGAAATTGACTGCAAAATTTGTTGTTCACCAATATAGGTTATATTTGTCTTTTTAGCCATTAGTGCCTTTATGCCAAGCCATATTAAGTAAGTGGCACCCGCATAGCGTAAGGCGTTATAAAGAAGTGGAGTTGTGGTGATAAGTACTGCAATACCCGCAATACAATAGCTCATATGAACTAAGATGGCGATGATGACGCCTAGACAAGTGAGCAATGCTATCTTGCGGTTATAGCTTAAGCTATTTTTTAACACCAAAAAGAAATCAGGCCCAGGTGAGATCATACCTAAAAAGCTAATTGTAGAGACAAAAATTAATGTATCAAACGTCATTTTTCGTGCCTATTTAAATACTTGTGCTGAATTATTGAGCGTTGCAATATTAGATTTATTTTGTTCAATAAACTGTTTTTTATCAAAATTAGGTTCAGTTAAATAGTCAGTCAAAAATTTAGCGTTAGTTTTGACTTGGGCTCCATTTAAAATTAAACGAGGTAAGTCAATCTGATAAATAGTTTGATCAGTGTTTTTTTGTAGATCTTGCGTATGTGCATTTGTTAATAAATAAAGTTTGCGTTCTTTTTCTGAAAGACGATTGATTGTTGGTGTGCCTGCTCCCATCATTAAATGATCTGGAAAAATATAAAATACAGTATCTTCTAATACACCTTCTTCTTTTAGATGTTGGATAAAAATTCCCAAATTATGATCTAGTGAAGCAGCAACGAAAGACATATTATCTGATTTTGGTGAAATAACCGATTTCATTCTTTCATCATCAAAACCATTTGGTGCATGAGTTGAAACAGTTGAAATAAATAAAGCAAAAGGTTTTTTTGTTTTGCGCATTTCAGTAATTTGTTTTTGCGCTACATCAAAAATGTCTTTGTCATACAGCCCAAAAGGTGCTGGTGGATATTGGCCGACATAGTTTTTTTCAGAAATGACTTGCATACCAAACAGTTCTGCAGTGTGACCAATACCAGCAAAATCAGGGCTAGCCATTACATAACGGGTTTGATAGCCCGCTTGATTAAGTATATCGCCTAGGCTAACTAGATTGGTTTTGTCTGCGCGCATTAGTGGTGATGTTGTGTAGCCACCAATTAGAAAGGGCATGCCGGTCATATAAGTGTACATCGATGCGGTAGTCCATGAGCTTCCTGGACTCATGGGCATATTAGCAAAAAAGGTATAATCTTGGCGAAGTTTTTGTAAATTAGGGGTAATATCCTCAAAATCGAAAAAGCCTTGTTCAAATGATTCTAAAGATAAAACAATAATATTTTTACCTTGATAGCTAACAAGCTGATCTTTATTGGTATAGTGAGTCATATTAAGTGATTGTAACGCCTGCTCAAATGGCTCACGAGGTGCGCTTGTAACTTGATAGATTTCGTATAAGCGACTGAATGGACCATTATTGTAACTGATGGATACTATTGCCACAAAGGCTAGTAACAGACGAAATACTAAATGACATTTACGTTTGCATAAATCTGCGAGTTTTGATAGCAAAAAAATAAGGGAAAAAAAGACAACGATAACTAAGACTGCTTGTAATTTAAAAATAAATAGCCCTTCGATTATGTCATTAATGTTTAAATTTACATAAAACTGATAATCAATAAAGCCACCACTAAAATAGATAGAAGTTAGCTCCATTACAATAAAGATCGTTAGTAAAGTTATGGTTAGCATTTGCCATTTTGTCTGTTTAAAGAGTGAGGCAAAAACAATTGTAATAATAAAAAGTGGCAAAACAATTAATGTCGATAATGGCATAAGATATTGTTACTCAATATATTCAAAAATCAATTTTGCCTAAGTATATACTTAATGGATAAAAAAATAAAAATATCGGTTGATAATGTTTGATTTGTGGTTTTGAAATTCGAAATTGGGTATGTATTGTATGAATAATAATTATAGCGCCATAGTACCTTAAATGATAATTGTTATTATTTGAGGTTGATAATTAATTCTATTCGCAATAAGATATTGATGAAATTATTGCGATAATGTCCGAGGTTGCTATGCCGTGGTTTATACGGAAAATAGTTGTTATTTTATTTGTATCTTTGTTTTCACACTCTTTTTGTTATGCCGATATTGCATTACCTACCCCTCAAACTAAAGATGGAATGAGTCTATTTGAAAGTCTAAAAAAACGATCTTCAACTCCTGGGGGGGGCTTTCCTACTGGTAAAATTTCTGATGACGAACTTTCGACAGTACTTTGGGCTGCAAGTGGTTTAAATCGTGGTAAAACAGGGTGGACGGTGCCGATGGTTAAGGGTAAATCTCCTTATGTGAGAATCTACCTCGCCAGTGAAAAGGGTACTTTTTTATATGAGTGGGAAGGTCATTATTTAAAAGAAATTAATAATAAAGATATTCGTGCTGATATTGGTTTGCAAAGTTTTACAAGGCGAGCAGCCTATTCATTGATTTTTGTGTCGGATGCTAGTGCATTAACCGATATAAATCCAGAACAAATCGCTAACTTTAATTACACGGCCGTTGGTGCAATGAGTCAAAACGCTTATTTAGTTGCGTCGGCACTAAAATTAAGCGCTCGTTATATTCACTCCATTAAACCAGAAGTTATTAGCCAAGAGCTACAATTACCAGAAGGCAGTAAACCACTAGGTATGCTTTTAATAGGAAAATAAAAGGTAAAGTTAAGATATGAAACGATTTTTAATACTTGCTTTGCTTCTTATTGGAAGTTTAATGGCTTTGGCCCCATCATCTTATGCTGCCGAAAAAAAATACGAAAGTTGGAATGCTATTGTTGACGAAATGGATACCATCTTAAATGACGCTTATGATATCTATTTTATAAAAGATGTTGAGCGTGCTAAAGCTCGAGTTAATAATGCCTATTTTGGCTTTTATGAAAAGCATGGGGTTGAGCGTGCGGTTATGTCTTATATTTCGGGTAAACGAGGAACCGATACCGAATATCAATTTGCCAAAATTAAACGTTTAATGAACGATGGTGCGTCGAATAAAGTTGTTAGAAATGAAATTGATACTATTTTAAAAATGTTACATGAAGATGCTAACGAACTAGATGGTAAGCAAGAGAGCGGTTGGAGCATTCTGTTAGCTTCGTTTATTATCATTTTTAGGGAAGGGCTGGAAGCGATTTTAGTGATTGCGGCAATTTCAGCTTATTTGGTTCGTTCTGGACATCTTGCCATGGTAAAAGTAGTTTATATGAGCTCACTTGTAGCTATTTTTGCCAGTATTTTAGCGGCAATTGCTCTTCATACTGTGTTTGATATTAGCGGCGCAAATCAAGAAATTATTGAAGGAATTGCTATGCTCTTGGCAACAGTCGTACTATTTTTTATTAGTAATTGGATGTTTTCAAAGGCAGAAGCTGAGGCTTGGAAAAGCTATGTTGAAGAAAAGGTACAAACAGCAGTGTCATCTGGTAGTCGCTTTGCCTTAGGTTTTGCTGCCTTTTTAGCTGTTTTTCGTGAAGGTGCTGAAACGATCTTGTTTTACCAAGCAATGCTAATTGAAGCTAAAGAACACATGGATATGGTTTGGTATGGGCTAGCTATTGGAACGATAATTCTTGCGATTATTTTTGTCGTTATTCGTTTTGGTACCATGAAATTACCAATTCGCCCATTCTTTATTGGCACTAGTATTTTGATGTATATCATGGCAATAGCTTTTGCCGGTGGTGGAGTAAAAGAATTACAAGAGGCAGATATGATCCCAGTTACCTCTGTTGATTTTATACATTCTGTCGAAGTTTTAGGTATTTATCCAACAGTCGAGACATTAGTTCCACAAATAATTATGGTATTTATTGTAGTAGTTTCTGTCATATATTACAAAGCTAAACATAGTTGTAAAAAGCAATAATTATTAATATTGCTTATTTGCTTAAAATTGCATAAATGCGGATTGAAAAACTGAGTTGTGTTAATACCCAAAAAAACAAGTGTAATAAATTTTCAAAAACTAAGAGAAGGAGTTTTCAATGAAAAAATTAATTTTATCAGCAGGTATTGCTTCAATACTTGCCTTATCTTCATTCGTTCATGCAGCAGCACCGGCACCTGGCGAACAAAAAGGATTTGAAGAGTTTCCAATTGGTGATGAAGTAACCGTGGGGCCATTACACATTGGTGCTGTTTATTTCCAACCTGTTGATATGGAACCCGCTGGTATGGGTGGTTTACCAGCCTCAAAATCAGACATGCACATTGAAGCTGATATTTCAGCTGCAGAAGGTAATAACTTAGGTTATGGCGTAGGTGATTTTGTTCCTTACTTAACTGTAAAATATAAAATTCAAAAGCAAGGCAGTGATAAAGTAATTGAAGGTAACTTTATGCCAATGAATGCCTCTGATGGTCCTCACTATGGTAATAATATAAAATTAGATGGTGCTGGTAAATATAAAGTAACATTTATGATTGAAAACCCAGAAAAACAAGGTTATTTACTACATGTTGATAAAGAAACAGGTGTGGAAGGACGCTTTTGGAGCAAACCTATCGAAGTTTCTTGGGACTTTGATTACATTCCACGCGCATGGTAATGATTTTAAAATAACTAATTATATTAAATAATTAATAATCAGTTATTGGTGAGCATTATGCTCACCAATAATATTTGCAATAGTTAGGCAATGAATATGCTTCAATACCTTATCAATATTACCGATAATACTTTCGTTCCAGCAATGATGATGGCATTACTGAGCGCTGCAATTATAAGATCCACGCCTCATCATATTAAAAAAATTATTTTGTTTGGTTTTGTATTGGGCTTTATTGCTGCATTGATTTATGCCATTTTAAAACGCAACACAGGGTTTGCTGTTCGTGAATATTATGATCTTGGAGTGATCATACCTTGGGTTATTATTGCTATACCGTTGATTGTTGCTATTTGCTTGCAAAAATCCACCCATAATCGAACTGGTAAATTCTTTTTTACACTACTATTTGCACTCAGTATTGGTTTGATAAGCGCCCAGTGTTTACCTAATTTAATGCTCTATCCATTCGAATTTTCTGTCGGAATGGACTCTATTTTTAATAATGATTACTTGTTTAAATGGGTGGGCTATGGGGTTGCGCTACTAGTAATTTTGTTGACAGGGTTATTTGTTTATCATACTTGTGGCCGATTATCAGCGCGATTTGTGTTTGCCATTACTTCACTGTCGATCGTTATTTTTACTCTGCAAAATAGTATTAACATTTTACAAATTTTAATTGTTAGACGCTTTATTTCATCACAACCATGGATGATGAAATTGGTTATTTTCATCCTTGGGCATGTTAACTTTTTTATTTTTATATTTACCGCTATTGTGCTTTGTTTAGCTATTGTTTTATATCTCAAATCAAAAACAACCTCGTTAGTCGGTAGTAACCCTGCTCAAATTCGTAAACTTAAAGCCCAATTACGTAGTGATAGACGATGCGCTTTAATGATTATGGCAGGTACAGCGATCACTGCTTATACCGTAACTCGCGCTCGCTATATTTTTGAAAAAGGGGTAGAACTGACACCTGCTGAGCCAGTAACACCGAATACCGATAATTTAATTGTTATTCCCCTTGATAAAGTAAATGATGGCAATTTACACCGTTATGGCTATCAAGCCACGGATGGTACTTTAGTTCGTTTTATTGTTATTAAAAAAAGTGAAAATGCGTATGGCGTTGGGTTTGATGCTTGTGATATTTGTGGTGCAAGTGGTTACTACCAACGTGGAAATCAAGTAGTCTGTATTTTGTGTGATGTAGTAATGAATATTGCAACGATTGGGTTTTCTGGTGGGTGTAATCCTGTGCCACTTAAGTATGAAATTATTGACGGTAATATGGTGATTCGCCCTGCAAATCTTGAAGCAGAAAAAAACCGTTTTAAATAAAGGCGAATTAAAAGGAATAGATTATGTTTTGCAGAATGTTACTGAGTGTATTAGTTCGCCAAAAAAAGAAACTCTTTCTTATTGCTTTAACGGTTGCTTTAGGTGTTTCGCTTGCTACTGCTATGCTAAATGTAATGTTTGACGTAGGTGATAAGGTGAATCAAGAGCTAAAAGCCTATGGTGCTAATCTCAATATCGTTCCTCGTGGTAGTGCTGTCATTAATGAAATGTACCAGCTTGATAACAATGATAGTGGGCAAGCTGTGCAGTATATTAAAGAAGAAGAACTTGTCAAAATTAAGATGATCTTTTGGGCTTATAATATTGTTGATTTTGCCCCTTTCCTAACAACTCAAGCGACATTTCATGATAAGCCAATTACGGTGGTAGGTACTTGGTTTAATAAACACCTTAATATTCCAACAGGTGATCAGGTTGATACGGGCATGTTAGCTATGAAATCATGGTGGACAATTGAAGGAAACACCATGACCGATGATAATTTGCAAGGAGCTATGGTGGGTGAATCTGTAGCCAAACAGTGGAATTTAAAGCTAGGCGATACCATAGATATTATCTCAATGCAAACCCACAAAAAGCTTACACTCACAGTGCACAATATTTTTCATAGCGGAGGTGTAGAAGATACGCAAATTTATGTATCATTGCCAGTTGCTCAAAATATTGCAGATAAATCAGGACTGGTTGAACGTGTTGAGGTGAGTGCATTAACCACCCCCGAAAATGAATTAGCGCGCAAAGCGGCGCAAGATCCTAATAGTTTATCTAGAACTGAGTGGGATACATGGTATTGCACAGCTTATATCAGCTCAATCGCTTATCAACTTGAAGAATTAATGCCTGATGTTAGAGTTAAAGCCATTATGCAAGTGGCTGAATCTGAAGGTTCGATTTTACAAAAAACACAATTACTAATGTTATTACTCACCATTTTGTCATTGATTTGTTCGGCGCTAGCGATTTCCAATTTAGTGACAGCTAACGTTATCGAGCGTAGTACCGAAATTGGTTTATTAAAAGCATTAGGTGCAACAAATATGGCAGTATCTTTGCTCATTTTTACTGAATTATTCCTTATTGCTTTTTTAGGTGGGGTTTTGGGATATTTTATCGGCATTGGTTTTGCTCAAATTATTGGTTATACAGTATTTGGGGCATTTGTTGAACCCAAAATGTTGATTATTCCATTAACCATAATAATGGTCTTTTTAATTACGCTCTTGGGTAGTTTACCTGCACTTCGGATGATGATGTTTTTACGCCCAACTGATGTATTACATGGTCGATAAGGTGAAAGGAAGTTTCATGATCAATAAAAATAGGCGCTTTATAATTAAAACCGTGTTAAGTTCACTTATCCGTCGTCGGTCTCGTATTACCATTGCTTTGCTTGGCGTTGCTATTGGTGCAACAGTGCTTCTTGGTATGATCACACTTTGTTATGATATCCCAAGGCAAATGGGACAAGAGTTCCGTTCCTATGGTGCTAATCTTCTATTGTTACCTGCTAATAACCAGCCAACGGTAGCAATGACGGATGTTAATAACGCAGTGAGTTTTTTACCGAAAGATAAATTACTCGGCGTAACCCCGTTTCGTTATGCGTCAATTCGCAGTAATCAGCATCCTTATACTATTGTGGGCACTGACTTTAAACAAGTAACAAAAACTAGCCCTTATTGGCACATTGAAGGCGCATTGCCACAAAACCCACATGAAATAATGATTGGTATTGATATTGCTAATTTTGCTAACTTAAGCGTTGGTGGTACTATGCCAATTTCAGGTAAATCTAAGCAAAATTCACGTTTTGATGAGGATCTAAAAATAACTGGCATTGTTAAAACAGGACGAGCCGAAGATGGTTTTATTTTTATTGATTTACATGATTTACAACAACTATTAGAAGAAAATGAACAAGCCGAAGTGGTTGAAGTAAGCATTACGGCGACTGAAGCTGAGTTAAAGCAGTATATTGAAAATATCAAGCAACAATCCACTACAATAACACCGCATTTGATCAAATGGGTGACAAAATCTGAAACATCGGTACTTGGCAAATTGTCCTCATTACTTTATTTAGTCACTTTTGTGGTATTAGTACTAACGATGATTTGCGTGGCCACAACAATGATGACAGTGGTAATGGAGCGTCGTAAAGAAATTGGGCTTAAAAAGGCAATTGGAGCTAATAACCAAAGTATCGCCAAAGAATTTTTAGCTGAAGGGATCGTTTTAGGTATCCTTGGTGGCATTATTGGTGCAATTTGTGGGCTTATTTTTGCACAAATTATTAGTACCAATGTATTTGGCCGTTCAATTATTATTGAGTTTTATCTGATTCCAACCACGGTTATTATCTCAGTGATAGTTACGGTAATTGCGTGTTTAATTCCGGTAAAACGAGCACTACAAGTCGAACCTGCGTTAGTTTTACGTGGCGAATAGGATATAAAGTATGAATATACTCGAAGTAAATAATGTGTCTAAAATTTATGGTTCACTACATGCACTGTCTGAAGTAAATTTAACAGTTGAAGAAGGTAAATGGCTATCAATTATGGGACCTTCTGGTAGCGGTAAAACAACTTTGATGAATATCATTGGTTGTATGGATAAACCTTCACTTGGTTCGGTTATTTTAGACGGGCAAGATATTACTCAGCTTTCTTTGTCAGAATTAACTGAAATACGTCGAGACAAAATAGGTCTAATCTTTCAACAATTTCACCTAGTATCGTATTTAACCGCACTCGAAAATGTCATGCTTGCTCAGTATTATCATAGTATGGTCGACGAAAAAGAAGCCATGCAAGCGCTTGAACGTGTTGGGCTTGCAGCTCGTGCTAAACACTTACCAAGGCAGTTATCAGGTGGCGAGCAACAACGTGTTTGTATTGCTAGAGCATTGATTAATTATCCAAAATTAATTTTAGCCGATGAACCAACGGGTAATTTAGATGAAAGCAATGAAGCGATGGTCATGGACTTACTACATCAACTGCACGAAGAAGGCAGTACAATCATTGTGGTTACTCACTCACTAGAAGTGTCAAAACATGCACAAACCACCGTAGTACTAGAGCACGGCAAAGTCGCTCGTGTAATTAACAACTAACCAACAAAAGGTTGTCGTATATGAAAAACCGTCTTATTTCATCAAGTACCCTTATTATTATTGGCGTATTAATTATCTTATTTCCATTATATATATTGCCAGTTTGTCCACCGCCAGAGTCTGTTGTAACACCTGTTGACACTATGAGCCATAGTATGAGTAATGCAATGAACGGTGTTAGTGGTGAGCTTGCACATAGTGGACATATGCACGCTAGTACAGGAAAAATTATGAAATGTTTTTGGACAGCAAGGGCTGAAATTGGCATTGGTTGTTTAGTGATAGTCGTCGGAGCATTACTACTGATTAGTCGTACGGCTTTTGTGAGAATAGGGTTAAGTATGGCGACAGCTTGCATATCGTTGTTAGCCGCTGCAATTCCAACGATCCTAATTGGCGTTTGTTCTAACGAAATGATGCGATGCAATATGGGATCTAAACCGGCCTTAGTTTTATTATCAGGTTTATTATTTATTGCCGCTGTTATTAACATCTATTACTTAAATAAAACAACGAAAAATTGATAGAGTTTTGTTAGCAAACAAAGACCACACTTATCTTTACCAGATATAGGTATAACATTTAAATCCAACAAGCAGGGAAGTCAATATGTGCGAAAAACCGATCACCATGGCAAATTTAGCATGGCGAAATATTCAGCGGCGACCGTTTAGAAGTTGCTGTTTGATTATCATCATTACGCTTTTTTCGGCAACGCTGTTTGGTGGAAGTATACTGATGAAAAATCTCAGCCTTGGTATTTCAGGCATGGCTAACAGGTTAGGTGCTGATATTCTTATTGTGCCTAATGGTTACGAAAAAAATATGGAAGTTGCCTTATTGCGTGGTGAACCGAGTACTTTTTATTTAAAAGTAGATTTGATTGATAAAATAAAAGGTATCAAAGGTATTGAGGCCATTTCACCTCAGCTATTTATTGCTTCATTAAATGCAGGATGTTGTTCGTCTAAAGTCCAATTAATTGGTTTTGAACAGCATACTGATTTTATAATTAAGCCTTGGTTACAATCACAACTTTCAGAGCCATTGACTGATAATCAAGTCGTTGTTGGTTCTAAAATTAGTTCTGATGTGGGCGATGAAATCTTATTTTTTAATCATCCTTTTAAAATTATTGCTAAAATGGATAGCACAGGGATGGGATTTGATACCTCTGTCTTTATGACTATGTCGGCAGCCCAATCATTAATGAAAAATGCAAAATTAATTGAAGGGGATGTCGACCATTTTGCTGATTATGCCTCGTCGATTTTCATTAAGGTCAATTCAGATTATCAACCTAAAGATATTGTTAATCAAATTATGCCCAGATACGCCATTGACTATAATATTGATTTTATTATGACCAAAGGTATGTTAAGTAATATATCAAAATGGTTAACTAGCTTTTCAACTATTGTATATAGCCTATCGGCTATTTTTTGGGTTTTAGCTATTATTGTGATTTTTGTGATATTTTCTTCAAGCTTAAATGAACGCAAGCGTGAAATTAGCTTATTACGAATATTAGGCGCTTCACGGCGTGATTTAGTCAAAATGTTGCTTCGTGAATCTTTAATTATTAGTGCATTAGGTGGAATTAGTGGCATTGTTATCGCCTCGGTATTACTTTATGCATTTAGCTTATTGATCTGCCAATCTATTGGTTTGCCGTGTGTAAATATCTCAATATTTGATGCATTATTATATGCAATTGTTGTTTTTATTCTTACGTTAATTATAGGACCTTTATCAAGCTCCTATAGTGCCTTATCAATGACTAAATTTGATACTTATAGTACCCTTAGAGAGGGCGAATAATGTTACTGAATGTTAAAAATCTACGTAAAGATTACATAAGAGGGCAACAAACCTTTTCAGCTGTGAATAATGTTAGTTTTTCAATGGCAAAAGATGACTTTATTTGCATTATGGGAAAATCAGGCAGTGGTAAAACCACTTTGCTAAATATGATTGCTGGTTTACTTACACCAACGCAAGGAAAAATCACTATTAATAATACAAATTTATTTGATCTTAATGATCAGCAAGTATCTGCCTTTCGTAATCAGCATATTGGTTATATTCCTCAAGGTAGCAGTTTACTACCTAATTTAACAGCAATTGATAATATTCGACTGCCTTTTTATTTAACCAAGCGAGAAAACCAAAATCCCTTAAATGAAGCTAAGAGGTTGCTTGAAAAAGCCAAAATAAGCCATTTGCAAGATGCATACCCAGCTAATATGTCGGGCGGTGAAATGCGCCGTATTGCGATATTGAGAGCACTGATTTGTAAACCACAAATGATTATTGCTGATGAACCAACAAGTGATCTTGATGAAGAAAGCGCTGCTGAAATCATGCAATTACTGACTGAAATTCATCAGCAAGGCACTGCGTTATTAATTGTCACTCATGATCATGATGTTGCCCGTTATAGCCAAAAAGTTATGAAAATGTCAGCTGGACGATTTATTGACTAATGGGTTTAGTTATTAACTGAATTGTTATATTAAAAGTGGATTACAACCCATGTCGATCATAATTTTATTGAGTTTTAATAATGGCAACCCAACTAATGAATTAATATCATCACCTTCAAGTTTATCAAACAGGGTGATGCCCAGTTCATCACATTTAAAACTACCAGCACATTGTAGTGGCTTCTCTTTGCTAATGTAAGCATCAATTTCTGAATCAGTTAAATGCCGAAAAGTCACCTTAAATGGTTCGCAAATAGTGATTTGTTGTTGTGTTTTGGTATTAATTACTGTCATCCCAGTATAAAAATAGAAAGCTTTACCACTACTTTGTCGAAGCTGTTTACGGGCATTATCAATTGTATGCGGTTTGCAAACAATATTACCGTCTAACACACCAACTTGATCAGAGCCAATAATTAAACTATCAGCAAACTGCATAGCTAATGATTGGGCTTTAAGTTTAGCTAGCCGAACCACCAATTGCTTAGCTGACTCACCTGCTAGTGGTGTTTCGTCACAAATTGGTGGCATACACTCAAAAGGGATAGCTAATTTTTCAAGCACTTTTTTACGGGATACAGATGTTGATGCTAATATGATTCTCATTTTAATTATCTCTTAAAATCCAAGCAAAAGGGTGTTCATTAAACCCGATATGACCATTACGATCAACTACGTGTTCTAACTAGATTTTTATATTGGATTGATAAATAATATAGCGAACGTTGATCTCCATCATAAAATGAATAAAAAATAATTAAAGATTAAATTTAAAATTAGTATCATACTAGCTAGGTAAAACCTGTTTTAGTTTCGCTGAATATATAATCTAATCTATAACAAAGCAAGGAGGGAGTTATGTACAAAAAAATTTTAGTTCCTATCGATGTGCTTGAAGATGAATTAACTAAAAAAGTCATTCCACATGTAGAGTGCTTAGCCAAACTGTCTAATGCCCAAGTTATCTTTTTTCATACATTACCAGTCGCTTCAGCCATTGTGAATGTTTACTCATTTGGTTTTGACGAATTTAAGGATAAAGCTACAGTACAAACGGAAAAAGACTTGCATAAACTTATTGACTCGATTGATTTACCGCGTGAAAATGTATCCTTTTCTATTGCATTTGGTAATCCAAGGGATGAGATTCTCCGTTTAGCGGAAGAAATTCAACCCGATTTAATTATTCTAGGCTCACGTCGTCCTAATATCTCAACTCATCTTTTAGGATCTAATGCTTCTGGGGTGGTTCGTGGTGCTAAAACTTCGGTGTTAGTTGTTAGGTAGGATGATTAAGTTTTGTTGAAAAATTAAATAAAATTAGGTGAATATCCAAATGAATTCTTTTTAAATATTTAGAATTACAGGTTTCGGGTGTTATAAACTTCAGTGATCATTTCTATATTGATATTCGGATGGATTAGCTATTTTGTTTTATTTTTCGTATTTCTATAAAATCGTTCAGGTAGAGTATTGATTTTATTTAATTTTTTGTTTTTGGTGTTGTTGAAAAAACATTAATAAAATTAATACTCTACCTAGCTGTTTTCCAGCTACGTCTATTGATGTTTTACAATAAAACAGCAGTGAATTTGTTTATTGCGCTTAAAATCAAGCGATAGCGTTTTATTGGTAATTTCTTGATAGGTTAGTCCTAGGTTTTGCATACCGATACTATCCATTTTAAAACCACGCTTATTATTCGAAAAGATAATTGTTCCATTAGGGCGTAACAAGCGTTTTAAATCGGCCATCAATTTTAAGTGATCACGCTGAACATCAAAGGTATTATTCATGCGTTTCGAGTTTGAAAATGTGGGCGGAAAGATAAACATTAAATTGAATTGTTCATCAGCTTAAGATAAATAGAGCAAAACAATCCGCCTAAATTAATCGATGTTTTTACTCGTTAAATTATTTTTTTTAAATTGCGAATCATTTCTTTAAATAGATATAAGTGACGAGCAGAGTAAATTTAACGTATCAACAAAATATACAATCAATATTATTATGGAAAATAGTCAATCTTTTGTTTATTAATGATTCGAACCGTTAACTCTGTGATAGCGATGATGAGTGCCGAGCGTATCATTTGTTGATAGCGATTTTGGTAAATGGAAGATTTTAAAGTATTGACAATACCTGATTGTTTTACTTTTTCGTGTTGCGATTCCCAGCTTGGTGGTAATACCATATCATGTAATAAGCTAATAGGACCTAAAATTTCATCATCTAAATAAGTGTATTGTTTGTCGTCTAGCTCTAGTTCGTCCAAAACAGCAATCAGTAGCTCTATATCTTCGTAATCCTCACGAGAAATAATACCCAACACATAAAGCAGTTTTAGGCACACTGAGGTATCATTAAGCGGTCCATTTTTACCCACCAATGAGGGAATAACAAATTTAATGGCGTGAGGCTCTTTTCGGAAGACTTTAAGAATCAATTTGTTGACATTATCATTAATTAATTTAATGGCAACTTTTAGCAAGCTGTGAATATCAGCTTGCTGGTTGAGTTTTTCTAATATTATATCTTCTTGTAATATCGATTCTGGCATTGAGAATTAGACAAATTGATGATCTTGCATTGCAGTATAAATTTCTTCAACCTTCATAACAATTGAATTATTAACGTCAATACTAGAGATTTCACAAAAAGCTTGTTTAACGCCTTTTTCAGTAATGAGTTTTTTTAGTTTAACTGCTTGCTCATCATCATTATTACGATAGTTAAGCGCAGCAGCAACTCCAATTAGTAAGTTAGTGTTTTTAACTTGATATTCAAAGGTGCCAAGTAATGGTTTTATTAAACGATCGTCTGCACCTAATTTACGAATTGGCTGACGCCCAACACGTGCAGTATTATCCTGTAAATAAGGATTTTCAAAGCGGGATAATATTTTTTCAATATATGCCATGTGTTTTTGCTCATCAAAATTGTAACGTTTGATAAGTACTAACCCGCTCTCTTCCATGGCTCCGCGTACAATTAAACGAATACGTTCATCTAGAATTGCATCACGTATTGTGCCAATACCATTATAAAATCCTAAATAAGCAGTTATTGCGTGACCAGTATTAAGTGTAAATAACTTACGTTCCACAAAAGCCATTAAATTATCAACGGGTTGCATGCCTTTAATGGTTGGAATAATGCCTACAAATTGTGTTTCATCAACAATCCATTCCGAGAAAGTCTCAACAGTCACTTCTAGTATATCGCCTGTTTTTGATGTTGCAGGTGGTACAATACGATCCACCGCAGAATCGACAAAACCGATATGGGTGTTTGTCCATTGCTGAAGTTCTTCTGGTAGCGCTTTAAAGATTTCTTGTTTAAATTGGCTGGTACCTCGTACCATGTTTTCACAAGCAATAATATTAAGTGGCTTACTGTTACCTCGATTATGTCTTGCAATAATTCCTTGGGCAATCGTTGGAGCAATACGCGCTAAAATTTGTGGACCAACGGCAGTGGTGAGTAAATCAACGCTGGCAATATAATCGATCACTTCATTAGAGGTGCTATTAATTCCATCAACATTTTTAACTATTTCAGTGGTAGATTGCTCGCCAACAACATTTACCTGATATTCATGACGAGTGGCGATGGCATCAATAATTTCCTGATTGACATCCGCAAATGTAACTTGTACACCAGCATCGGATAGTAATTTGCCGATAAAACCTCGCCCAATGTTACCTGCGCCAAAGTGTAGTGCTTGCATAATAATAATCCTTAACTTTATAATTTAATTTGAAATATTTCACTCTATTTCCCGTGTAAAGCGGGAAATAGAAATAGGTTAACTTAGTATTGCTAAAACTTCTTCAATATTATTTGTCGTTGCTAATTTTGCAATAATAGTTTCATCATCTAATGCATTAGTCAGTTTTGCTATGACATCAAGATGTTCATTATTGTGAGCAGCAATACCAATCACAATTTTTGCTTTATCATCTTCTTCATCACCAAATTGAACCCCAGCAGGGTATTGGCAAAATACGATACCAGTTTTAATAACATCGTCTTTTGATTCAATAGTGCCATGTGGAACGGCTATTGATTCTCCTAAATAAGTTGATGTTAATTTTTCACGCTCTAGCATTGCTTCAATGTAAGTTGGTGTGACATAACCATTATCAACCAATTTTTGCCCTGCAAAACGAATTGCTTCTTCTTTATTTTTAGCGGTTAACCCTAAAAAGATATTTTGTTGTGATAATTTAAATAGAGGAATATTATCATTCGATTGATTGCTTATAGGCACTGTTTCACTTGCTTCATTATTTGCTTGAGAGCTTAAAAGATCCGCCACGAGTTGGCTATATAATTGACTATCTAAAAAGTTAGTTAATGAAATATGATGTGCATTTGGTGCGTGTTGTTTTGCTCGATCGGTTAAGTCTTTATGTGTAATAACAATGTCAACATCATCAGGCAGATTATTAATTGCTACATTAGTGACAAAAATATCCAAATCTGCATCTTGAACTTTTTTGCGTAATACTCCTGCGCCCATAGCACTTGAGCCCATTCCTGCGTCACAAGCCACTATAATTTTTTTAACTTTAGTAAGATCAAGTGTACCATTTACAATTCCTTTTGATTCATTTTTCATTTCAGAAATATTCGATTTTGCCTCTTCAAGGCTTTTATCTGCTTCTTTGGTGGTTTTTAATAAAATAGCGGAAACGATAAAAGTAACCATTGTTGCTGCAATGACAGAAATAATTACGCCAAACATTGATGATTTTGGAGTGACCGCAAGAACGGCGATGATTGATCCTGGCGATGCTGGTGAACTTAAACCGGCACCAAATAGTGTTAAAGTAAATACTCCGGTCATTCCACCTAAAATCACTGCAATAATAAGGCGAGGGTTCATTAATACATATGGGAAATAAATTTCATGAATTCCCCCAAAAAAATGAATGATTGCTGCACCACTGGCTGAACTTTTTGCAGAACCTTTACCAAGCAACATATAAGCAAGTAATAAACCTAATCCAGGACCAGGATTTGCTTCGATTAAAAAGAAAATAGATTGAGAATGCTCTGCTGCTTGTTGAATACCTAATGGTGAGAATATTCCGTGGTTAATTGCATTATTTAAGAAAAGAATCTTGGCAGGTTCAATAATAATTGAAGTTAAAGGTAGTAAGTTATGCTCAACTAAGAAATTAACAGCAAGAGTTAATTTACTTGATGCAACAACGACAGAAGGTCCAATTGCAAAAAAAGAAAGCAATGCAAGTAGCATGCCAATAATACCAGCTGAAAAATTATTGACTAACATTTCAAAGCCACTTTTGACTTTTCCGTCTATGGTTTTATCAAATTGTTTTATTACCCAGCCACCAAGTGGTCCGACTATCATAGCACCTAAGAACATCGGAATATCTGCACCAACAATGACCCCCATTGTCGTAATTGCACCGACAACGGCGCCTCGTTCACCGTGAACTAATTTACCGCCAGTATAACCAATCAACAGTGGTAATAAGTAAGTGATCATCGGGCTAACTAACTTGGCAATAGTTTCGTTTGGGTACCAGCCCGTTGGAATAAAAATAGCGGTAATAAATCCCCAAGCAATAAATGCGCCGATATTTGGCATGACCATATTACTTAAAAATCGTCCAAAATTTTGAACTTTTAATTTGATGTTTGAACTTGTCATAATATAAAACTTTCCTTATTGATTGTATAATCATCATGCTGTTATTGTAGAAGGATTTAGTTATTCAATTCATTAAAAAAAATTGATAAGTGTGATGAGTATCACATTGTTAAAATGGGTCTATTTTTTGTTTTTGTGATTAAGATCACTCTTCTGGAAGGTAGTAAGAGAAAAATATACTAAAACGTATAGTTTCCTGAAACTTTTTTACAAGATTGAATTTTATTATTAGTGATTACTGCTTATATATTATTTAGCAAATCAAACCCAGCTGAAAATGGTTTAATTTTGATTAAAAATGCTCAGTAAAGTTTTTAATTTTGTTGAATGTTTTATTTTGTCATAATTTTAATAAATTAACCGCCTTATGGCGGTTTGTGTTTATTGATGTTTTACAATAAAACAGCAGTGAATTTGTTTATTGCGCTTAAAATCAAGCGATAGCGTTTTATTGGTAATTTCTTGATAGGTTAACCCTAGGTTTTGCATACCGATACTATCCATTTTAAAACCACGCTTATTATTCGAAAAGATAATTGTTCCATTAGGGCGTAACAAGCTTTTTAAATCGGCCATCAATTTTAAGTGATCACGCTGAACATCAAAGGTATCGTTCATCCGTTTCGAGTTTGAAAATGTCGGCGGATCGATAAAAATTAAATCGAATTGATTATCAGCTTGAGATAAATAGAGCAAACAATCCGCCTGAATTAATCGATGTTTTTTACCTGTTAAACCATTTTGTTTTAAATTACGATCTGCCCATTCCAAATAGGTGCGAGACATATCGACCGTGGTGGTTGATTTTGCTCCGCCAAGTCCAGCATAAACCGTTGCACTACCTGTATAGGCAAATAGGTTTAGAAAGTCTTTTCCTGCACTCATTTCACCAATCATTTTTCGTGCTAAGCGATGATCTAAAAACAGTCCTGTATCTAAATAATCGGTCACATTAACCCAAAATGCGGTTTTGCGCTGATTAATCGGGTATTCATGGACTAAAAAATAGTCCTGTTTTTGTCCTAGCTTTTGGTATTGCTGTTTGCCTTTTTGCTTTTCTCTTGTTTTTAATACTAACTGATCGGCGGTAAGCTCAAGCACTGACATGGTAGCATTTATAGTATCAAAAAGCCGTTGGCGAGTTTTTTGTGGATCGATGTTTTTCGGTGCTGCGTATTCTTGCATCACGATTTTATCTTTATAACGATCGATAGCGACATTGTATTCAGGCAAATCTGCATCATAAAGTCGATAACATTCCAGTTGTTCTTGAGCAGCCCATTTTTCTAACTTTTGTTTATTTTTGCGTAATCGGTTAGCAAAATCAGCCGCAGGCATAGTAAAATTTGTGATTGCTTCTTCAGTGTTACGCTTAGCAATGACATAATTTTTTTGTATACAGTCAAGAGGGCCATTTTTTGCTTTGAATTGTCTTTCTGCTCTCATTTGTAAGCAATCTAACAATTGTGGTGCACCGCTAAATAATGATAAACGCCATCCACCAAAATTTTGTTTGATTTGTCGACCAAGTGCCGTATGCAAAGCTATAAGCGCAGGTTCGCTTTCTAAGCGTTCTCCATAAGGTGGATTACTGATGATCATGCCTACCGTTTCAGTTGGCAATGGATTGGTCAGTTGTGTCACATCTTGCATCGAAAAAGTAATTAAATCCCCCACACCTGCTTGAAGAGCATTTTGTTTAGCTCGTTCAAGTACCGTCGCATTATTATCATAACCGATAAATGCAGTGTTTGTTTTAGATACGTTATGTTTTGCGGTGAAAAGCAATTCGTTCCACAATGTCGGGTTAAAGCCTTTCCAAGCAAAAAATCCCCACTGTTTACGATGTAAACCAGGAGGGATTTGTGATGCGATCATTGCCGCTTCAATTAGTAATGTACCTGAACCACACATCGGATCGAGCAATGGCTCAGTTATTTTCCAACCAGAACGCATAATAATAGCTGCCGCTAGGCTTTCTTTTAGTGGGGCTTTCCCTGTTTGCTCTCGATAACCACGCTCATGTAAACTATTACCACTTAGATCTAAAGATAGTGTGACACGGTTTTTATTTAAATAAGCATGAAGTCGAATATCGGGATCTTGTTTTGCTACATTAGGACGTTCATTAGTATGACGCAAAAAGTGATCGGCAATAGCATCTTTGATCTTTAGCGCACCATATTGACTATTACGGATAAATTCGTTTACGCCAACAAAATTAATCACGAAAGAGTTATCAACAGCAAAAATATCTGGCCATTTAATATTAAACACACAAGAGTACAGATCCAAATCGCTATAGATGTCGAACTCGGCAATAGGTAGTAAAATGCGAGATGCCAAACGCGACCATAATAATGATTGATATAGCGTTTTGTCATCGGCATCAAAATAAACACCACCTTGTGCAATTTTACAATTAATTGCACCAATTTGTTCTAACTCTTTTTTTAATAACTCTTCAAGCCCGCGAGATGTACTGGCAAATAGCGTTTTCATGCATAATCCACTTAACAATAAAATTGCTGGCATTATACCGACTAATTGTAATAGTGGGAAATAAAGGCTGATATTAGTTAGATGAATATTGGGTTAGTTTATTAATAATCAGAAAAGTTTGGCGGTAATGAAAATTAATGTTAGTTTAGTAGAAGAATTAAAATGTAATCTAATAAAGCATCAAGATATTTATAATATGACGCCTATTGAATTTAAACACGATAACAGGCAGTGTAATTTTCTACGTGAGTTTTGTGCTAAAAATTTGGTATTTACAGTAGCTTTTGAGATATCCACATAATTAATAAAATTGCCTGTTTCAGTTGCGTTTGTTATTTCTTTTCAAAATCTATAATATGAATTATCAAATTTTTGCAAAGCATCAATTAGAATTCTTTAACCCTGCCATTGGTTTTCCTTTATGAGAATAACTTCATTTATATTTTTCATAAAAATCGTTATATATCTCAACTATATCTTTATTCTCACTCTTTTTACATTTGTTAATAAAAGAGTTTTTTAACTCTTTGTAATTCAATTCTAATAGCAATTCTGCAATTCTTCTATATATGAAATCATCAGAAGAATCGAGATATTTTAAAACCATTTTTGGTAGTGTTTTCTTTACAATATTATTATGTCTATATTTGAATAATATATCTCTAGCTATTGGAATATGATCTATATTGCCGCCTATTGATATTTCTATGACAATAGGAATTAAATTATCTAGCTCTTTGTCGTCAAAATCTTCATCTCTTACAAACCTTAGTGCTGTTCCTTGTTCTGACAGAATTTTAAGAGCAAATAATAATTGATCAAAATACAGATTTGATTTTTTGAAGTAGTATTTAGCAGAAAATAATTTTTTTTCAGACTCTTTTAAGCGGAGCCATTCTATAGAATATTTGTCTTTATCTTTCATTTTTTATTGCTACACAGCATGGAACAAAATAACTTTTCAAAATCATTCGTAGATTTTTATATTGTCTGAAAAATTTGTTGCCATCCAACATAATTTTTTGCTTGAGTCAGGTAAAGTATGCAGAAATGGATAGCAGAATTAGTTTATAGTATCCAATTTTTAAATATTACAGTTCTATCAGAATAACATAACATTATCCGAAGTTGTAAAAAATGATACATAGCTGTTTATTTCGCATGTGCCAGATGTTTCTATAAAAATAATATCTCTTCCTAGTGACAAAACTAAAATACCTGTATCTTCACAAGATATCACTTTAGCCTTGAAAAACATGTTGTTATTAATTAAATAAAAGCCATACCCAGGTATTTTTTCAAGAGTTATATTCTTACCCCACTCAAAAAAATCATCGATTTCTAATTCAATATTATAATATGTGTTTGATAATGATTTACTATTGTCCCAAATCGCAACACCACATCCTAAATCAGATTTGAACTCTACTAAATTCTCGTCTATTTTACTTACTAAAGTAATTTTCATTTTTTCATGGTATTTAATAACTCTATTATTAGTATTCATTACATTATCAACAAGATCGGAATTACATGTTTATTCATGATAATGGTGTTTTGTTTGCTTGCTTGCTATTTATTTCATGATTGCTATAACAAATACATTATTTTGCATCATGGGACGTGATTCTATCATAATTTGGTAAGCTCTTTCTAGGATGCTTGCTTATTTGAATAAAAACTTAATTTAAATGCAAATTGATATCATAAGGTGTAATAGTCTTTATTTGTAGGATTTACTAGCGTTGTTTACAGTAATTTGAGAAGCTACTGTAAGGAATATACATAAGAAAACAAAACTAACGCCTTGTTAAGCTATTTGCCTGAGGTAGAATTTAACAAATAGCTACCCCTTAATTTTGTTGTTTGAACAGGTGTGGTCATTCCACACTACATAGACCGCCATTTAGTGTGTAATACATTAAAACAAGCCTTATTTCGGCGTCAATTTCCTAAAAATGTACTCATTCATAGTGACCAAGGAAGCCAATATTACAGTGCTGATTTCAAGCAATTATTGTTACAATATGGGCTAAGGCAAAGCATGAGTCGAAGAGGAAAGTGCTTTGATAATGCGGTTGTTGAAAGTTTTTTTCATACACTCAAAACACACATTATTCATGACTATTACTACAAAACGAGGAAACTGGCTAATAAAGCACTATTTGAATATATTGAAATCTATTATAATCGGATACGCCGTCATTCAGCCAATGGCTGGGTATCACCTGAATAATATGAACAACAATATTACCAAAACGAAAAATGATAGAGGCGGGCACTGTCTAATATTTTGGCGAGGATCACCGTATTTTAGGAAATATAATTTTCTCATTTATCGCCGCCACATTTCCCTGGAATTCTGATTTCTTTAGCTTTGACTTCAACTGAAGACTTAAATATCATAGCAATTACAGGTCTATCCATCTTTCTGATTCCAATATAAATATATAATTTATAAGATTCATTTTAATTTACTTAACTTCAAAAGTATTTCCTTATAATCATTTTTGTAAAAATCATTTTTAGCTTTATTATACATTTTTTCAAAAGAAGCTATAAATTTATCTAAGTAATTGTCTGGAATGCATTCATTACGATTTAAAATCTTTTTTATTTCAATGTAAAAATTTCTTTCTGATTTCGCTTTTGGACTGATATTTAAAATTGATAAGATATAATCCCATTTTTTATCCTCCATATAAAACTGTGGGAAATTAGTAATAAATAAAGAAACATAGTAATCTATTTTCTTAACATTTTTCAATTCATTAAAAAATTTAAAAAAATTATCTAAAGGGGGGAGATTATATCCTTTTATCATATTTCCTATGCAAGATACTATATTTATAGTAGCTTCTTTGGTTAAATTTTCATTTTTATACAAGTATATTAATTTTTCAGCCAATGCAACATCGGAAAAAAACTCTTTATAGTACAAAGATCTTTCTTTTCTACTAAATTTTTCTAAATCAGATATTAGCTCTGATAGTTCTATAAGATCATTTTGTCTATCCCAACTTTTAATTTTATAAGTAAGAATATTCAAAATATCGATATTTTTTTTTAATCGTGTCATCTAGCATGTTCCTTTACTGATAAATTTACCTTACTCATTAAAAAAGTTGTATGAATTAGTGTAGTCGATCCACATGATATAGCCATTGATTATATGGAGCTCGGTAGCCCTTACCAAAATGGCTATATTGAACGATTTAATCGTACCTATCGTACTGAAGTACTCGATTTATATCTTTTTAACAACTTAGCGCAAGCAAGGCAAATAACCGAAGTATAACACCGAAAGACCGCATGATGCATTAAATAACATGACACTGTTCAAATATAAAACATTAAAACAGGCAGCTTCATTTTCTACGTCAGTTGTGTACTAAGTTTGAGGTAGTTACAATGAAAGTATAAATAATGCCAGTAATTCTTATATATTGGTTTATCTTTTGTATTTGCTTTAGTTGCCTTTGGTCACTTTATGATAGAATAATGTTTTATTACTTAATATCTAAATAAAAACCACCAATAACTATGTCATTAATTAATCTTACCAATGCTTATCTTTCATTTAGTGATGCGCCGTTGCTTGATCATATCGATATGTCTATTGAGCCAAATGAGCGTGTTTGTCTTGTTGGCCGTAACGGTGCTGGAAAATCGACTTTACTTAAAGTTTTAAATAAAGAAGTGCCATTAGACGAAGGGCAAATTATTTATGAAAATAATGTGATTGTTTCACGATTGCAACAAGATCCTCCTCGTGATGTGCAAGGTAGTGTGTTTGATTTTGTGGCAGAAGGATTACACGAACAAGCACAGTTATTACGAGATTACTATGATTTAGCTCATCGTGTTGAGCACGATCCTTGCGAAAGTAATTTAGATAAATTAGCTAAAATGCAAGAACAGTTAGATCATCAAAATGGTTGGCAATTAGATAGCCGTATTCGTAATGTTATTTCTTCATTATCGCTTGATGGTGATGCGTTGTTGTCTTCGTTATCGGGTGGGTGGTTGCGTAAAGCCGCATTAGCCAAAGCGTTGGTTTGTCAACCAACAGTTTTATTGCTTGATGAACCAACCAATCATTTGGATATTCAAACCATTAAATGGTTGGAAGATTTTTTGAAAAGTTTTAATGGCAGTATTGTGTTCATTTCCCATGATCGTTCGTTTATTAGTCAAATGGCAACGCGTATTATTGATTTGGATCGAGGTAAAATTGCGTCTTGGAGTGGGAATTATGATAATTATTTGCTTGGTAAAGAAGAAGCATTGCGTGTTGAAGAGTTACAAAATGCTGAATTTGATAAAAAATTAGCTCAAGAAGAAGTCTGGATCCGACAAGGTATTAAAGCTCGTCGTACTCGTAATGAAGGGCGAGTGCGAGCATTAAAAGCAATGCGTCAAGAATATAGCAAGCGACGCCAAGTTATGGGTAGTGCTAAAATGCAAATCGAGGAAGCATTACGTTCAGGAAAAATTGTTTTTGAGCTTGAAAATGTGACATATCAGATTGAGGATAAGTTACTAGTTAATGATTTTTCTGTGCAAGTATTACGTGGTGATAAGATCGCTCTGATTGGTCCTAATGGAATTGGTAAAACAACGTTACTTAAATTGATGTTAGGTAATTTAGAGCCAACATCAGGTAATGTGCATTGTGGCACTAAGCTTGAAGTGGCTTATTTTGACCAGTATCGGTTAGAGCTCGATCCTGAAAAAACAGTGATGGACAATTTAGCCGAAGGTAAACAAGAGGTAATGGTAAATGGTCGTTCACGCCATGTACTTGGTTATTTACAGGACTTTTTATTTCCGCCTAAACGTGCCAGAACACCTGTACGAGCACTGTCTGGTGGGGAGCGTAATCGTTTATTGCTGGCTAAACTATTTTTAAAACCTAGCAATTTATTAATACTTGATGAACCAACCAATGATCTTGATATTGAAACATTAGAATTGCTAGAAGAGTTAGTGAATGATTATCAAGGAACTGTCTTGTTGGTTAGTCATGATCGGCAATTTGTTGATAATGTGGTCACTCAATGTTGGTTTTTTGAAGAAAAAGGCCATATTGGTGTTTATGCTGGTGGTTATGCCGATGCTCTGCAACAACAGCAGCAGGCACAACCAGTTAAAGTAACGACAGTTAATAAACTTGAGCAACCTAAAAAAGAATTAGGCGCTACTAATAATCAAAGTAGTGAGCGAACCGCTAAAAAGAAAGTTAAACTGAGTTATAATGAACAACGAGAATTGGCACAATTACCAAGCAAAATAGAACAATTAGAATTAGAGATTACTGATTTACAAGCACAAATTGGTCAAAGTGACTTTTTTAATCAAACTCATGAAATTACTAGTCCAATTTTACAATCTTTGGCAGATAAAGAGGCTGAATTAGAAGCTGTTTTTGAAAGATGGGAACAGTTAGAGTCTTTAAGTAAATCATAAGGTAAATGTTAGTATTTTTCAGCATTATTTATTTGTGTTATAAAATAAATAATGCTGTTTCCTTACCCTAAGGTTTTTATATAATATTTTTTACATAACCCTTTTTTAAATAACCGTTTTATTATTCCATAATTTTCTAGATAAAAAGTAGAATAATAATAGTGCGATGATGACAAAACACGCACCAACATAACCAATGTAATCAATTGAAAGTAAAATTAATACCTTACTGCCTATAAAAGCACCGCCTCCTATTCCAATATTGAAAATACCAGAATAGACTGAAGTGGCTATATCTGTGGCATCGGGTGCGGCATCAATTACTTTGCTTTGCATAACCATTCCAATAATTGTAATGGAAAGCCCCCAAATTAAACATTGAATGATTGCAGTATAAAGCGTGAATGAACATACATAAAGCGATAATAAGCAAGTAATCAGTAGTAGCATAGGGATGATGAAAATTGCGGTTGGATTTTTTTCAGCATATTTTGCAAAAATAACGCTACCAATCATTCCAGAAAAACCTACAACTAATAATAAAAGGACGATAACATTTTGATTAAATCCACCAATATTTTTCATGAATGGCGTAATATAGGTATAGGCAGTAAAGTGACCTGCAATAATAATGGCAATTAATAAATAAATGTTTAGCAGTATTGGGCGTTTTAATACCATTGGAATATCTTTGATAGAGATAATATCCATGCTTGGTACAGTAGGCAATAAGCGGAGTAGTAATATCATCACGCAAAAAGCGATACCAGCAATACATAAAAAAGTCACGCGCCAGCCAACGAGTTGTCCTATGATGGTGCCAATTGGAATGCCTAGAATGGTTGCCATCGATACGCCAATAACAATAAAGCCCATTGCTTTAGCTTTTTTACCATTGGGCGCTAACCGAACTGCAAGCGGTGTTGTAATTGCCCAAAATACAGCATGAGCACAAGCAATACCAATTCTTGCTATCATTAAACTGTAAAAATTCCATGCGACTCCAGCTAAAATATGACTACCTATAAATAGGCAAAATAAAAGGATAAGTAGCTTCCTTCGTTCCATTTTTGACGTTAATACTGTGAGTGGCAATGATAATAGCGAGACAGCCCATGCATAAATGGTGAGTAATAATCCAGCATGAGCTACATCCATTGAAAAGCTTTCAGCAATATTGGGTAATAGTCCGACAGGTACAAATTCCGTTGTATTAAAAATAAATGCCGCAAATGCAAGACAAAGAATTGATGACCAAACCCGAGATCGGTTAATACTATTATTCATGATTAAGATTTTGGAGGGAATATTAGATTACTTTTGATTATAACTGAATATGTTTGTCTATTAAATAGTTGCTAAGAATAAATCTTAAACTTAATCGCCACCAATATTAGTATTTGAGGGCGATGTTTCATTATAGCGATTTATTCTAGTGCTTTAACTGCAGCTAGGACTTTGTCATAATCAGGTTCAGAAGAGGTTTCTTTGACATATTCCACATAAACAATTTTGTCGTTTTTATCAATGACAAATACAGATCGAGAAAGTAATCGCAACTCTTCAATAACAACTCCATATTTTAAACCAAAGTTGAGTTCTTTATGATCTGAGGTGACTTTAACGGCATCAATACCTTCAGCAGCACAGTAGCGATTTAAGGCAAAAGGTAAATCGACGCTAATTGAAAATATCACTGTGTCTTTTAATTTTGCCGCTTCGACGTTAAAGCGATGCACTTGAGCACTACATACTGAGGTATCAATGGATGGAACCGAATTAATAATTCTGATTTTACCTTTAAAATCGGACAATTTAATGGGCTTCATTTTTAAATCTTGCACGATAAAATTGGGCGCTGTGTCGCCAACTTTAATTTGTGTGCCTAACAAAGTAATAGGTGCTCCGCGCATGGTGATTTCATTAACTCTTTTTTGCATAACATTTTCCTTAGTGTTGTGACGAATCACGTTGTTGACAGTGTAATGTCTTCCAATGAATTGGAGTTGTTGCACTTGTTAGGGATAAATAGATTTAGAACTGTTCCAATATAGAACTAAAACAACTTCTGAACAATACTTGAATTTGTTTTAAGTGATGAATTAGCCGATTTCTATTATTGTTAATAATGTTATTGTTCAAAATGATGAATAAATTTGAGTAGTTATCGAATTAATAGAAATGATATGTAATTAGTATTGGCTGTTTTTACAGCCAATAGTTGGATTTTTAAGTTACAATGTCTTAAAAGCAATATCAGGCAAAATCGCTTCACCTTGCCAATATAACTCACTAGCAATACTGCCTGCAATTTGATAATAAAGTTGGCTAAATTCGCTATCAGGGTGGTTAATGACAGTGGGCTTTCCTGTATCAAGATCTTGGCGTAACATTTTTTGAAGTGGAATTTGCCCTAGCAATTTGGTTTGATATTGCTCAGCTAAATGTTTTGCACCACCTTCACCAAAGATGGCCTCATGATGTCCACAATGTTCGCAAATGTGGTAACTCATGTTTTCAATAATTCCTAGTGTTGGTATGTTTACTTTATTAAACATGGTAATACCTTTTTTTGCATCGATTAAAGCAATATCTTGAGGAGTTGTGATAATCACAGCAGCAGTAACTGGAATGTTTTGCGCTAGGGTTAATTGGATATCCCCTGTGCCTGGAGGCATATCAATGACAAGATAGTCGAGTTCTGGCCAAAGCGTATCTTGTAAAATCTGTAATAGTGCTTTACTTGCCATAGGTCCACGCCATACCATGGCACCATTAGGATCAACTAAATAACCAATGGAATTACTAGCAAGCCCATATGCCATGATTGGTGTCATATGTTTATTATCGGGTGTTAAGGGTTGCTGGTTTTCTGTACCTAGCATGGTTGGGATCGAGGGACCATAAATATCTGCATCTAAGATCCCCACTTTAGCGCCTTGTTTTTGTAAAGCTAGCGCAAGATTGACCGCTGTTGATGATTTACCCACACCGCCTTTTCCTGAGCTTATTGCGATAATGTTTTTTATATTATTAATGGCATTTTGGTTATTAGCACGTTTTAAAGTAGCAATTTTATATTCAATATGCCAGTCAACTTCATTAACGCTGTTAAGTTTAAGTAATTTTGGAGTGGTTATTTTTTTCAATTCTTCAAAAGTAGATTGCCAAGCGAAAGGCATTGTTAAATTTATAGTTAAGTGGTGATTAACTATTTCGCATTTTTTTATTGCCCCGAGTTCAAGTAAATTTTTTTGTAGAGTTGAATGAATAAAATTTTCAAGAATTTTTTTTACTTCAGTGTTCATTATGGTTATCTCTTTATGCCTCAGTATTTATACTCGTTTCATTTCCAATTACCTTGTATTAAAAGCGTAAAATACCTTAAATAATAAGGCGGTAAACAGTAAATTGGTTTACCCTCATAAAAATGATTATTTTCTGTTTGAAATATGAATTGAGTATATAAATTTTATCAAATTATGGCATAAATCTAGCGATAATCCCACGATTGATGTACTATTTCTGCCATTATGTAAAAAAGGGTAATAAATCAACATGACAACTCAACGCAAAATATTGGTGACTTGTGCACTTCCTTATGCCAATGGTGCAATTCACTTAGGTCATATGCTAGAACACATTCAAGCTGATGTATGGGTACGCTATCAACGTATGCGTGGTAATGAGATCTATTTTATTTGTGCTGATGATGCCCATGGCACGCCAATTATGCTCAAGGCTCAGCAATTGGGGATTACTCCAGAGCAAATGATTAGTGAAGTTAAAACCGAACATCAACGTGATTTTTCTGGCTTTAATATTAGTTATGATAATTACCATTCAACACATAGCCCAGAAAATCGTGAGATATCAGAGCAAATTTATAAACGTTTGAAAGCGAATGGTTATATTAAAACTAAAGTTATTTCACAGCTATTCGATCCTGAAAAACAGATGTTTTTACCTGACCGTTTTGTAAAAGGTACTTGTCCACGCTGTAAAGCGCCTGATCAGTATGGTGATAACTGTGAAGTGTGTAGTGCTACTTATAATCCTATTGATTTAATTGAACCTAAGTCTGTGGTTTCGGGCGCTACGCCGATTTTAAAAGAGTCTGAACATTTCTTTTTTGATCTACCTGCTTTTTCAACTATGTTACAAGAGTGGATTCGCTCAGGAACATTACAAGATCAAGTTGCTAATAAAATGCAAGAATGGTTCGAATCAGGCCTACAACCGTGGGATATTAGCCGTGATGCACCTTATTTTGGATTTGAGATCCCCGATGCGCCTGGTAAGTATTTTTACGTTTGGTTAGATGCACCAATCGGTTATATGGGATCTTTCTTAAATTACTGTAATAAACAAAATAAACCAATTTTTGATGAGTTTTGGGACAAAAATTCAAATACAGAACTTTACCATTTTATTGGTAAAGATATTGTTTATTTCCATAGCTTATTTTGGCCTGCTATGTTAGATGGTAGTGAATATCGCAAGCCATCGAATATTTTTGTTCATGGATATGTCACGGTTGACGGTGCAAAAATGTCTAAATCACGCGGTACTTTTATTCAAGCAAGTACCTATCTAAAACATTTAGATCCTGACTGTTTGCGTTATTATTATGCCGCTAAACTATCATCACATATCGATGATATTGACTTAAATTTAGAAGACTTTGTTCAACGTGTAAACAGTGATTTAGTCAACAAGGTCGTTAATATTGCTTCGCGTTCGGCTGGTTTTATTTATAAACGCTTTGACGGCAAATTATCAGATAAAGTGGCAGAGCCTGAACTGTATTCCTTGTTTGTTGAAAAAGCAGAAGTGATTGCTGACTACTTTGAACAACGCGAATCCGGCAAGGCAATTCGTGAAATTATGGCACTTGCTGACGAAGCTAATCGTTATATTGATGAAAAAGCGCCATGGGTGGTTGCTAAACAAGAAGGGCAAGATCAAACATTGCAAGATATTTGCTCAATGGGTATTCACTTATTCCGCATCTTAATGACCTATTTAAAACCAATTGTGCCTTCATTGGCTGAACGTACAGAAGCATTTTTAAATAGCAAATTAGAATGGAATGAAATTGATAATGCTTTAACAAGTCATAAAATTAATCAGTTTAAAGCCTTATTTAATCGTATTGATATGGATAAAATTACAAACATGATTGAAGAAACAAAACAACAAGCTGCATTAGCCCAACCGGCAAAACCTAAAGTTGCAGAGCCTATCGCTGACACGATTAATTTTGATGATTTTGCTAAAGTCGATATGCGCATTGCTTTAATTAAACATGCTTGCTTTGTCGAAGGATCCGATAAATTACTTCAATTAACACTTGATATTGGTGACGAAACCCGTAATGTGTTTTCAGGTATCAAGCAGTTTTATCCTGACCCAGAGGTGTTAATTGGGCGTTTAACTATTATGATTGCTAACTTAGCTCCTCGTAAAATGCGCTTTGGTGTTTCTGAAGGTATGGTGCTTTGTGCGAGTGGTAAAGGTGATGATGAAGGTGTGTACCTACTATCACCAGATAGTGGTGCTAAACCAGGAATGCGAATTTCGTAATTGATACCTTTATTATAGAAGTCACATCTTAACAAGTTAATACGCTTGTTAAGATGTTTCAGGAAACTATGCGTTTCAGTATAAAATTTGCTTATTTGATAAATAATTGTAGCTTTTGTTTTTTGGGGCTGTTTTTTTATTATAAATATGTTGCCATTCCAATTTTGAATTTATGTCGTTTGAGGGTACTGATGGTTGGTTGCTTAAACTTTTTAAAAAGCCTATAAAAGCCTTTCCGTTTACACTTAGAAACCTATTCCATATCTGGCGCCCAATTTCATTTAAACACCATTTTTTGATCGAAGTAAATAAAATTTCACTTTAAATCAATATGCTATATTTTTCTTTTTATCCTGAAATTGGCAATCAAAATAACGATTGCCAAAGCTCAATTTTATTAAAATTCATATTTTACTGTTTGGTTTAACATTACTTGTAAATTCATTATTTTCTTACTTTTGATTTTCTGACGGATTTCCTGAATAAGGAAATATGCTGTCTTTTAGTGAAAAAGAGAAATCTTTTGTATTAATCTCACCAATAACTTTGTTGCTATCGTATAAAGCCAGTAAAAAATCGGCCATTTGCTTTGCTGTATGGTACTTGGTAAAACTTGCATCATAATTGTAGTTACTGACATTATTGGCTTTTTCACCAAATTCTGTTTTTGTCGCGGCCGGAGCTAACACCTTTGCGGTTAATTGGGCGTTAGCTTGCTTTAATTCTTGTGCTAGCCCTTCGGTAAAAGCATTGACATAGAATTTTGTTGCGCAATAAGTTACCGCATTAGGAACGAGAGTATACCCGCCTCGGGAGGAGATGTTTATTAGTTGTGTTTCGGGTTCATTTTGATATTTACGTACATACAGTGTTGAAAAAATCGTTAGGGTTTCAATATTTAAATGAAGCATTGATTCTATTTTTACTAAATCTTGATCACTAACACTGCCGTAATGACCAAAACCGGCATTATTAATCCATGTTTCAATAAAATAGCTGTCTAAATCATTAAAAAGGGAATAAGCGTTGGTTGGTTGTGATAAATCACAAAGTTTTATAATTACGTCTAATGCTGGGGCAATTTTTGCACTTCATGTTTGAATCCAGGAATTTTACTTTAGTGCCATTAATTAGTAGTTTTATGAAGTGTTATCCCCAAATTAGTGTCGATATACAATTAAGTGATCGTTATGTCGATTTAATTAAGGACGGTTTTGATATCGCTTTTCGGATTGGTGATTTGAGTGATTCAGGGCTTATTGCTCGTAAACTTAATCCTCATCAACTTATTTTTGCTGCCTCACCAGATTATTTAGCGCAATATGGTGCTCCATTAATACCTGATGATTTGAAAAAGCATCAATGCTTGATTTACCAATATGTGAATCAGAATAAAAAAGATCATGTTTGGACGTTTATGATTAATGGTCAAATAGTTAATATTCCTATATCAGGGACATTTCAAAGTAATCAGACTTCAGCGTTAGCGATAGCTGCGATTGAAGGACTAGGTATCACCATGTTGCCAGAATCTATGTTACAAGAACCAATTAAGCAGAAAAAATACAAAAATTTTTACCACCTGCCAAGCCGCTTAATATGATTTATGCTGCTGATCGTCAGCAACCACCAAAACTAAAAACATTTATTGAATTTGTGTTGAATGCAATATCGTAATAGGTGTGTTTTTTATACATAATAAAAAAGGCGATTTGCTCGCCTTTTTTAACAGTTGTCATAAAAGAACCAATAGTTATTTTATCGTCACTAAAGTGCTCACTTCTTTACCTAACATATTGTTTAAATAAACTAAATCGTTGGCAGTTAAGGTTCCTACTGCATATTTTAATTGTAGTAAACTGGTTAAATAGTTATATTTTGCATCTGATAAATTTCGTTTAGAACTGTATAGTTGAGTTGTTGCAGTTAATACGTCGACAATTGTTCTTGTTCCTACTTGATAACCAGAATTGGTTGCTTCTAATGAACTTTGTGCAGAAACTACCGCTTGTTGATAAGCTTTGATGGCACTTATTGATGATGAAATATTATTGTATGATGAGCGAACTTGATTAATTACACCTCGATTGGTACTTTCTAATTTTTCGCTAAAACTCACGTAATTTTGTTGTGCTTGCTCAACTTTAGACATTGTTGCACCACCTGAAAAGATAGGTAGGTTTACACTGACGCCAACATAGTTATTCCCTGAATAAGATTTACCATGAGCGCCAGTCCCTACGCTATTACCGTATCTATCAGTTTTATTCAAATTAGTTGATGCATCTAAACTTGCTGTAGGTAAATGTCCCGCCTGTGAGAGTTTGATTTGTTCACGCGCTATGTCTTGATTTAACCTCATTGTTAATAAATTAAGATTAGATTTTTCAGATTGTTTTAACAGTGCGCTGATTTGTGCTGGTGATTCTGTTTTAAATGTATTGGTATTGACACTTGCTAAACTTGAATAAAAACGACCACTTACTTGGCGCAGTGCTTCAATGGCATTATTTAGATCATTTAATGCATTAACTTGTTGTGCAACAGTTAAGTCATAATTGGCTTGAGCGTTTTGTACATCAGTAATTGCTACTAAACCAACTTGATGTTGTTGACGAGTTTGTTCTAACTGACGGCCAATTGCTTTTTTCTGTGCATCAATAAAGCTTAATGCATCAAGTGCTTTTAATACATTAAAATAAGCGACAGAAGTATTTAAGATTAATGTTTGACCTTGGTATTGATAGGCAATATCAGCAATACTTGCTTGTTTTTTAGTAATATCTAAGGCTTTCCAATTTGAGAAATTAAAAATGCTTTGAGATACTGCGACTTGGTATAAGTTGCCGCTTTTAGATTTTACACCACTTGTATCACGTCGACCATGAGTAACACCATAGGAAGCACTTAAACCAACTTGTGGTAGTAAACTTGCACGAGAACCTGAAATTGCTGCGTATGCTTTATTTTTTTCAGCTAATGAACTGCGTAGATCTGGGTTAGTTTCTTTTGCTTGTTCATAAACTTGTATCAAATTTTCAGCAAAGACAGATTGGCTTAACGCTAAGCCAATTAAAAAGGTTAAGGTTTTTTTCATCAATCTTCTCTTTAAAAATCATTAAAATATAGTAGTATTTTTAATAGAGTAATTTTAACAGATAATTAGTATATAGTAAGTATAGTTTGTGTGTCATTCGCACTTTTTATTCAAATTCAGTTTAAATTCGGGAGCTTTTATGAAAATTAAAGACAGTTTGGTAAATTTTGACAAAAATGATGTGTTTAATTTAACAAAACGAATCTTGTATAAAGGTTTTTTTTCTTTGCTTGAATATCGTTTTCAATATCGAAAATTTGATGGTTCAATTAGTGAGATTGTAACTCGTGAAATTTTAGAACGTGGGCATGCGGTTGTACTTTTAGCATATGATGTAAAACGTGATGAAGTTGTGCTAATTGAGCAAATCCGGATTGCTGCGATTGAAACCCAAGATAGTCCTTGGATACTAGAACTTATTGCAGGTATGATGGATCATGAGAATGAATCATTTGAAGAAGTAGCAAGACGTGAAGCAATGGAGGAGGCGGGAGTTGTTATTGGTCGATGTAAACCCATCATCAGTTATTTAGCATCTCCTGGAGGTTTAACTGAACAATTGCACATTTTGGTGGGTGAAGTTGACTCATCAACCGCTGAAGGCATTCATGGTCTTGACGAAGAAAATGAAGATATTAAAGTTCATGTAGTAAGTCGAACTCAAGCTTATCAATGGGTTAAAGATGGAGTGATTAACAATGCTGCATCAATTATTGCGCTTCAGTGGCTAGAACTTAATCATGAGCTCTTAAGAAAAGAGTGGAAATAACTTTTTAGGCATCATTTTTAATTATTTCTTTCATAAATGTGAGAACTATTTTACACTTTAATAGAATGCTAGGATTTATAATAAATTGTTTTTTCAGTCACAATGTCTATTGTGTTGTTGACATTATTAACCATGATTATAGATTAATAGACAATTGGGGTGAATTTTGGAGTCATTTCTAAAACTTCCAATATGTAATAAAAATTACGGTAAAATATTACATATAACTGATACTCATCTTTTCGCTGATGACAATGCTTCATTGCTTGGTGTTAATTCTAATGCAAGTTTTCTAGCGGTTATAAATGAAGTTGAACGTAGTAATAATAAGTTTGATTTAATTGTAGCAACTGGTGACTTTGTACAAGATGGTTCTAAAAAAGCTTATGCTCGTTTTGCGGAACAAATAATTAAATTTGATACTCCTTGTGTGTGGCTAGCTGGCAATCATGATAATTATTCGTATATGCAAGATGTGTTTGCAAATTATCAACTTGTTGATAATAAGGTAGTTTTTTTGGGAGATAAATGGCTAATTATTTTATTGAATAGCCAAGTTGTTGGTCAGGCTTACGGTTTTTTGTCTGGATCTGAACTTAAGTTTTTACATAATGTTTTAACTGAACATCCTAATAGAAATGCATTAGTTTTTTTACACCACCATCCAGTTAATTCTGGTTGCTATTGGTTAGATCATCATATTTTAAAAAATAGTGACCAGTTAGAGAAAATTATTCAAAAACATCCCAATGTAAAAGGAATTGGGTGGGGACACATTCATCAAAAACAAGATTATGTTTGGCATAATTGTAAGGCATTTTCAACTCCTTCCACTTGTTTTCAATTTAAACCTGAATGTTACGATTTTCAATTATCAAGCGACGATGCACCAGGTTGGCGGGAAATCACACTTAAGATTGATGGTTCTATTGATAGTGATGTTTATCGATTAAAGGATAATCAGTTTTTGCCTGATGTTTCTCAAAATGGTTATTAGTAGTTAGTAATCAAAATAAGTTTAAAATAGGTTAATAATTACAACAAAGGTGCGAAAAAGTAAAAAAGCCGCTCGACAATGCGTTGCCAAATAGGGCGTTGATTCCACTCTTTGGTGTTTATTTCATCTGAATTAGATAAATATTTTTGTAAAAGATTTGATAAAGATTTAGCGAACTCTGCATCATCAATCACAGTTGTAATTTCAAAATTAAGCCACAAACTGCGCATATCTAAATTGACAGTACCGACAAGACTTAATTGATTGTCAATTAAAACACTTTTGGTATGTAGCAAATTATCATTGAATTGATAGAGTTTTACTCCGCCGTTTAATAATTCAGAAAAGAATGCTCGACTTGCCCATTTTACCATTAATGAGTCATTATTTTTAGGAATGATGATGATGACTTCAACACCTCGCTGTGCGGCTGTGCATACAGCATGTAAAATATCATCACTTGGTACTAAATAAGGTGTAGTGAAAATAATTTGTTCTTGTGCCGAATAAATTGCTGTTAATAATACTTGGTGGATCATGTTTTCCATATAACCCGGACCCGATGCAATTAATTGCATAATGTGTTTATTATCTTCAGGTGGTTCAGCGAAATCAGTAATTTTTGGTAGTACTAAATATTTTCCGGTCTCTAGCTCCCAATCACTGGCATAGAGAGCACCCATAAGGGTTGTAACAGGACCATTCATTCTGACCATGATATCAACCCATTTGCCAACATGTTTATTTTGTTTGAAGAAATTCGGATCGACAATATTCATACTACCAGTATAAGATATATAGTTATCGATAATAGCTACTTTGCGGTGTTGACGTAAATCTAACCGCCTAAACATAAATCGAAGTAAATTTACTTGTAAGGCTTCGACAATGATGATGCCTGCAGTACGCATTCTTTTACTAGCATTACTTTTAATAAAATGTCTGCTACCAGCAGAATCAACCATTAATCGGCAAGTTACACCTCGTTTAGTTGCTTGAATAAGAGCTTGCTCGACATCATCAGCACGACCACCTTCATTCCATATATAAAATACCATTTCAATATTTGATGTCGCATGATTTATATCATCAATTAAACGGTCAAAAATTATGTTTGTTTCACTCAGTAACTCAATATGATTGCCATTAATTCCATCAAGACCAGTTTGATGTTTACAAAGTTGAAAAATCGGTTTGCTGACTAGGCTAACTTTGTTGGTGAATATGTCAGGAAAGTCACTTAGTTGGTTAATAAACTTGGAAATAGTCGGGCGCATTTTTTGTGCGCGTTTAACTCGTTGCTGACCCAAGTGAGCTTCGCCCAGTGAAAAATAAAGAATCACACCGACAAGCGGTAAAATATAAATAACCAGCATCCATGCAATAACATAAGTTGTCGGTCTTCGCTTAAAGACAATCCGTAAAGTTGTTGAAACAATGATCAACCAATAAATAAGGAAGATCAAAGTACTAATTAATGCATGAAATGAGGTAAATTGCATATTTAATTAGCTATCAGTTAGGTTTAACTTGGTTATTGGAGCTTTAGTACAATCATAATTTTGAAATACTTCAGGTAATGGTTTTGGATTATTATGTTTATCTACTGAAACATATGTGAATACGGCATCTGTTATGCAAAACCGTTGTGTTGAATCCGATGTATCTATGACTTTTTTAACCCAAACTTCAATACCAATTGTGATAGAGGTTTTTCCAGTTTTGATGCAATGAGCATAACAACAAACAACATCCCCTACCATTGCGGGCTTGTAAAATGTAATACTACTAGCATTAACGGTTACAACCCGATTTCTGGCTATTTCTTTTGATAAAATACCACCGGCAAGATCCATTTGAGACATTATCCATCCACCAAAAATGTGTCCATGCGGATTAGTGTCAGCCGGCATCGCTAGCGTTCTAAGTACCAATTGACCTTTAGGGGCTATATTTTGTGTCATGCTAAAATACTCCGTATGTACAATTTATTTATTTTCTGTATCTTTATTCATATTTTTATAGATATAGATACCTGATATCAACGATAATAGTAAGGATGCACTAGGTAAAATAAATACTTTAAATATCCAAAAGAAATCATCTGTCATGTAATAGGTCGCACCTAAACTAATGGTGCCACATAATATAAAAAAGAAGATCCATAATAAATTTAATTTATTCCATATGTTGGTCTCTAGTTGTATTTCTTTACCTAACATTGTTTGAAGTAGGTTTTTTTTGAAAAAAAATTGGCTAACTAATAGGGCTGAGGCAAATAAGAAATTAATAATAGTTACTTTCCATTTAATGATATTAGGATCACGCATATAAAGTGTGAATCCACCAAAAACCATAACCATCAGATAAGAAATTAGCTCTACTTTATCTAATTTTCTATATAAAATTAGAACAAGAAGAAAACACAAGGTAGCAGCAATCATTAATGCTTGAACGCCAACAAAAATATCATACTTGGTTAGAAATACAAAAAAGAATACAAGAGGAATAAAATTTAAAAGTTGTTTCATTCAATTATTGTCCTAGCACTAAAGATGAATTGATATATTTTAAATAAAAAGCCTATTGGAATAGGCTTATTTTTTGTGATGAAGTTCGGGATGGGCTTTGCAATCACCCGACTGGCAATGGCCATATAGATATAAACTGTGAAAAGTTAAATTAACACCATATTGTTCAGCAATCTCTTTTTGTCTAGCATTGATAATATCATCACGAAACTCAAATACTTCGCCACAATCTAAACAAATTAAATGATTATGATGTTGTTGTGTTGCTAGTTCAAATACTGCCTTACCACCCTCAAAGTTATGACGAGTAACAATTCCAGCATCATCAAATTGATTCAAAACACGGTAAACTGTTGCAAGTCCAATTTCTTCCCCCATATTAAGTAGTTTTTTGTAAAGATCTTCTACAGTAATGTGTTGGCATGAAGGATCTCGTAATAATTCTAAAATCTTTAATCGTGGTAACGTAACCTTTAAACCAGCACTTTTGAGTGCTTCGTTATTATCATTATCATGATTTGTCATATTACTTCCCAATTAATTTATTGATCATAATTCATTATAGGAACTATGTACGGTAAATAAAAGAAATCAATTCAATAGACTAAATTTTCATTTCTGTTTTGACTTGATTTACCCAATTGTTAATACGTTCTTCAGTTAATTCTGGTTGACGATCTTCATCAATGGCTAAACCAATGAAATGAGTGTCATCAATTAAGCTTTTAGATGCTTCGAAACTATAACCTTCGGTTGACCAGTGTCCAACAATTTTTGCTCCTTTAGGTTCAATAATATCGCGGAGTGTTCCCATAGCATCACAGAAATATTCTGCATAGTCTTCTTGATCGCCACAACCAAAGATAGCCACTGTTTTACCACTAAAATCAATTTTTTCTAAATTGGGAAAAAAGTCATCCCAGTCAGCTTGAGATTCACCATAGTACCAAGTTGGAATACCGAAAAATAGGTAATCGTATTGTTCAATGTTTTCTTTAGTGGCTTTTGCAATGTCGAAAAGATCAGCTTTGTCACTACCTAAAATGAGTTGGATTTGCTTTGCTACATTTTCTGTATTACCTGTATCACTACCAAAAAAAATACCAACTTGTTTCATATTTGTACCTTTACTATCTATGATATTAAAATATTTTAGGAGTATATCATTGTCACTTATTATCAGCAATAATTCTAAATTACACAGAACATAAGTTATTATGTGCTATACAATTTATTTATCTTGCATTAAAATTATTGCCTATTTTTTATATTAAATTAGGCTGTGGAATTTCATTATGAATTTGCATGAGTATCAATCTAAATATCTTTTTAAACAATATAATTTGCCTGTACCTGAAGGGTATGTTTGTAACTCAATCGGTGAAATACAAGATACATTAGCTGAATTATCTTCAGGGACAAATTTAGGAGCTTGGGTTGCTAAATGTCAAGTTCATGCAGGGGGAAGGGGTAAAGCTGGTGGTGTTATTTGTACTCAAAACTATAGTGAAATAATGCAATTTGCTGAAAAATGGTTAGGGCAAAATCTAGTTACTTATCAAACCACCGATAAAGGTCAACCAGTTAATAAGATTTTAATTGAAAAAGCGTCTAATATTCAGAAAGAACTTTATTTAGGAGCAGTGGTTGATCGTAGTTCCAAGCGTGTAGTAATTATGGCTTCGACAGAAGGTGGTGTTGATATTGAAAGCGTTGCTGAAAAAACACCATATTTAATTTATAAAACTTCACTTGATCCGTTAACTGGTCCCTGTGCTTACCAAGGGCGTGAACTTGCGTTCAAATTGGGATTAACAGGTAAATTAATTAATCAATTTACAAAGTTATTTGTTAATTTTGCAAAACTATTTTTAGAAAATGATGTTTCATTAGCTGAAGTTAATCCATTAGTGATTACTGATTCCGATGAACTAATTTGTTTGGACGCAAAAGTTGTGTTAGATGATAATGCCATTTTTAGACATCCTAATTTAAATATTTTAAGGGACACAACTCAAGAAGATGAACGTGAGTCAATTGCCGCAAAACAAGGTATTAGCTATGTATCTTTAAATGGCAATATTGGTTGTATGGTTAATGGTGCAGGTCTTGCGATGGCAACTATGGATATTATTAAACTACATGGTGGTTCGCCTGCTAACTTTTTGGACGTTGGGGGTGGCACAACGAAAGAGCGTGTTGCTGAAGCATTTAAGTTAATATTATCTGACAAAAACGTGAAAGCGATTTTGGTTAATATTTTTGGTGGTATTGTTCGTTGCGATTTAATCGCCGATGGAATTATCAGTGCAATTAAAGAAATAGGTCTTACTGTTCCTGTTGTTGTTCGCCTTGAAGGTAACAATGCACAGCTTGCTCGAGAAATTTTAGCTAAAAGTAAATTAAATGTTACTACTGCCGAAAGTTTACTAGATGCGGCCCAAAAAATTGTTGCTGTTGCCAAATAATAGGACGCATGGAGAATAGTTATTATGTCAATTTTAGTTAATAAAGAAACAAAAGTTATCTGTCAAGGATTTACTGGTAGTCAGGGAACTTTTCATTCTGAACAAGCGCTTGCCTATGGTACTAAGTTAGTTGGTGGTGTGACGCCAGGTAAAGGTGGAACAACCCATTTAGGTTTACCTGTTTTTAATACTGTTAAAGAAGCGGTTGTTGCAACTGGTGCAACAGCTAGTGTTATTTATGTACCAGCAGCATTTGGTAAGGATTCTATTTTGGAAGCGATTGATGCAGGCATTAAGCTAATAGTCTGTATTACTGAAGGTATTCCAACTCTAGATATGCTTGTTGTTAAGGCAAAGTTACAACAAAATGATGTCGTAATGATTGGACCAAATTGCCCTGGTATTATTGTTCCTGATGAATGTAAAATTGGTATTATGCCTGGACATATTCATCGTGCTGGAAAGGTTGGCATTGTTTCGCGTTCTGGAACGTTAACTTATGAAGCGGTTAAACAAACAACGGATATTGGTTTAGGGCAATCCGTATGTATAGGTATAGGAGGTGACCCTATACCTGGTAGTGATTTTATTTCTATTTTAGCATTGCTTGAGCAAGATCCTAAAACTGAAGTTATTGTAATGATAGGTGAAATCGGTGGTAGTGCTGAAGAAGAAGCAGCTGAATATGTTAAAAAACATGTGACTAAACCTGTTATAGCTTATATTGCTGGTGTTTCAGCTCCATCAGGAAAACGTATGGGGCATGCAGGTGCAATTATTTCAGGAAAGAAAGGAACAGCGGTAGAAAAATCTAAAGCATTGCAATCTGCAGGTATTACAGTTGTAACAAGCCTTACCGATATAGGTGATGCAGTAAAAAAACAACTCAAAATATAAATTTTTTGATGTATATCAATTTTATTCTGTGATTATCGGTGTATAATGCTTGGCAATAACGTAGAAATTTGTGAGCATTTAAGGATTAGGGAGCGTTTATGCTAGATATAGTAGAACTTTCACGGCTCCAGTTTGCTCTTACTGCAATGTATCATTTTATTTTTGTTCCATTAACGCTAGGATTAGCGTTTATGCTAGCAATTATGGAAACGGTATACGTTGTTAGTGGTAAGCAAGTCTGGAAAGATATGACAAAATTCTGGGGTAAACTGTTTGGTATCAACTTTGCAGTAGGTGTCGCAACAGGTTTAACCATGGAATTTCAATTTGGTACTAACTGGTCTTATTATTCGCATTATGTGGGAGATATTTTTGGTGCACCGTTAGCTATTGAAGGTTTAATGGCATTCTTTTTAGAATCAACCATGGTAGGTTTGTTTTTCTTTGGCTGGGATAGATTAAGCCGTGGTAAACATTTAATGGTGACTTGGTGTGTCGCATTTGGTTCTAACCTTTCAGCTCTTTGGATTTTAGTTGCTAATGGTTGGATGCAATTCCCAATAGGTTCTGAATTTAACCCTATTAATTCACGCATGGAAATGGCTAATTTCTATGAGTTAATTACTAATACAGTTGCCCAATATAAATTTGTTCATACTGTTGCAGCAGGTTATTTAACAGGTGCTATTTTTATTTTAAGTATTAGCTCTTACTATTTGTTAAAAAAACGTGATGTTGCCTTTGCCAAACGATCTTTCGCTGTTGCAGCCACATTTGGATTTATTATGTCAATCGTTGTGGCGATTATGGGTGATGAAGCAGGTCATGAGATGACAACTGTTCAGCCAGCTAAACTTGCAGCAATTGAAGCAGAATGGGAAACTCAACCTGCACCAGCATCATTTAATGTTATTGCTTTTCCATCACAAAGCAATAAAGAAAACTTGTTTGCAATAGAGATCCCATATGTTATGGGAATAATGACCACTCGTTCACTTGATACTCAAGTAACAGGATTAAAAGATATTTTAGCAAATAATGAAAAAAGAATTCGCAATGGGATATTAGCCTATAGTAATTTGGAGAAGATCCATCAGGGTAATCAAGACCCTAATGTACTGAAAGCTTTTGAAGATAATAAATCTGATTTAGGTTATGGTTATTTAGTCAAACGTTTTACTGATCGTGATAATTTGGCTATACCTCAGGCTACTGAAGAACATATAAAGGCTGCGGTAGAAGACTCAATTCCTACAGTTTGGCCACTATTTTGGGCTTTCAGAGTTATGGTCGGCCTTGGTGTATTAATGATTTTGGGTACAGGGTTTGCTTTATGGACTACTTATAAAAATAAAATTGGTGAAAAGCGTTGGTTACACCGCATATTAATTCTTTTTTTACCGTTCCCTTGGCTGGCATGTGAGTCAGGTTGGTTTGTTGCCGAGTATGGACGCCAACCTTGGGCAATTCAAGACATCTTACCGACTGGAGTAGCAAATTCTTCATTAACAGCAGGTGAAGTGTTATTCACTATGGTTCTTATTTGTGGACTTTATACACTATTCTTAATTGCTGAATTATTCTTAATGTTTAAATTTGCTCGCTTAGGGCCAAGTTCTTTAGGCACAGGCAATTATCATTATGAAAAAACACAACCGGTAACAGATAGGACATAGGGAGTATACACAATGATTGATTACGAGATTGTACGCGTCATCTGGTGGGTGCTGATTAGTGTTGTTTTAATCGGTTTTGTTGTAACGGATGGTTTTGATATGGGCGTTGGTATTTTATTACCGTTTATTGGTAAGACTGATACAGAACGTCGCATTATGATTAATGCAATTGCTCCTCATTGGGATGGTAACCAAGTATGGTTAATTACTGCTGGTGCAGGAATATTTGCTGCTTGGCCAATGGTATACGCTGCGTCGTTTTCTGGTTTTTATATTGCAATGATTTTAGTTCTTTGTGCGCTATTTTTTAGACCAATTGGTTTTGATTATCGCAGTAAACTAGAAAATTCAAAATGGCGTAATTTATGGGATGCTGGTATTTTTGCAGGTAGCTTTGTGCCAGCATTAGTTTTTGGTGTTGCTTTTGGTAACTTATTAGAAGGTGTTCCTTTCCGATTTGATAACTCTTATCGTGTATTTTATGATGGTAACTTCTTTGGTTTGCTTAATCCTTTTGCATTGTTGACTGGCGTTGTTAGCTTAATGTTATTTGTTGCTCATGGTGGTGCTTGGTTACAAATGAAAACATCAGGGGAACTTTATTTAAGAGCCAGAAAGGCTACACAAATTGCCAGCTTAGTAATGTTAATTGCATTTGTTTTGGCTGGGGTTTGGGTTGCATTTGGCATTCATGGTTATGAAGTTACCAGTGTAATTGATTATAATGCAGCATCTAATCCATTGACTAAAACAGTTTCTACTGATGCATCATGGTTAGATAACTATCTGAATTATCCAGTTTTATGGATAGTCCCTGTTTTAGGTATGGTGTTACCACTGCTTACTATTCTTTTTTCTAGTCTAAACAAAAATGCATTAGTATTTATTTCATCAGTATTAACAATTGCCTGTGTTTTATTTACCTATGGTATTGCAACTTTTCCATTTATTATGCCTTCAAGCATTATGCCAAATGCAAGTTTAACAATATGGGATGCATCATCAAGCCAATTAACACTTAATATTATGTTTATTGTGGTTCTTATATTTTTACCTATTGTCCTTATATACACCATTTGGTCATATATCAAAATGTTTGGTAGACTAGATAAAAATCATATTGAAAATAATAAACATTCTCTTTATTAAGGAACTATTATGTATTACATTTTGTGGTTTATAGGAATTATTGCTGCATGTATGCTATCGGCTGTTACAGGTTTGTTAGTCGAAAGAGGTAGCGAAAAAGAAACTAATAACAAATAATATCAAGTATAAATTAATAAAAAGGTGACAAATAGTCACCTTTTTAATAGTAAGTAAAATATTAGCAATAAAAGAAAATGATAATTGTTTTCATTTGCTGTTTTTTATATCATAGTGCAGCGAAGTTTATATTCAGATATAATAACACCAAATTTGATTAGTGTGATTTGGATATGAAACAATTCAATTGGAATGCAAGAGTTTATTATGAAGACACAGATGCAGGCGGTGTAGTTTATCATGCTAGATATCTAGCATTTTTTGAAAGAGCAAGGACTGAAATTTTAAGACAACTAGGAATTAGCCAACAGACCTTATTACAAGAAAATATTGCGTTTGTTGTTAAAAAAATGGATATTAGCTACCATTTTCCTGCTCGTTTAGATGATATGCTTACTATTAGTACTAAGGTGGATCAAACTCGCAAAGCATCTATTATTTTCAAACAGACTATTGTTAATCAAAATGAACGAGTTATCAGCACAGCAGATGTGCTTATTGCCTGTGTAGATATCGCTAAGATGAAGCCATGCGGGCTTCCTAAGTTATTAGTTTTGGAGTTTATATAAGTGGAAAATCTGAACATTATTAATCTATTTTTGCAAGCGGGTTTGTTAGTACAATGTGTTATGTTATTGCTACTTACTTTTTCTGTTATATCATGGGCTATTATATTTCAACGGAGTAAGATTTTAGGAAAAGCTAAAAAACAAGTTGAGGAATTTGATAATAGTTTTTGGGCTGCTGATGATTTAAATATTTTATTTGATAAAGCGAAATTTTATAAAGAAGAAATTAGTGGTACAGAGCATATTTTTTATTCAGGTTTTAAGGAGTTTTCACGGCTTTATCAAATTAATCCAAATATGGCAGAATCTGCTTTAGATGGAGCATTGCGTTCTATGCGTTTAGCTATGAATCGTGAACTTGATATCCTTGAATTACACATTCCTTTTCTAGGTACAGTAGGTTCTATTAGTCCATATATTGGTTTGTTTGGTACTGTTTGGGGAATTATGCATGCATTTATTTCTTTAGGTGCAGTTAAACAGGCAACGTTACAGATGGTTGCGCCAGGGATTGCTGAAGCATTAATTGCAACCGCAATTGGTCTATTTGCTGCTATTCCTGCCGTACTTGCTTATAATCGTTTATCATTGAGTGTGAGTCGAATTGAACAAAGCTATCTTAACTTTATTGATGAATTTTCTGCAATTTTACAACGCCAAGCAGTTGCTGTTAGGAAATAATTATGAGTAGAAGCAGACGTTCTCGTTATTCGACTAAATCTGAGATCAATATAGTACCTTTACTTGATGTACTATTAGTATTAGTGCTTATTTTTATGGCAACGGCACCAATTATTAGTCAAAGTGTTGAAGTTGATCTACCTGAAGCATCGGAATCTAAGACGATTTCGCCATCAGAAACTAAACCAATCATTATTGAAGTGTCAGGCGTTGGAGTTTATGCTCTAATTATTGAGCAGGACCGTCAAGCTAATTTACCACAAGAAAAAATTGTTGCAGAAGTTAAGCAACAGATGTTGCTTAATGAAAAGGCTGTGTTTTTAGTTGGTGGAGCTAAAGATGTTCCCTATGAAGAAATTATAAAAGCGTTGAATTTATTACAATCAGCAGGTGTTAAGTCTGTAGGATTAATGACTCAACCAATTTAAATATTATAAAAGATGTCAGCAATGTCTCATAAGTCAAATTCAAAATTAAGTATAGCTATTGTAATATCTATTATACTACATATGATTTTAATTATTATTTTAGGTTACCGAGTTATGTATAGTAATGATGTTAATTATGGTAGCTTTAACGGCAATTCTATTGATGCTATTATGGTTGATCCTTCTGTAATGGATGAACAATACCAAAGACAACTAAAAACACAGATTAGCCAAAAACGGGCTGAGCAACAAAGGCAGCAACAAATAGAAGAGCAGGCTCAAGCTTTACAAGAACAGCAACTGGCTCAACAGCAACGACTTAAAGAGTTAGAAAGAGAGCGCTTAAAAGTAGAAGAACTACAAAAGAAAGAGGCAGAGGCTGCACAGGCGGCACGGGTAGCAAGGCAAAAAGAAGAAGATGAACGTAAAGCTAAAGAACAGTTAGAAGAGCAGCAAAGACAAGCTGAAAAGCAGCGTTTAGAACAACAGCAAGCGGAATTGGCTAAACAAAAAGCTGAGCAAGAAGCTAAATTAAAAGCTGAGCGAGAGCTATTAGAAAAGCAACGTGAGGAAAATCAACGTAAACAAGAAGAGTTAATTAAACAAAAAGCTGAACAAGAAGCTAAAGCTAAAGCCGAACAGGAAATTATAGAAAAGCAGAGAATTGAAAATGAACAAAAACAAGCTGAGTTAGCTAAAGAGAAAGAAGAGCAAGCAAAAAAGCAAGCCACTGAAAAAGCTGCTGCCGATAAAGCTAAGCGAGCTGCACAAGCTAAAAAAGATAAAGAACTTGATAATTTACTAAACGGGTTAACATCAGGCACATCTAATCCATCAGGTGGTGCTGCTAGTCGTAAAGGTGTTTCTGATGGTGAGCTAAATAAATACAAATCATTAGTTCAAAATGCGATTAGTAATAAGTTTATTAATCCTAATAAATTATATAGTGGCCGAAATTGTGTATTAGAAATTCAAATTGCACCCGATGGTTTATTGCTTGATGTAAGTGCAAAAGGTGGTGATGATGCATTATGTCGAGAAGCCCTTTCAGCAACTAAACAAGCTATTATTCCAAAACCTGCGAGCACATTTTATAATCAAGTAAAAATAATGACAATTGACTTTCAACCAAAATAGTTTTTATTCACAAACGCTATATTTCCAGAAATTTTTTTTAAAATAAATTAACAATATCTTCAAATTAAAATGTTGAAATTATATTAATCATCCCAATATATAGTCTATTCATTCCGAATAAAGTTACTTAAGTGAAAGAAGGAGCAGAATATGACGACAATTGTCAGTGTCCGTCGTGAGGGTCAAGTGGTTATAGGTGGCGATGGGCAAGTTACGCTCGGCGAGCGTATTATTATGAAGGGAAATGCTCGTAAAGTTCGTCGTTTATATAATAACAAAGTGATTGCAGGTTTTGCTGGCGGTACAGCAGATGCTTTTACACTATTTGAACTGTTTGAAAGAAAACTAGAGATGCATCAAGGACATTTAACTAAAGCAGCTGTCGAACTAGCTAAAGACTGGCGAACAGATAGAATGCTACGTAAGCTAGAGGCACTACTTGCTGTTGCTGATGAAAGTGCATCATTGATTATTACAGGTACTGGTGATGTCATTCAACCAGAAGATGACTTAATTGCTATTGGTTCTGGAGGCCCTTATGCGCAAGCAGCGGCACGAGCACTACTAGATAATACCTCACTTTCTGCACATGATATTGTGCAAAAATCATTATCGATTGCTGGAGACATTTGTGTTTATACCAATAATTTCCAAACAATTGAAGAACTTAATTATTAATCTGATTTAAGAGAAATTTAACTATGTCTGAAATGACTCCTCGTGAAATTGTAAGCGAACTAAATCAACATATTATTGGGCAAGAAAAAGCAAAACGTTCTGTTGCAATTGCGTTACGTAATCGTTGGCGCCGTATGCAACTAGATGAAACATTACGTCATGAAGTTACACCAAAAAATATACTTATGATTGGGCCAACAGGTGTTGGTAAAACTGAAATTGCAAGACGTCTAGCCAAATTAGCGCATGCACCGTTTATTAAAGTAGAAGCAACTAAGTTTACCGAAGTTGGTTATGTGGGGAAAGAAGTTGATTCAATTATTCGGGATTTAACTGATTCTGCAGTAAAAATGATCCGTCAAGAGGCGATTGAACGCAATCGTAATCGAGCGGAAGAATTAGCTGAAGAGCGCATTTTGGATGTACTTGTACCACCAGCTAAAGATGGGTGGGGACAAGTTGAAGATAATAATACAACAGCAAGACAAGCTTTCCGCAAAAAATTACGTGAAGGTTCACTTGATGACAAAGAGATAGAAATCGAATTAGCTGGTGTTAATATTGGTGTTGAAATTATGGCTCCTCCAGGTATGGAAGAGATGACCAATCAATTACAGTCAATGTTTCAAAATTTAGGTGGACAAAAAACAAAACCACGTAAAATGAAGATTAAAGATGCGCTCAAACAACTCATTGAAGAAGAAGCTGCTAAATTGGTTAATCCTGATGATCTTAAACATGAGGCGATTGAAGCAGTAGAACAAAATGGAATTGTTTTTATTGATGAAATAGATAAAGTTTGTAAACGTGGTAATTCTTCAGGCCCAGATGTTTCACGTGAGGGAGTACAACGAGATCTTTTACCATTGGTTGAAGGTTGTACAGTGTCGACTAAACATGGATCTGTTAAAACGGATCATATTTTGTTCATTGCATCAGGTGCTTTCCAAACAGCAAATCCATCTGATTTAATTCCTGAATTACAAGGCAGATTACCAATTAGGGTTGAATTACAAGCTCTAACAAGTGAAGATTTTGAACGTATTTTAACCGAACCAAATGCTTCACTTACTGTTCAGTATAAAGCTCTAATGGCAACTGAAGGAGTTAACATCGATTTTACCTCGGATGGTATTCGTAAAATTGCGGAATCAGCATGGCAAGTAAATGAGCAAAATGAAAATATTGGTGCCCGCAGGTTGCATACTGTTTTGGAACGCTTGATGGAAGATGTTTCATTCGAAGCTAGTGAACTCGGTGGAGAAACTGTAACTATTGATGCTAAATATGTAAGCGATCATTTAGATAAGCTTGTTGCAGATGAAGATCTAAGTAAGTTTATTTTATAAAAAGTTTAACTTCTTAACATAAAAAGGTGAAGATGAATTTGCTCAACTTCACCTTTTTTCTTGTTACTTTCTTATTAGCTCGCCTAAGATATCTGCAGCTTTTGATTTAGATTTTGAATTATCTTTAGAGTCATGAGTTTTTAATTTTTCGCGGAGTTTGTCTAAACGGTCTTGTAATTTATCGCTTAGTGCATCGGTAATTAATTTACTCATATCTATTTGATAATGAAGATTAGCAAATTGCCCATAAATACGTAGTGGTATTGTTAACTTTTGCAGTTTACTAATTGTTTCACTTTTACCGTTCCAGCCACCTAATATTTTTAAATTCAAATTAACATCCAAATCTTGTTTTAAAAAACCAACTCGCCCTGAGCCATCAATGACATCAAGAGTTTCAGAATTGGCATTTAATGTCGACAATTGCAAATTACCTTGCCTTAAGTTACCAATAGCTGAAATTTTATGGAATTCAGTATATTTTTTTTGATTTTCAGGAGTCATGATGTCCTTTGAATATTGAGTTGCTATATTTTGGATGATTCTTTGAATATTTAAATTATTTAGCCTTGCATTAGTCACTACTATATTCAAATTTCCTTGCAAGTTGGCTAAGATTTTTGAACCAGATAAGCTGTTGCTTTCTAAATCTCCAGTAGCGTTAAATAAACCCTCTAAATCATGTGCTATATTTAATTGATTAAAAAATGTATTTAAATCAACATTTGATATTTTGGTATTAAGCTTCATTAGTGTACTTTTTTGTTTACCATTTGCTAAACCAGTTGCAGCTATATGGCCATTAGCAATATCAAAGTTAATCTTTTTAAATATTGCAATACCTTCCTCATTGGTCATATCAATGTCAATATTATTTAATGTTACTTTGTTAGCATTAATCTGTTTAATATTTAATTTAGCTTTAGCATTAAAATTATTCAGAAAGTTTAATTCATTATTGGTTTTTGTGACATTCGACACCACTGGTGAAGTTTGTTGAGGATTTGCTTCTTTATTTGAATTTTGACTTGTTTTCAAGAACGAAGTGAGATCGATTTTATCTGAATTTAACTGCAAATTTATATATGGTTTATTTGCTAAATCAGCATTTATTGTGGCAGTAAAATGATTTTCATTAATTGAAAAAGTTAAATTTTGGCTTTTAAGTAACATTTGTGGATGTTGGTAGTTAAATACACCGCTAATGTTACCTTTTAGCTCTTTTGTTGAATTGTCTACACCTTTATAAATGAAATCTAATTTCTTTAAATCGATTAACGCTTGTTCTGGAAATTGATTTAAATCGACATATGCATGTATCAAATAAGATAAATCTTGTTGATTTTTATCTATATTACCTTTTAAATCGATGGAAATATTTTTTTCACTATTTTGTTCTAACACTAGATTAATATTTCTAAAGTTAATTAAATCATTATTATGTTGTAATGTCACAGTACTATCACTAACTTCAAATTTATTTAAGCTAAATTTCCAATTAGATGAAATTTTTTGATCTTTAGAATCAGTTGGTTTATTCGTGGTTGTATTAGATGATGTTTTTGTACCATTTTTTGCAATATTACCTTTACTTTCATTTGTGATACTGATAACTGCTGATTTTATAAAAACATTTTTGACAGATAATTTTTTGGAGAATAGAGGTAGTAACTCAACGTCTAATCTCATATTATCTGCAGTTAGAAGGGGTTTTGAAGCTCCTGCATCAGTTAGCTTAATTGAATCAGTTAAAATACTCACTTGCGGCCATATATGCCAACGTAAATTTCCATCGATGGATAATTCATATCCTGTTTTATCTTTAACTGTATCAGAAATAAACCCACGAAAGTTGTTGGGATCAACAAAAACAATCAATGAAACAACACTAATTGTTATGACTAGAATTAAGGCAAATAGAATAACCAATATTTTTTTGATCATATTAATGTTCCTTCGTTATGGTTATCGATTATTCAGTCTTTATCAATACGACTGGCAACAGCACCATACTGGTCTTTATATTTTGCATCTAACCTCCGATTGTATGGTCTTGTAGCAGGACCAGTTAGCGTTTCAAAACTGAGCGCGCCGATTGTCATTCCAGGCCTAAGTGCTAATGGAATTTTTCCTGAATTATAAAATTCTAATACAATTTGTCCTTGCCAGCCGGGGTCGATACGATGAGCTGTAACGTGAACCATTAGACCTAATCTAGCAAGTGATGAACGGCCATCTAACCAGCCAACTAAATCGTCAGGAATAGTGACTGATTCTAAAGTTACAGCTAATGCTAACTCACCAGGATGTAAGTAAAAGGCGTCACCTTCAGGTAATACTATTTCTTCACTCATCACTCGTTCCAAGACTGCAGATACTTCTTCTTTTGGACCACTTAAATCTATATAAGGTGTAGTATGTTCTCGAAAAGTACGAAATTGATTACCTAATCTAACATCAACAGTCGCACCATTAATACAGCTTGCTGCAGGCTGCGGTGTTATTTTTAATTTACCATTTTTTAAATATGCTTCGATATCTCTGTCACATAATCTCATGAGTTATCCTTAATTCAGCTTGTATTACTTTATTCTAACAGGTTCTTTTGATGGCGTCGACGTTAGTAGTTTAAGGCTGTAGTACCCATGCGCGTCCATAATGGTTATAGTATCCGGCTAATTTTCCTGCTTTATCTCCTATTCCTAGATAAAGGTCAAAATGTTGACCTTTTATAGCACCACCAACATCAAGTGCAACCATAAGTCGAGTTTCTCGTCTGCCTCGATATTGCCCATCGTCTTCAAGAAGCGGCACATCAACTAATACTACAGATCCTAAAGGAATGACTGATTTATCCGATGCGACTGATGCATTTGCAACCAAAGGTATTTCAGCCGCACCCGTAACTTCAGCATTATATTGTGGATTAAAAAAAACAAATGAACGGTTTTGAATTAGTAAAGCTTTAATTTGATTTTCTGGTTTGTTTTTTGCCCAATCTTTAATTGATTGTATAGAAATTTTTTCTTTTTCTATTTCGCCTTGTTCTACTAATAATCTTCCTATACTAGAATAGCCATAATTATTTTTACCTCCATAGCTGAAGAAGACTAAAGGTGAACCATCTTCAAAATCAATATAGGCACTACCTTGTACTTCCATAATAAAGTTATCCATTAAGGAATTACTGTATGCAATTTCAAGATCTCTATCAGAAAGAGCTCCATTATAAATTTGTTCACGATTTGGTAGTTGTTCTTCATCACTAACAACAGGCATCTTATAAATAGGGTATTTAAATTCTGCTGTTGGTTGATGCCTTGCTTTGATTATCGGAGTGTAGTAGCCTGTTAAATGTACATTGCCATACCCATCTTGTCCAACCATTTCGTAACTGTTAAGTCCCACCTTGTAAAATTCATCAACCATTAAAGAACGGCTAATCCACTCATTTATTGCTTTATAAATATGTTCATTTTTTTTATATAAAGAAGGCGATGACGATTTAATTTTAGCTATTTGAATAATGTAGTCTGATATGTTGACAGGAATATTTAATTGAGGCTGATTAATGTTAAGTGGTAAAGATAATTTCCCATCTTTATATTGTTGACCTTGATTAGTTGGTTTATTTGAATAGTATTGGCTACCAATAAAAATAGATAAAACAAGTAAAATACTTAAAAAATAAAAATAATAATAACGATCTTTTTTTTTCATCTTGGAAAATAATTATAATAAGTTAAGCAATATGGCTAGTTATGCTACACAATTCTATTATAAGAAACTACAGATAATTATTATGAATCCATAAAAAGTTTTCATAACAATTCAACTTGCGATTTTATTCTATAGACTTTATAGTCCTAGACTCTTAGTAAGTCGAGAAATATAGAAAATAAAAGGAAATAATAGCGATGAGCATTACATCCTCAAAAAATGATCTAAAGCGAAATCTTTCTAACCGTCATATTCAATTAATTGCAATCAGTGGGGCAATTGGGACTGGTTTATTTATGGGTTCAGGAAAGACAATTAGTCTTGCTGGTCCTTCTATTATTTTTGTTTATATGATTATTGGTTTTATCCTTTTTTTTGTTATGCGTGCGATGGGGGAAATCCTTCTTTCTAATTTAAAGTACAAATCTTTTAGTGATTTTGCCAATGACCTTTTGGGGCCTTGGGCTGGATTTTTTACTGGTTGGACATATTGGTTTTGTTGGGTAATTACAGGGATTGCCGACGTTATTGCAATTGCTGGATATGCGCAACATTGGTTTCCTGAACTGCAGTCATGGATACCAATGTTATTAACAGTTGCCTTACTTTTAACACTAAACTTATTAACGGTAAAAATGTTTGGTGAAACAGAATTTTGGTTTTCAATGATTAAGATTATTGCAATTTTAGCATTGATAGGAATTGGACTTGTACTCATTTTGACTGCTTTTCATTCCGAACAAACGGGTACCACAGCTGCATTTTCGAATTTGTGGGAATACGGGGGCTTTTTCCCTCATGGTAGTATGGGTTTTTTTGCTGGATTTCAAATTGCTATTTTTGCTTTTGTTGGGATTGAGTTAGTTGGCACAACTGCAGCAGAAACCGTTGATCCGTGCAAAAATTTGCCTCGTGCAATTAATTCAGTGCCTGCGCGTATCATCTTTTTCTATGTTTTTGCTTTAATCATTATTATGAGTGTAACTCCATGGGAGTTTATTTCTCCAAACAAAAGTCCTTTTGTAGAATTATTCACTCTAATTGGCTTGCCTGCTGCTGCAAGTATTATTAATTTTGTAGTATTAACTTCAGCAGCATCATCTGCTAATAGTGGTATTTACTCAACAAGCAGAATGCTGTTTGGGCTTGCTAAAAAACAAGATGCTCCTGAACCGTTTGGGAAATTATCGAGTCGCTCTGTACCGGCTAATGGGCTATTATTCTCGTGCACATGTTTGTTTGGTGGAGTTGTTTTGATTTATTTAGTGCCTAATGTCATGGAAGCTTTTACTATAGTAACTACAATTTCGGCTATTTTATTTATGTTTATTTGGTCGATGATTCTTATTTCTTATATTGCTTATCGTCGCAAAAAAATAAACTTACATGAACAATCTCAATTTAAAATGCCAGGTGGTATTTTTATGTGCTGCGTCTGTTTGGCTTTTTTTGCCTTCGTGATTGTATTACTTACTTTTGAGATTGATACTCGCCAGGCATTAGTGGCAACACCTATTTGGTTTGTTATTTTAGGTGTAAGTTATTTTATTCGATCTTTAAAACGTCAATAAATTTATACTAAAAATGGCAGGAAAACCTGCCAATATTTTTACTCTAATTATCGCACTTTATTTTTTCGGACAGATGATGCTAGCAATAATTCCTAAAGCTAGTGTGCCTAAAACGATATAAAGACTGGTAATTGGATCTATATCAATACCGTATCCAAATAGATGATTACTTGCATTTAAAGCCAATTTTCCGGCAATAAAAAAGAGTAAACAGATAATTGCCTTATCAAGATGAGCTAAATACTGTTTCATGGCTTGTAAAATAAAATACATAGTTCTAAGACCCAAAATAGCAAAAATCATCGAGCTATAGACAATTAACGGTTCTTGGCTTACAGCAATCACGGCAGGAACAGAATCAAACGCAAAGATAACGTCACTTAACTCAATTACAACAATACATGAAAACAGCGGTGTAGCATAAAAAACACTTTTAGGTATTTTACCAACTAAATTGCTATTCTCAGGTTTTGCAAGTTCTCTATCAAGTTGTTTTTTGGTTAATAAAATGTGATGACCGACAATTTTGGGGTAAGATGGAAAAATACGTTTGGCGATGCGAAAAGTTAAGTGATTTGAATAATCCTTTATGTCTTGACCATTATCTTGATTTTTTAGCATTATTATTCCAGTGCAAGCTACTAATATTGAAAAAGCTAATTCCATCCAAGGACCTAAATATAACAAACCTGTTCCAATTACAACAAATATGGCGCGGAATATAATAGCGCCAATAACTCCCCAATAAAGTAAGCGATGTCGATAATTATTAGGTACTGAAAACCAAGAAAAAATAGCCATAATGACAAACAAATTATCGACAGATAGTGCTTTTTCAAGGACGTAACCAGCAACAAATAAGCTAGCAGTAGTACTCCCATGATGAATGTATAAAAATAGTGCAAACCCCAGTGCAACAATTATCCAAAAAAGTGACCATATAATGGCATTTTTTAAACTGATAGGTTTATCGTTATGGTGAGCATATAAATCAACAATAATTGCAGCCAAGGCTAGCACAACAAATACCAACATGGTCTCTATTGGAAATCCTAATGAACTTTGCATCATATTTATATTACCTAGTTTTAATTGATTTTAGATAATTTGAATAGTTGGTTTATCTAATTTAACCGTAATATATAATTATAAAAGTGATAGAGTATATATTGCTAGCTAAATCAAAAAAAGTTATATTTGCAAGTCTTATTTAACTGTTTTAATTTAATAATATTTTGAGCCAGTATTTATGACAAAATTTAGGATAATTATTCTTACTCTTCTTCCTTTTATTTCGGGATTATTATATGCACAACCAGTAGAGCCTTATATATCTTCTTTACCTAAAGGAAGTGATTTATCCATTTTGGTTCAATCTGTTGGGCGTAATCCTAAAACATTAGCAAAATATAAAAGTAATCAATTCAAACAACCAGCAAGCACTCAAAAAGTGATAACTGCGTTAGCTGCTCAGCTTGAACTGGGTAATGATTTCCGTTTTATAACTCGTATACAAACCAATGGCTCAATAAGTAATAAACAGTTAAATGGTGATCTTATTATTCAATTAAGTGGAGATCCAACTTTTACTCGTGATCGATTAAAAAGCATGATTGCAACACTGAGCCAAAAAGGTATTGAGAAAATTTCAGGAAATGTGATTTTGGATACTTCAATTTTTACAAGTCATGATAAAGCATCGGGTTGGTCCTGGAATAACTTAACTGCATGTTATAGTGCTCCGCCATCTGCAGCTATTATTGATAATAACTGTTTTAATGCAACCATTATTCCGGGTAAGGTCGGTTCCAAAGCCTCTGTTACGGTATCTTCCAATACTCCTATTATTCTTACTGGTGATGTCAGAACTATCGCTGCTAATAGTAAGGATTTAAATGATAAATATTGTGAATTAGATGTAAACTACTCAGATAAAAACCATTACCATTTATCAGGATGCATTGCTGTAAGTTCAGATAAAATACCGTTAAAATTTGCAGTAATTGATAGTGTTGAATATTTTTCGAAAATTTTAAAAAATGAGCTTAAACAAAAAAAAATAATGTATACAGGAACTATTATTGAACGTAATCAAAGGACTAATGCTCAGTTGTCATTATTAGCCTCTAGCCAATCAGCTCAACTTTCTGAACTGTTGACAGTTATGCTTAAAAAATCAAATAATTTGTATGCAGATGCTATATTTAGGACTTTAGGGGCCCATTATTATAATGTTCAAGGTACATGGCGTAATGGCGGTGATGCTGTTAAGCAAATTTTACGTAAAAAAGCGGGTATAAATTTAGAAAATTTAGTTATTGCTGATGGTTCTGGATTATCTAGATTAAACTTGGTTAGCGCCGATAAGTTAATGGAAATTCTACAATATATTGCAGCTAATAATACAAAATTAAGAATTATTGAAATGTTACCAATTGCTGGAGTTGATGGTACTTTGCAGAATCGAAAAAGTCTTAATCAAGCACCTTTTAAAGAAACAATACGAGCCAAAACAGGTTATATTCAAGGTTGCTATAACTTAGCTGGATTTATCCAAAAGTCTGAAGGGGAATATGTTGCATTTGTGCAGCTATTATCAGGATACCAAGCTGATAATAAAGGAGAGCCCAAAAATAGTGCAGTCATGCGATTTGAATCGGAATTCTATAAAAATTTTATTAATTAATAAAGTGTGGTCAGGATATATATATTTTATATTTAGTATAAGTCCTGACCTTCTTTGTAAATTAAAAGTTATCGGCTAAAAAACCACAGCTCTGATGTTTCCAAAGCTGTGCGTATAAACCATTCTTGTTTAATAATTCTTGATGGGTTCCTTGTTCGATTATTTTACCTTGATCAAGTACGATTAGTCTATCCATTGCCGCAATTGTAGATAATCGATGGGCAATAGCAATAACGGTTTTTCCTTCCATTAAAGTATATAGACTTTCTTGAATTGCTTGCTCAATTTCAGAGTCTAATGCACTTGTTGCTTCATCTAATAATAAAATAGGGGCATTTTTTAAAATGACGCGAGCAATGGCAATACGTTGCCTTTGCCCTCCGGATAATTTTATACCTCGTTCACCAACAAAAGCGTCGTATCCTGTTTTACCTCTTGTATCAACGAGTGTTTGAATAAATTTATCTGCATGAGCCTTTTTGGCTGCTTCTCTCATCTCCTTTTCAGAAGCATTTTTGTTACCGTAAAGTAAGTTTTCTCGTACTGAGCGATGCAATAACGAAGTATCTTGTGTCACCATACCGATTTTAGAACGTAAGCTTTCTTGACTAACGGCAGTAATATCTTGACCATCAATAAAAATATTACCACTTTGTAAATCGTAAAAACGAAGTAATAAATTAATAAGCGTTGATTTTCCAGCTCCAGAACGACCGACCAAACCAATCTTTTCACCAGGTTTGATTGTTAAATTTAAATCTTCAATAATTGAGTTGTGTTGTTTTTTATCATAAGCAAAATGGATGTGCTTAAATTCGATTTTCCCTTGGGTAACATGAAGTGATGTTGCATTAGGTTGATCAATAACTGTTTTAGTGGCTGAAAAAGTATTAATCCCATCTTTAACTATGCCAATATTCTCAAATAAAGCTGCCAATTCCCACATGATCCAATGTGAAAAACCGTTTAATCGAAGCGCTACAGCGGTTGTTGTTGCAATTGCACCAACACCAATTAATTGATTGCTCCATAGCCATAAGGCAATACCTGTAGTGCTTAGTATCAACAAAATAGACATTAAATGATTAACAATTTCAAAGCTACTGACTAAGCGCATTTGTTGATTGACAGTGACTAAAAATTCATCCATTGATTCTTTAGCATATTTTGCTTCATTGCCAGCATGAGAAAAAAGTTTTACTGTCATGATGTTGGTATAGGCATCGGTTACTCGTCCTGTCATCGTAGAACGAGCATCAGCCTGCAAACTAGCAATTTTACTTAAACGAGGAATAAAATAATACATAGCAATACCATAAATTAGACACCAGCCTATAAATGGAATTAATAGCCAAAGATCTAATTGCCCGATGATTGTTGCCATAGTAATAAACGAAATAAAGACATAGATAAAAATCTCCGTCACTAAAAAGCAAGTATCACGAACTGCAAGCGCTGTTTGCATGACTTTGGCTGATATTCTACCAGCAAATTCATCTTGGAAAAAACGCATACTTTGATTGAGTACCAACCGATGAAGGTTCCAGCGCATTCGCATTGGGAAATTGCCGGCTAAGCATTGATGTTTAATAATAGTTTGTAATCCAATAATAATTGTACTTGCTATGATGATTAAAGCTAATATTACTAATGTTGTTTTTTCTTGCTGCCAAAATTTGCTAGGTTCAACAGCTGCAAGCCAATCAATAACCCTACCAAGAGTTGCATATAAAAAGGCTTCAAAAGCACCAGCGAATGCACTAAGAATAATTAATAATAGTAGAAATAAGCGAGTTCCTTTAGTTGATTGCCATATGAAATTAAAAAAATTTTTAGGCATACATTGATATTCAACTTTTGGATAAGGTGATACTAATTTTTCAAAAAATCGATACATATTCGGCCTGACAAATAATAGAGTTTTCCATTGATAATACAATCAATGATATAAAAAACGAGGATAGCGCAAATATATGTAAATTATCTATGCATTAAATTGTTACATGAAATTTTAGATATATCTGCGATTTATAATATTATAAATATTAAAAAGCTGATGAGGAAATATGATGTTTTATATTCCCTCATATTATGATTATATATTGAGCGTCAATATATAGCCACTAATGGTCTTAAAATATATCTTTTATAATAAGTACAACGCGTCCAACAATATGATATTTATGAAAGTCTACTTTAGGTACTTCAATAGTCGGATATTGGCTATTATTGCAGATTAACAACCATCCATTGAGTGTTAAACGAATCTTTCTCAAAAAGGTAATATCTTCATATTCAATTAAATAGATTGCACCATCAATAATCTCATTTATTTCTGTATTAAGAATCAACCCGTTATTATTCTTTATTTCTGGTGACATTAAATCGCCTTTAGCCCAGTATATAATTAATTTTTTAGCATCCAAACCTCGATGCTTAACCCAACCTTCAACAATAGGATAATTCATTACTGGAGGCGTTTCTCTAACAAAACGCTCTTTTTGTGCTTCTTCTTTTGTTGGTAACTGTTTTTTATATACGGGGATACGATAAATATTTTCGTTATAGACTTCTTCACTGTCTTTAGGATCTAATACTTCTAATTTATGTCCAGTAGCAAGCCAATTAAAGGAAACATTACATTTTTCAGCAATGACTTCTAAACGTGTAAGTGATGGATATGTTTTACCTGATAAATAATCTCGGATTACTGTTTCTGACATATCACATTTTTTAGCGAAGGCTGATACAGATAACCCTTGCATTGAGCTATATAGTCTATCTTTAAAAGTTTTAATATTATTATTTTTAATTGTATTCATCTTTGAACCATTATTTCTTGCATAAGTTTATTAATTATAATGTATTTTTTTGTGTTTTTGTATACGTTAATAAAATTGAAAATCTATTAGTTTTGCTTTATTCCTATGCTAATTTGTTTTTTTATTTTATATCTTGTTTTTTTATCTTGTTTTTTCATTTTTTTTATGACTGTTGATTTTTTTGAAAAAAAAGTTATTTATTGTTTTTTCTGCTTGAGAATGCGTATTTTTGTGTAAAAATATTTATTTTTGTGTTAATTAAAGTTTTTTTATTGTTTATTTGATATTTATCAAAGGTATCTTAATGGTGGCTTTTTTGTATTATTATGATTTTATTTGATTTATATTTTTTATGTAGAAATAATTTAAATTGAAAAAATAAATAAAAACGTTGACGAAAGCGAAAAAAAATGGATAATAAGCAGGGTAAGGATTTTTCATTGTTTTCTTTCCTTATATTCCTTATATTTCATGTTGGCCTGTATAGTTTTATACAGGTCTTTTTTTATTTTTGAACTATTCATGAAATCCCTTCACAAAAAGAGTATAATCAGTTTCCTATAGAATCTGTTTTAAAGCTTATCCTAACAGAGCGTTGTATTTATTGAGAGGATTTGATTATGTCTTTTAGCATTCCACATCTTTTAGTGTTTCTTGCCGTGGTGATTTTATTATTTGGCACTAAGAAGTTACGTAATTTAGGTTCGGATCTTGGTTTAGCGTTGAAAGGCTTTAAAAAAGCGATGAATGATGACGAAGTTGAATCAAAAAGTGATAATAAGTTAGATGATAATAAATAGTTGCATTTATTTAGTATGAATTTACAATTTGACGTAGTAATTGTTGGTGGTGGATTAGTTGGTTTAGCCACTGCTTGTGCACTTAGCCAATGTGATTTAAACATTGCGATTATAGATACTAAACTTTGTCAGCATGAATTCTTGCCTCATGCTGAAATAAGTATTAGAGCTTCTGCTATTAATGGCGCTAGCCAGCGCTACTTTTCAAAAATTGGTATATGGGATGATTTATGCAATAGCAAGCGTGTACAGGAATTTACTGAGATAGGTGTATGGGAAAAAAATGGTCAAGCTCATTTGTCTGCCCAAGCCAAAGATTACGGTTATTCTAATCTTGGATACATAATTGAAAATAATGTCATTTCTCATTATCTTTACCAGTTTGCCTTAGACTGTTCGAATATTAAAATTTATAGCCATGAAGCAGTTGATTGTACATTTAATGATGATTTTGTCTTTTTGACACTTGCAAATAAAGCTGTTTTACAAGCTAAATTAATGATAGGGGCTGATGGTGCTCATTCTTGGGTGCGTAGGAGTGAAAATATTTCTGTTCTTGAGCGTGATTATCTTCATCATGCTGTGATTACAACTGTTCAAACTGAATATCCTCATCAATCCTGTGCTAGGCAAGTGTTTTATCCCAATGGAATTATTGCTTTTCTTCCTCTTTGGAATGTAAATAAAAGTTGTTTAGTTTGGTCGACAAAACCAAATAATGCGTCTACTTTAACTTCACTTTCTGAATCAGAATTTTCGAACGAATTATTTCGGTTGACTGGTGATAAAGTTGGTAAATGCCAGTTAATTAACCCTAGAATGGTATTCCCATTAAAAGCGCGATTTGCTAAACAATTTATTAAGCATCGGTTAGTACTTATTGGCGATGCTGCTCATACTATTCACCCTTTAGCAGGACAAGGGGTAAATTTAGGTTTTCAAGATTCTGCTTTATTAGTTTCAACCATTAAACAATTAATCGAAACTAATAAAGATATTGGGCTTGTAAAAAATTTAAAATCATTTGAGTTTAATCGTCGCAAAGATGCGTTAGTTATGCTCACGGCCATGCAAACTATTCAAGATATGTTTAATGGTGATAATTTGTTGAAAAAGACGTTAAGAACAATTGGTATGAATGTTATTGATAATAGTCAGCTATTAAAAAAGCAACTGATTAAATATGCTATGCATATTTAATTTAAACTTATATCTAGTTATTATTGTGTCTGTCAAAAACTTTCAGGTAATTATGTGTTTCAGTATAAAAATCAATTATGATACTTAATAGATTAAGAATCTATTCCAGAAATAACAATCCAACCATAAAATAAGTAAACTGAACTAAAGCCGCATGATCTAATGCGCTTAGCAAATTATAGTTAAACAAGAATAATAATGATGCACTAAAAAGTGCACCAATATTGATAATAAATCGTGATTAAACTGTTTGTTTTAATAAGTTATAAACAGGGGTAGCAAGACCTATTTTTGCGTTGTTAGATTTTAGTTTATACCAATAGCCACTATGTTCATTAAAACATTTTGTATACTTGGTAATGACACAATAAATAGGAAAAATATCTAAGTGAAAATGACTAAATGTGTGGCGAAATGCAACAAGTTGCTTTGGTGCTGTTGTTTCGATACCTTGTTTTTTTAACCAGTCAGTTATTGCTTGTTTACTTGAAAATTGAGGAAAACAATATAATCCTCCCCAAATACCAGACGGAGGCCTTTTTTCAAGCCAAATTGTATGATCATATTCTAGCATTAAAAAATAGGCTGTCTTTTGGGGAATGGCATTTTTAGTTTTTTTTGTAGGATAGAGTTGCCAGCTTTCGGTTTTATATGCTAGACAATGGGTTTGCAATGGGCATAAGGAGCATTTAGGTTTAGTGCGTGTGCAAACCATAGCCCCAATATCCATCATAGCTTGATTAAATTTTGCTACCTTATGTTTTGGTGTGACTTGTTCACTTAATTGCCAAAGTTTATTTTCGACAGTTTTAATACCCGGCCAACCTTCAACAGCAAAATATCGGGTTAAAACACGTTTTACGTTGCCATCTAAAATTGGATAATGTTGATTTTGTGCAAGAGATAAAATTGCACCAGCTGTTGAGCGTCCTATGCCTGGAAGTGCGACGACATCATCGAACTTTGTAGGGAACATGCCATTAAATTTATCCACAATTAATTGTGCTGCTTTATGTAAATTACGTGCTCTTGCATAATAACCAAGTCCTGTCCAAAGATGCAATACATCATCAATTGGCGCTTTTGCTAAATCTGTTATTTGTGGGAAGTGCTCAATAAAACGATTAAAGTAAGGAATAACCGTTGCAACTTGGGTTTGCTGTAGCATCACTTCAGACAACCAAACATGATAAGAGCTTTTTTCGACCTGCCATGGTAGCGATTTTCTGCCATATTGTTCATACCACGTCAGGACAGCTTGCGGAAAGTATTGTATTTTCATAGCCATTACATTGCAGCAACAATAGAATCACTAGGATAGCAACCTAGTACCTTAGTATATAAAGTCATTGATGCCAATTCTTTGAGAGCTGTTTGCATTTCATAAGAATGAATGTTACCTTGCAAATCGATATAAAACATCTCTTCCCAAGGCGTACCATGAATTGGGCGTGATTCAAGTTTAGTCATAACAATGTTATGGTTACGTAATACCGATAGCGCATCAACTAAAGCACCTGCTTGCTGACCTGTTTTCATGAGAATTGTGGTTTTAGCAGGGATTTGATCAGATACTTCTATTGGCTGACGAGCTAACACAATAAAACGAGTAATGTTTTCTTTTTGATTGGCAAAATTATGTTCAAGGACTTGTAGCCCATATAATTCACCACCATCTTTATTACCCATAGCTGCAACATTAGGTTGATTCAATTTAGCTACAGTTTCCATTGCTGATGAAGTACTATCGCAGTATATGATTTTCCAATGAGGATAGTTCTCTAAGAAGTTACTACATTGCTGGAATGGTTGTGGATGGCTATAAATAGTATCGATTTGCTCTAGCTGTGAATTTTGTATAGCAAGAACACAATGATCAATAGGTAAAGAGAGCTCACCAATAATATGTAGATTAGTTTTTTGCAATAAATCATAAACTTCATTAATTGAGCCAGAACTTGAATTTTCTATTGGTAAAATTCCATAATCTACGGCATTATTTTCGACTTGTTCAAAAATCTCTTTAAAGGTTGAACAGCTTAATTCAATCATTTCATCTAAGTGAGTGCTAGCATAGCGGCGAGCAGCAGAATGCGAATAAGATCCTTTGGGGCCTAAAAAGGCAACTTTGGCTGTGGTGATTGTGCTGAGATTAAGCTTTTCTTGCAAGATTTTTTGTTGTAATAGTACAGAATCTTCAATAATTAATTGATATAAGCGTTTAATGAAAATATCATCAAGATGATAGTCTTTGCCTTCATTGATTAAGGCTCTGATAAGTGAACGCTCACGATCAATGTCGCGCACAGGAATGTTTGCTTCAATTTTCGTATGAATTACTTGCGTTGCAAGTTGGCGCCTATGGGCAATAAGCTCTAACAATGTTTTATCTAATTTATTAATTTTATTTCGCAAAGATAATAAAGGATTTGTAGCCATTTTTTATTAGTTATTTAAAAAAGATAGTTTGTATTATAACAAGCAAAAAAATAAAGGCACTATCAAAGTATCCTTTGTTTGTAAATAATTGAATTTTTATGGTAGTATACGGCGATAGATAGAGCTGGTGTGTTTATAATAACCGATAAGTTGCTCTTTTCTTTTTTTGTGAATGGATCTCAAAAGTTGTTTTAAAATCATTTATAAAATAATAATCCATGGAATGGTTGGTAGTAAAATGATTAAATACCCATTTGGAATAGGCAGAAAAGTTTGTATTCTTCTTGTTACTGTTTGCTTATTGCTTAATAAGTTATATTTAATGCAATTATTGAAGTTAATAAGTTTGCTAAAAAAGTCAAAACGAATACTAATAGCAAAAATTACTTCCCATGCCGCCTTACAAAGAATTTTATTAAAATCGAACGTTAAGCATTATGCGTTGCAATTGATGACGATATTCTTATGTGAGACAATTCTATCAGGTAATGCTATAGCTGTATTGTCGGCTACTACGACAAATGTAATCCACGGTAGTGCACCGTATTTAACTTTCGATGACAACAAGAGCAAAGCAAATAGCATGAGTGGAGTATTAAGTATTACACTGTCTGATGGTAGAAAATATGATAAAAGTAATCACCGTTCATCAAAAAGTAGCCCAATTATACTGCCAGAGGAAAATCAAAGCGTAAATGATATTAAGATGTTTCTTCCCAAAAAGCATAAGGAAGATCCAATGGATCATACTAAAAAGGCTAAATTAAATGATGTTCTATTAAGTTTTGGGCTAGCAAGAGATGATGATGGTGATGAAATTACTGTAACTGGTGGTGAATTGACTATAGATATTAGAAATGTTGATGGTAAACAAATTAGAAATTATGCTCAAATATTAGATCCTTGTTATGCGCCTTATAGCATTTACTTAAAAAGTGATGATGCAACATTATCCACGCGATATGGTATCCCTGCTTCATCAGGTAAATTTATTGGTAGTAGTGTTACCTATTATATTTCCCCTAAAGTTAATGATCCTTATACTTGTTTTTCTCAGCCTAATTTGAACCATAGCTATGGTACGCATCTTGGTCCTGCTGAGCAATGGGATAGATATCATGGGTTTAAACCACAAAATATCCAACAACCATTTATGAACTTTCCAAATACAGCGGCGAATGGGTTACATTTTTATTTAATGACAGCCGGAGGGCTTGCCCGTGAGTTTACTTACACTAAATTACCAGTGGATTCAGGCATTAATATTAATGTTACTCACGAAAAAGGAAAGCTGGCCAATATTGCTAGAATTGATTTAATGGGGCCAAGCTATACTTCAACAGTAGAACAAGCAGCAACAGCGGTTCCTACTACATTTATTATTTATGCGGATAAAGCAAAAAAGAACAAAATATACAGTTTTAAGATAGATAAATGGTTTATAGCAAATTCTGAAGAAATGAGTTATCTTGATGCTAAAGAATTTTGTATGACTTTGGAAAAGGCGGGTTACCATGTCGCAAATACTATTGATATGACTAATGGCAATAATCGATTTTGGAGTGGTGGTTTACCAGGACAACCTAATAATTATCAGCGTCGAATTGGTGGCAGTTTATTTGCAGAATGGGGGAGTACTCGTAAAAATTATTATCATAATAGTGATTTTACTGAATCATACTATTGGTCAACAGAGTCTTACCCTTTGTCGCTTGGTTGGCAGTATCATATTAGTTCAGCTTATGGTAGCGCCTATTATGCTTCTTCTGATGGTAACAATGGAGCATTATGTGTGCATTGATCGGTTTTTTACCCATTTTATGAAATAGCGCACAATGCAGTAATCAAAAAATTCAATTTATGGTAATTTAGCTTTATTAAATTATAGGAAAAGTTATTACCCTTTCGGTTGTGGCTTCATTATTTGGTTTATCAAATGTGTGACGAACTTTGCACTTATGTTAAATTTTATTGCGTTGTTTTCGAGTTTGCTAGGGCGTGTTGATCTTTCGTGATTATTTTTTATACGGCATGATGTGAGTTACAATAATTCAGCCAAAAACAACCATAACTCGATTCATCATGCCAAGAACAATGCTAACAGATAAACGGTGGGAAAAGCTACTACAAATAATGAAAAATACCGGCCGAGTTTATAATAAATCCGAGCAT